>DASZCC010000163.1:0-3114 GCA_035943485.1 Rhizomicrobium sp. | reverse complement strand
ACCATGCCGCCGGGGCCCTGAACCAGCAGCCGCGTGGGCTGGTGCACTCGCAATGTTATGCGCGAACCGAAATTGCCCTTGCCATACACCTGACCTGCAGGAAGCACATCAGCTGCGGCGCTTGTTGGTTTCGGCGCCGTCACGCCGGCAGCAGTTGGCGCTCCGGCGACGGGTGCAGTGACTGGCGCAGGTGTAGCCGCGGTCTGCACGGGCGCTGGCGCCGGCTTGTGCGGCGTCGCGACCGGTTTGATTGCAGCTACCTGCGGTGCAGGCGGTGCCGCCACGATCGGCTCACTCGTCGAAGACGTGAACGCGTAGTAGATGCCATAGGCGATCAGCGCGAGTACGACGGCGGCCACGACGGGCCAGCCTCGCGGCATGCGCCGCTCCTCCTCGTCGATCACGGTCACGCGCGGCTGGTTGTCGCCATCGGAACGGCCCGCGATCTCCGCCTTGAACCGATCCACGCACTGCGTGACGTCGAGACCCAGGTAGTACGCATAGGAGCGCACAAAGCCGACGGCGTACGCCTTGCCAGGCAACGCATCGAGCCGGTCTTCCTCGATCGCTTCGAGATAGTCCTTGCGGATTTTGAGCGACTTGGAGACCGTCGCCAGATCGTCACCACGGCGCAGCCGCGCGGCCCTGAGGTCTTGCCCCACCGTCTCCAGCGGCGCGTCGGATTCGTCCGAAATCTCGCGCAGATGGATCCGGCGGCTTTTCATCTCGCCGCCTTCTTCAAGCGTCAGCCGAGTCACTTTTGTCATGGGTCACAGATATACGCACCGGTGGTTACCAGCCAGCCAATTCTGCGGATTCTATTAGATAATTTTGCCGCGGAACAACCGGTTCACCCTGCTGAGAGCAGGCGTATGCGGCACCAAACCGACCTATGATTGCACTGTAAACTAGGCTGAAGCCACGTCACTTCAGGACGATGCCACGTTCCGCCGCGAAGGCCGTCAGGCGGGTACGAAGGCTGTGATCCGTCCGGCCGCAAAGCTTGTCCACAAAGGGCGCGACCTCGCTCAGGTTCATGCTGCGGATCATCATCTTGATCGGGCCGATATTGGCCGGATGCATCGAAAGCGTCCGCAGGCCCAGACCCAGCAATGCCATGGCGTCGAGCGGCTTGCCCGCCATCTCTCCGCACAAGGACAACTCACCGTGTGCCTCTGCAGAACTGCGCACGATCAGCCGGATCAGCGTCAGAGCGCCAGGGTTCAGCGAGTCATAGCGCCGCGAGACGCGCGGATTGGTGCGGTCGACGGCAAACGCGAAGGACAGAAGATCGTTTGAACCGATCGAGACGAAGTCCGCCGAGCGCATCAGTTGCGGCAGCATGAAGGCGAGCGACGGCACTTCCAGCATCGCACCGACCTGTATCTGGCGTGGCCGTTCGATACCAAGCAGCCGCGCACGCTCGATCTCGCGATCGATCAGGGCACGGGCGCGATTGAACTCGTCGACGTTGGAGATCATCGGAAGCATGAGACGCAGCGTGCGGCCCTCTGCAGCCGTCAGAAGCGCGCGGACCTGATAGCGCAGCAGCGCCGGACGATCGAGCGCAATGCGGATGGCGCGCCACCCCAGTGCCGGATTCTCCTCACGCTCCCAGCGGGCATAGGGCAGCACCTTGTCGCCGCCGAGGTCGAGGGTGCGGAACACGACTGGCCGGTCACCCGCTGCATCGAGGATTTCACGATAGAATTTCACCTGGTCGGCCAGGCGCGGCATCGTTTCACCGATCATGAACTGCAGCTCGGTGCGGAAGAGGCCCACGCCATCGGCTCCGGATTCCGTCAGATGGGGCATGTCGAGCATCAGCCCGGCATTCATCATCAGCTTGATCGGCACGCCATCCTTGGTGATCGCAGGCAGCTCGCGGATCGCCGCGAAACGCGCCTGCGCGTGTTCGCGCAGCGTGCGCTTGGCCTCGAAGGCGGCGACGATCTCGGCCTGTGGCCGCAGATGCGCTTCGCCGCCCTCCCCGTCGATGACGATGGCGTCGCCGCCGCGCGCTGCGTCGGTGATGCCCTCCGCCGAACCGATCAGCGGCAAATCCATCGAGCGCGCCACGATCGCGACATGCGAGGTCGTCGCGGCATCCTCCAGCACAAGGCCCGCCAGCCGCTCGCGGCCGTAGTCCAGTAGTTCGGCCGGACCCATCGCACGGGCGACGATGACCGCGTTCATCGGCAATTCCTGTGTCGCATCCTCGCCAGTTAGATGGCGTAGCAGCCGGCGTGCGAGATCGTCGAGATCATGCAGCCTTTCGCGCAGTACCGGATCATCCAGGCGTTGCACGCGCACGCGCATCTCGTCCTGCACGCGTTCGACGGCAGCTTCGGCCGTAAGGCCGGTGCGGATGGCGTCGCGCATGCGCGTGCGCCAGCCCTGGTCATGGGCGAACAGGCGATAGGCTTCGATGACCTCGCGCCCCTCGCCTGTCAGGTCGAGCTCGCTGGACTCCAGCATGTTGTCGACGGAGTCGCGCAACGAGCCAATCGCGTCCTCAAGACGGACCAGTTCGTCCTGCGTGTTGTCGGCGATCATGCGCTCGACCTTCACGCGCGGCTCGTGCAGCACGACGCGACCGACGGCCACGCCTTCCGACAGTCCCTCGCCATAGAACACGCGCGGCCTGTCGATCCGCAGTTCGGGCTCGTCGAGTTCGGCGATGTTGAACAGGCCGCCCTGCGCCACGACCTCCGCCAGCACCATGGCGACGGTCTGCAGCGCCTCGACTTCCTCTTCCGCGTACAGCACCGCAGCGCGGTTTTGCACGGTGAGCACGCCGAACACCTGACCACCACGCACGATCGGCACGCCGAGGAATGATTTGTACGGGTCTTCGCCCGTTTCAGGGCGGTACGAAAAATGCGGATCGGCCGGTGCGTCCGAAAGGTTCACTGGTTCGGCCGACTGCGCTACGAGACCGACGAGGCCCTCGCCTTCCTTCATCCGGGTCTTGTGAACGGCCGCGCGGTTAAGGCCTTCAGTCGCGAACAGCTCCAGTGCCTTGCCGGCGCGGCGCAGATAGATCGAGCAGACCTCCGCCACCATGTTGGTCGCGATGACGGTGACGAGCTTGTCGAGGCGCGTCTGCGCGCT
>DASZCC010000162.1:0-4499 GCA_035943485.1 Rhizomicrobium sp. | reverse complement strand
GGCCAACGACTCTGCGCGCGCAAGGTTCTCCGCCGACGTCTTGAAATCACCCGCCTCGCGCGCGATCTCGGCGAGGTCTGTCAGCACGCGCGCCTGCCCGCGCACGTCGCCCACGTCCTCCGCAACCTTCAGGTCCAGCGCCAGAAATGCACGCGCCTCTTCGGCCCGCCCCAGCATCGCGCAATAGCGGCCGAGATTGCCGAGCGTGATGGCCGACCCGACGCGATCGCCGATCCTGTTCTTGAGGGCGAGCGAGTGCGCGTACGAAACCAGCGCCGCACTCTCGTTGCCCATCCACTGATGCACCATGCCTTGCGTATCAAGCACCTGCGCCTCGCCGGGTTCGCAAGCTGTTTCATGGTAGGCCTTCTGCGCGCGCGCCAGCGCGTCGAGTGCATCGCCAATGTGCATCTGCCGGAATTCGGCGACGCCGAGGAGATGCTGCGCGCGGCCTGCCAGTACCCCGGCCACGCGAGGCGCGAGGTCGCGCATCACTGTGGCAACCGCAGCGGGACCCTCCGGCGTGTTCAGGTCCAGAAAGCCGCGCTCGACAGCGGCGGCATCCGCGAAATTGGTACTATTGGTGAGCGCTGCAAACGCGTCGCGTGCCTCACCGAGCCGCCCGAGATTGCTGAGAGCCACGCCACGGGCAAAAACCGTAGCGTCATCCTGACCGGACTGCGACGCGATCGCGGCAAATTCGCCCGCCGCCAGCATTGCATCGAGCTTTCCGCCCAGATTTGCGGTCGCGATCCACATGCAAATTCCCTCGTTGACATACGATAGGCAGGGATTCCGCGACCCGCAAACCCGGCCGTATATGCTTCCTTAATTGCGGCGCAATCAGGATTGCACTATTCACGGGACAGGGAGCGTACCGGGGCATTCCGAAAGGGTCGTTGATGAGTCATGAGACGGCTGTGGCGCTGTGGGCGCTCACGGCCTTCCAGCTAAAGCATTTCCTGGCCGACTTTGTTCTGCAGAGCGAGTACCAGGTTCGCACGAAAGGCATCTATGGCCATTTCGGGGGCTTTATCCATTCTGGAATCCACGTGATCTTGTCGATCCCCGCGCTGCTGATCCTGGGCGCGGCGCCGGTCGGCATTCTCATCGTCATGGTCGTGGAGTTCGTCATCCACTACCACACGGACTGGACCAAATCGAAGATTGACGAGGTCAAGCAGTGGGGCATCACCGACGTGCGCTACTGGATGATCTTCGGCCTCGACCAGCTCGCCCATCAGCTGACCTATATCGCCATCGTAGCGGCGTTCCTGGTGTGGGGACCGAACCTAGGAGTCTGACCACAGGACGCGCGAGAAGAACTGCTTCATGCGCGCCATCAGGTCGATCTCAACGGCACCCACCTCGATCACGCGCTGAGCGACCGCTGCGCGTTCTTGTTCGCGGCGCGCCAGCACCTGGCTAAAACGCTCGAGCAATTCGGGCGAGCGACGCAGCAGGATCTCGACCGGCTCCTTGGTAATCTCCAGCGCGCGCACCCGGGTGAGCGCCGTCACCGTAGCGTTGCGGGGCGCGCCGGTCATCAGCGACATCTCGCCGACGACATCGCCTGTCGCCAGCACGGCCACTTCGCGCGCATCGTTGTTCTGGCCCAGCACGCTGACGCGGGCCGCACCTTCGAGCAGAATGAACATCGAGGCCGCACTTTCGCCCTGCTGCATCAGATTCGATGCGCGCGGGAATTCACGTACCTTGCAGAGTCGTGCCAGCTCGCGCGACTGACGCTCGTCCAGCACATGCGCGAACAGGTTGGCATTGTGCAGGGCGTCCTGGATTTCCTCCTCGCCGAGGACCTTCTCGATGTCGGGCTCTTTGGTGAGTTCGACTTGCGTGACCGGCGAAGGGATTTTGTTCTGCACGATCACGTCGTGCAGGCTCTTGAACACGGCTGACTTGGCGGCGCCCGGTTCGATCTGATCCGGGAACGCATAGAACCGGACTTCATAGATCACCGAGTCGGTTGTGATCCGGTTGATCAGGACCGAAGGCTCCGGCGTGCGCGCAAGGCCAGGGCGGCGCACCGCCTTGAAGGCTTCGCCCAGCAGCATGTCCATCACGCGTTCCGCCGGAATGCGGAAGTCCACGCCCACTTCGACGTACAGCCGCTTGGCATCCTGTGGCCGGCTGTGGTTCATGATCGGATTCGCCGTCGCCACATGGTTCGGCACCATCAGGCGACGGCCGTCATCCAGCGAGAGAAACGTCGAGCGCCAGGTGATGCCGACGACGCGGCCGTAGATCGGTTCCGGCATCTGGTCGGTGTAGATGGTCAGCCAGTCGCCAAGCGCATAGGAGCCGTCGAGGTTGATCGACAGGCCGCTGAACAAGTCCTGAATGACGGTCTGCAGCGCGATGCCGAGGATGATCGCCGTGGCACCTGACGCGGTAATCAGGCCGGTGAAGGAGAAACCTTCCTGCCAGTAGAGGCCGATCGACAGGCCCAACAGCACCAGGCAGACGGTCAGAATGTCCTGGATCAGCGCCGGCGTTTCGCGATTGCGGCGGCGCTGCAAATATCTGTGCCAGTAGAAGTAGCGGATCAGCCCGTCGATGAAGAGCGTGGCGGCAATGACGATCATCACCACCAGGACGTGACCCGTTTCCGTCGCGAACTCCGGCGAGATGCGATGTGCGATCGCCCCAAGCCCGAACAGGCGCGCGAGCACCAGGAGAACAAGAGCGAAACCGGACCAGATCATCATTTTTCGGTCATCTTCACTTCGATTCCCGCGTGGCCGTCGCGCAGACGCTCGATATAGAAGGCCACAAGCGAGTCGTCCGGCCGTTCCGTTGACAGTGCTTCGAACAGCCCCAAAGCGTCGGGCCGCTCGTCGCGTACCGCATCAAAGGCCGCCTGATAGCGGGCAAGGTAAGGCGGGGCGTACGCATCGTCGTGAATTGGCTCGAAGACATTCATTGCTTCGGTCTTGCCCTTGAGCACCACCGAAGCAATCGGGCGGAACGTAATGCCTTTGCATAGCACACGCGTCGCTTCGCTGACACAGAGCCTGGTGCCGAAAGTCTTGTTCAGCCCCTCCAGCCGCGAGGCTGCGTTTACCACGTCGCCGGTGGCGGTGTAGCTCGACCGCTCATGCGAGCCGAAGTCACCGACCGCGGCGATGCCTGTATGGACTCCGATGCGGGTGATCCCCAGCGGGATACCGTCGTGGTTCATCTTGGTGCGAAAGGTTTCCGTGAACCGATCGAGATCGATCATGCACTGAACGCCCTTGGTCGCATGATCACCGATGTCGATGGGTGCATTGAAGATGGCAAAAACCGAGTCGCCGATGAACTTGTCCACCGTGCCGTCGTGGCGGTGCACGGTCGTGGTCATGCCGTCCAGATAGGCATTGAGTACACGGCCAACGTCGCGCGAGTCGAGGCCCTCCGACATCGTCGTGAAGTTCGCGATGTCGGTGAAAAGGAGGGTCATCTCGCGGCGCTCGCCGCCCAGCACGACCTTGGTGGGATCCTCCACCAGCTGCTGCACGACCTTGGGCGACACATAACGCGAGAACATCCCCTGCACAAAGGCCCTCTGACGCCGTGCATCAAGGCCGGACAGCGAGTCGACCGCGGCGAAGGACCCTACAATCGCGATGGTGGGGGCGATCAACCCGATGAGAATTCCCATCTGGGCAAACAGCACAAACACGCCGAAACCCCACAGCGCCGCGATCAGCAACGCCACCGCGCCGGCGCGCAACGGAAGCGCAAATTCGGCAAGACCTAGCGCCGCGCCGAACGATGCAAAGACCAACGCTATGAGGAAGTTGTTCCACCACGTCAGCTGTGGTGGGTCACGGTCCTCCAGCAATTGCGCCGTGGCGGTCGCGAGAATAACCACGCCCGGAAGCGTCGCCTTCGCGCTGTCCGGATCGGTCGCAAAGGGCGTGCGATGATGATCGACAAGCGTGAGATCGGACCCGATGAGTACGATCTTGTCCTTGAACACCGCTGGTGGATAAAGGGACAACGGCAGGCACCCCGCGAAGCCTGCGACGCAGGCAGAAATTTGCGCGAAGGCCGGCTGGTTCTCGCCGGGGTCGGCCCGCCATACGATCGGCACCTGTTCATCCGGCGTCGTCACACCAGCAATGGCCGCGAGCTTGCGCGGCACGCTCATGAGGTTCTCGCCGGTCGAAACTTTTCCTCCGGGGACGATCCAGCGCGCCGTGTCTGTCTGGTCGGTGCCGACCGTCGCAATGGCCCGCATGGGAGCCGGGACAAAACTGTTCAGATAAGCAACCTGTTGCGTGCTCGCCTTACCGCCAGGCTCGAAATAGCTCACGGCCAGCGGCGTCTTGATGGAACGAAGAACCCGGCGAAGCTCGGCATCCTTGGCCGGTTCGGTCGGCTGGTCGAAGAGATAGTCGAGCCCGATTGCCCTGGGGTGCTTGGAGTCGATGGCCGTCAGGAGTTTGGCGAGAAACCCGCGATCGAGCGGCGAGCGATAGGCGAAATTCTGCATC
>DASZCC010000161.1:0-13498 GCA_035943485.1 Rhizomicrobium sp. | reverse complement strand
TTGGGTCGAAACTCCTCCGGCAAGCCGAATTCCTTGCGCCACGCCGCTAGCCGCTTCACGGCTCGCTCGACATCTCTCGGATCAGGATCTGCCTTCGGCACGATCAGCAGGTTCGCACCGAACGGTTTGCCGTCGCGCTTGAGCTCCGCAATCGCGTCGTGGATCGCCGCAGGTGCGAGCGCGCCGGCTGCGAGGGTGCCCAAGGCGCCGGTGCTGCTCGCAGCCCGCACGATGCGTGTGTCCGTCGCGCCCAGCATCGGCGCCTGGATGATCGGGATGGAGAGGCTGAGCCGCTCCATCAGCGCATTGCGAAACGGCATTACGTCTTGGTGGTGGTGTTCTTGACCTGGTCGGCGACGGAATCGACTGCCTTGGTGAGTTCCGCGCCTGCGTGGCTGAGCGCGTCCTGGATCTTGCTGACCTCGATACCGTGCTCTTCGGCGGCCGCCTTCAGAGCCTTGGCGTGGTCGGGAACTGCGGCCAGCTGCTTGTTGATCGTGTCGCCGATGTCCTTGAGCTTTTCGGGGGTCAGGCCCGCCTTGTTGGCTGCGTCCTTGATGTTTTCCTGAAGCTTGTCGAACCAGCTCATCACGATCTCCAGCAGATTGGAGTGGCAACGCTAGCACGCCGTCATGGATTCTTCGCGACGGCCACCCTTGACGCCCTCCGGGCACACTCCTAAATACCCGGTCACCGGCTGGCACTCTAAGACCCCGAGTGCTGCCACTTGATATTCATCAAGAAGTTTCAACATCTTAAGGGAGACATCCGGCATGAAATTCCGTCCGCTCGGCGACCGCGTCGTCGTTCGCCGCGTTGCTGAAGACCAGAAAACCCCCGGCGGCATCATCATTCCCGACACCGTTCAGGAAAAGCCGCAGGAAGGCGAAGTCATCTCGGTTGGCCCCGGCGCCCCCGACAACAACGGCAAGCTCGTCCCCACCACCGTGAAGGCCGGCGAGTACGTGCTGTTCGGCAAGTGGTCCGGCACCGAAGTGAAGATCGATGGCGAAGACCTCCTCATCATGAAGGAGTCCGACATCATGGGCGTCCTCGAGGGCCGTCCCGCATCCAAGAAGAAGGCCGCCTAACCGCGCCTTCTTCTTTTTTGTAGCTGAATTCAGGAGACACAACACATGGCAGCCAAAGACGTGAAGTTCGGCGCCGACGCGCGCGAGAAACTTCTGCGCGGCGTCGACATTCTGGCCGACGCAGTACAGGTGACGCTGGGCCCGAAGGGCCGCAACGTCGTCATCGAGAAGAGCTTCGGCGCCCCGCGCACGACCAAGGACGGCGTGACGGTGGCGAAGGAGATCGAACTCGGCGACAAGTTCGAGAACATGGGCGCACAGATGGTGCGCGAAGTGGCGTCGAAGACCAACGACATCGCCGGCGACGGCACGACGACCGCCACGGTCCTCGCCCGCGCCATCGTGCGCGAGGGTTCGAAGTCGGTTGCGGCCGGCATGAACCCGATGGATCTGAAGCGCGGTATCGAGAAGGCGGTTGATGCCGTCATCGCCGATCTCAAAAAGCGCTCCAAGAAGGTGAAGTCGAACGAGGAAATCGGCCAGGTCGGCACGATCTCCGCCAACGGCGACCGTGAAGTCGGCAACATGATCGCCGAAGCCATGGCCAAGGTCGGCAATGAAGGCGTGATCACGGTTGAAGAAGCCAAGAGCCAGGACACCGAGCTCGATGTCGTCGAAGGCATGCAGTTCGACCGCGGGTACATCTCGCCGTACTTCATCACCAATGCGGACAAGATGGTCGCCGAGCTCGACGAGCCGTCGATCCTCATCCATGAGAAGAAGCTGACCAGCCTGCAGCCGCTGCTCCCGATCCTGGAAGCCGTGGTTCAGTCGGGTCGTCCCCTGCTCATCATCGCCGAGGAAATCGAAGGCGAAGCGCTGGCGACCCTCGTCGTCAACAAGCTGCGCGGCGGCCTCAAGGTTGCGGCGGTGAAGGCACCGGGCTTCGGCGATCGCCGCAAGGCCATGCTGGAAGACATCGCCATCGTCACCGGCGGTCAGGTGATCAGCGAAGATCTGGGCATCAAGCTCGAGAACGTGAAGCTGACCATGCTCGGCACGGCCAAGAAGGTCCGTATCGACAAGGACAACACCACGATCATCGACGGCGCCGGCAAGAAGGCGGACATCCAGTCGCGCGTCGGCCAGATCAAGGCGCAGATCGAAGAGACCACGTCGGACTACGACAAGGAGAAGCTGCAGGAACGTCTCGCGAAGCTCGCGGGCGGTGTTGCCGTCATCCGCGTCGGCGGCTCGACCGAAGTCGAAGTGAAAGAGAAGAAGGATCGCGTCGATGACGCGCTCAACGCCACCAAGGCGGCAGTCGAGGAAGGTATCGTCCCCGGCGGCGGCACGGCGCTTCTCTATGCCACCAAGGCGCTCAACGGCCTGACGGGCGACAACGAAGACCAGACAGCCGGCATCGCGATCGTCCGCAAGGCGATCCAGGCGCCGATCCGTCAGATCGTCGAGAACGCAGGCGTCGAAGCCTCCATCGTGGTCGGCAAGCTGCTTGAGCAGAAGTCAAACACCTTCGGCTGGGACGCCCAGGGCGAGAAGTATGTCGACTTCATCGACGCCGGCATCGTGGACCCGACGAAAGTCGTGCGCACGGCGCTGCAGAACGCCTCGTCGGTCGCTGCTCTCCTGATCACGACGGAGGCGATGGTCGCCGATCGTCCGAAGAAGGAAGCTGGCGGCGCGCCGGGCGGCGGCATGCCGGGCGGCATGGGCGATATGGACTTCTAATTCGGCCGCGCCTCACGGCGCGGACGAATTACCGCGGCGTAGCGCTCTGCGCGAAGCCGGGTTGTCCAACGAGAATTGCAATCAGGCCCGGTGGAAACACCGGGCCTTTTTGTTTGACTCCCGTTCACCGTGCATCGTGTGTGAGTCGCAGCGCGAAAAAATCGCGCGCTGTCCCGATCCGATACAACGCGCGCTTGAAAAACCTTTCTTATTCACAACATCCGTTACGCGCATCTGTGGGAATCGCACGATAGTGCGGAGCCAGCGTTCATTGGTTTCGTTTAGAAGCCTCACGCTCAGAATAAGTTGCGAAGAGGGCAGCGCGATGCAGATAGACCCCGTAGTGGCGCTCACCGACAAGCTCTCGCAGGCGGAGAAGGCCTTGCGCGATGCCCGGCTGCGCTGCGACGACAAGCTGGTCTCGCGCTGGCTGGCGCTCATCTCGCTGCTCAACGAGGAACTCTACAGCGTCGTGCCGACAAGCGTGATCGGTGCGGCCGAGCTTCTGAAGCGCGCCGCGGAGTCGCTCGGCACCTCGGAAGCGAAATACGCGCAGCACATGGTCGAGATCGCGGGCCGCTTCTCCAACGGGTCGCGCCTGCTGCCGGATATCGTTTGGCTGCGGTCCATGCGCCCTGCCCTGACGCGCGGGTTGTGCGGCAGCGAGGGCGTGATCGTCGCCCCCCTGGTCGCCCTGGCGATCCGCGGCGCCTCCCGGCCGGTGGTGGTTTTTCGCGCCGTCCTGCCGCCCAAGGATGATGACAGCTGGATGCGTGCCCTGTCTCACTAGGCCGGTTTTCAAGACTTGATCGGGAACCCGATTGCGCGTCTCCTCCGCGCACAAAATACATAAGAGGAAACCCATATGGCCTTCACGATTTACGACGCGTCCATCCCCGTCATGATCCGCGCCTTGAGCGGCCTGTCGAAGATCATCGACAAGGCCGTGGCGCAGGCGAAAGCGGACGACATCCCGCTGCAGAGCCTGCTCGACGCGCGCCTCGCGCCCGACATGTACACACTTGTGCAACAGGTGCAGTCCGCCAGCGATGCGTCGAAAGGCCCGGCCGCCCGTCTGTCCGGCGGCACGCCACCGTCGATGCCCGACACCGAAACAACCTTCCCCGAACTTCAGGCGCGCATTGCCAAGACAATCGACTATCTGAAGAGCGTCGACCGCTCCAAGATCGACGGCGCCGAAAGCCGCGAGATCGTGATGAAATTCCCCAACGGTGAAATGAAATTCTCCGGCGCGGATTTCCTGCAGGGCTTCGCGCTGCCGAACTTCTTCTTCCACATCTCGATGGCCTACGCGCTGCTGCGCCACAAAGGCATTCACATCGGCAAGATGGATTTCCTCGGCGGCTAATGCCACCTGTCATCCCGGCCGAGCATAGCGAGAGCCGGGACCCATTCCGACGTGTCGCGATGGGTCCCGGATAGTCTCGCTACTCGAGCCTTCCGGGATGACAAGTGAGCATCGGTCAGTGCGGGATATCACTGCTCGTGGCGTTGAGCTGGCCGTTGAGGCTGCGTGCCTCGTCACCGGTCAGATGTCCGCCATTGGCAAGTGCATCGGCGCGGGCGTCCTGATGGATGCCGTGTACTTCGCCGCGCAGCGCGTGCGCCTGGTCGGCGGTCAGCGTTCCGTTGCGGCGGTCTTCCGTGATGCGGTACTGCTGGAAGTGCGCGCGTCCGGCGATTTCTGTTCGCGCGGGATGATGGCGCGCCCAGACTCCGGCGGATGCACCCGATGCGATCGCAGCAACTGCCACGATACCCGTGGCGATGAGCAGAAGCGGTCTTGTAGACAACATGCGTTAACCTCGCTGCACGCCCGCTCCCCAAGGGACGCGCGGCGCGTTGAAGCCCTCCGCATGATCAAACGCTGGAAGTTTTGTAATCCGTCGCGATTTATTGCGCGTCGGCCTCTGGCGGTTTCAGCATATAAACCTCGACCGTGCCCTTGTACTTCACCGTCATCGGGTTGCCGTGGCGGTCGACAGTCTTTCCCACGGCGAGGCGCACCCAGCCCTCGCTCACGCAATACTCTTCGACATTGGTCCGCTCGACACCGTTAAAGCGCACGCCGACACCAGCCTCCAGAAGCGCCTGGTCGTAATGCGGGCTCTTGGGGTTGGTGGAGAGGCGATCGGGCAGCGTGTCGGTCATGTCCTGGTCCTGTCGATAAGCGGCCAATCCCATAGACGATCTGCGTCCGGGACGGAACGGCCGTGTCGCCTTGCTGCCATATTTGGCGCTAGACTGCCCGGATCGGAGTGAACGGGGGACAATCATGAAATTCAAATCTCTGCGCCGCGCCGCGCTTGGCGCCGTGGCGATTTCGGCGCTCGCAACGCTGACCACGCCGGCTGACGCGCAGCGCTGGGCCTCGTGCCGCGACCGCATCCATGACTCACATCACCGCCTCGAACTGGCGATCGCGAACTACGGCAATTTCAGCCGGCAGGCGCGCATCCAGCAGGGCCGCTACAATCAGGTCCGCGAGTGGTGCTGGCGTGAATATCGCGGCTGGTGGGACGACCGCTACGGCCGCTGGCGCACGGATCGCTGGCAGGACCAGTATCCGGATTGATACCGCCCCGTCCTAGTGCGCGCGCCTGCCGGACTCATCGGATGTCTGTGCCTGATCGCCGTCGGGCAAAGACGTCGGAGGCGGTGGCTTGCCAACGGTCGTCCACATGACAGGAACGACGATGAACGACGTCGCAGTCTTTCCGTTGATCCTCGCCGGCACCACTTTGGAATTTTTCAGGAACTCGAGCGTAGCATCGTTCAGGTCAGTGAACTCTGACGGCTTAACAACAACAGAGCGCACGATGCTGCCTGAGGGCGAGGTGGCAATTCCAACAACAACGAGCCCTTCTTCCTTGCGGGCAAAAGCACCCGGCGGGAAATCGTCTTCTCCCGGATAGATGGCGTTGAATGCCATGGCATCCATCGCCGCCACGGGGCTCGCACCTCCCACAACCCAGCGCAGGCTGATCTCGTTGTAGCAAGCCGCGGGTTTGCCGCCGGACAGGCCGGGCTTGAACTTGAATTTACCGACAAACGCCAGCGCGGCATCGTCGAGACGTAGCGAACCGCTGGTATGCGTGATCTTCAGGTCTGCCGTCGAACCGTCCGGCTGGACAACATAGCTCACTAGGGAATCGCCGCTCTCGTTCATCGCAATCGAGAGCGGCGGATAGTCCTCACCGGTCGGCACATGCGATGTAAGAGCCACGGGCTTGGTTTCGAGCGCCATGCATTTCGGCACCACCGGATCTGCCGCCATCGCCGGCGACGCGATCGCGACAAGCAGGAAGGCGGCGGCAACCAGGCGGACCGTCATCATCGCTGACCTACTGATAAAGTATCTGGGCACGGAGCGCCGTCGTCATTTGTGTGATCGAGGCGTGCACGCGCGCGTAATACTCCGGCGTGCAGGCGCCCGATGGATGGTCGACGTGGACTTTGATGTCCGCATGCACCGTCGCCGGATCTGGCTTGGAATAGACCATCGTCATTCCCATTTCGTCCGTCGCTAGGTTTTGTGCGCGAGGCAATACCATTACATGTAAATTGGCCGGAAGGTGGATCGTAAGATCCTCTTCGGAGTCCATGGAGCGGCAGACATAGGATTTCTCTCGCTTCCCCGGAAGATCACCGGCAACGAGCCCTGTGAAACTGAATGGCTTGTAAGCGACGTTGAACGGGATCGTCGCCGGTCCCGGCACGTTGAGCGCATTGGGCTCATGGTAGTGAGCGGAATAGCGGTAGGTCGGCGACAGATCATTGATATTACCAAGGTCGACCCTTGCTTCGACGCCCGGGCCCATCGCCTTGTGAATATAGATGTCCTGCCCGGCAGCGTTGGCGGCGGTCATGAGCGCGCGCAGGTCTGCCGCAGGTGCGCCCATGGCCACGATCTGCGTGTCGCCATCGATGGTTCCGTCGGGCGCGACGGTGAGGTTTGAGACAGCGCGGACCGACGCGCCGGCAGCCGCTACGCGGGGCGTGCGCACGGTGGCACCGTCTTCTATGCGCACGACCGGTTTGGATGCATCCGAATACGGGAGCACACCGAACGGTGCATAGCGCGCCGTGGAGTCGAGATAGAGCTGCAGAGACGGAACATAGGAAATCAGATGATTGAACGCGAGCGGCGACGGTGACGGCGAGAGCGTAAAGCGGTCCTCGGCGTTGATAAGAACCGGCGTGCTTCGGATGCCTTTCGCGGCGAGCAGCGCCTGGAGGAGTATCACGTGGTCCTTGCAGTCGCCGTATTTGTTCGCGAGTACCTCGGATGCCTTGTGCGGCACAAATCCACCTGCGCCCAGGACAATATCGAGATAAGCGATGTGCACGGATACCCAATCGTAGAGCACACGCGCCTTTTCCGTATCGCTCTTCAGGCCTGCGGTCAGGCTATCGGCGAGCTGCCGGATCTCGGGCGTGACTTCGGTGCGATCGCTGAGCATGTTGGAGTAGACGCCGGCGAACTCGCGGAAGTCCTTGAACGTGCTGACGACGAGCCGCGCGCCGGAATCGTAATCGTCGACCTGATCATCTTCCGGGTCGATCGGGGTATGGTTCTGATAGTGCCAGATGCGGCGGGTTTTGCCGCCCAGCGTTTCGGGCGCCTGCTCCGTTAAGCCGTTCGCCTCAACCTGCAAATGCATGTCAGAGGGAGCGGTTAGGCCGATGGACACGTCGGAGGCGGCGATCGACCTGCCATAGATGAAATCCTCGGTGTAGGACTGTCCGAACCAGGGTCTGGTCTGGCCAAAAACTGTCGTCAGCGCGACTTCGTCGCCGACCTCTACGTTAGGAAACACGACCGAGATTGTTTTCAGATCTTGGAAGCCGGGCGTACTTGTCACCCCAAACCCATGCATCACGCCCTCGCGCGGAACGTCGACGCGGGTGCCGTCCTTCTTCAGCGTGTATGCATGAAGAACCGTATAGGTCTGATAGCCTTCGGTGTAGGACAATTCGACCTGGCGAAGGGTACGCGCGCCCGCTTCGGTCAGCGCACGGTAGACCACTTCGCGTGACTCCATATACGCGCCGCTGGGCTGGACCTCGACTTCGATGTTGCTTTTGACGATTTCGTAGGGCGGGGGCGTTGCCGCCCTGGCACCGGACAACCAAAGGACAACCGCGCCCATTGCGATGAGCGCACTTTTCGACCGATGCAAATTCGCCGCCTTCACAGCCCCGCGGTCGAGACTAGCGGCGAATTGAGAGCGGGGCCAGCGGCCGCAGGACGCGCAAAGATGCGTTTACTCTACTTTTCTCAGCGGCTCGTCACTGCCAGTGATCGAGCTCGATCCACCAGTCGCCTTCGAGGTTCTTCTCGAATGAAGCGATGGCGACGCGTTTGTCGAGATAGTCGTTGAGATCCTTGGCGGGCGGTTCTTTCACTTCGATGATCCCGTAGCGCGGCGGCCCGTAGCGATACTTCTTGAATGCCGCATTGCGGCCGACGCCAGATGTCCAGGTGCGAAGCCACAACTGGCAGTCCGGCATGTATTTCACGTCGCGCGCGCCGACGTCCTTCAGCCAGCCCTGGATGCGCTGCTCCTCCGCCGCCGGCAGCTGTGGCTGCGACCAGTTGAGTGTCACGGTCTGGTCGTGATGCAGGTCGCAGAAATACTTCCGGATCGTCTCGAAGGTCGCGTGACGGGCATGGAAGGTGTCGGTCATCGCGCGATCGGTCGGCGCAGGCGTGCGGCCGCAGGCGGTCAGCACCAGCGGCAACAGGACAAGGGCGCGCGCGGCAATCATGTCGGTGCACGATCCGTGATTGCGCCGACAGTGACAATCACAAACATCGCGAGCAGCGAGATGGCCGCCAGGTTCAAAATGTCCTGCGACTCGGATGACGTGCCGTTGACATAAGCCAGGATGGCCGTCAGCAGGACAATGCCGCCAACGGCCGTGCGTCGCGCCGCGCTCATCGGCACGCGCCACGCAAACAGCGCAAATCCCACCGCTGCGACAGCAAAGTCGAGGATCAACGCCGCAGGCTGGCCGATGTCCATGCCCACCGAAGGCGCACCCGGCCAAAGCGGCAGTTCTGCCGGGTGGACGAGGAAATCCAGTATCCAGTGCGAGAAAACCGTCAGCGCCACGACTGCAGGCGCGAAAGCGAAGTATTTCCCCTCGCC
Organism: Rhizomicrobium sp.; assembly: GCA_035943485.1. Classification (GTDB taxonomy): domain Bacteria; phylum Pseudomonadota; class Alphaproteobacteria; order Micropepsales; family Micropepsaceae; genus Rhizomicrobium. The sequence goes on along the minus strand of DASZCC010000161.1, from coordinate 4,542 downwards.
ACCCGACCAGGTCCAGACCAGCGCCGCCAGCACAGACCAGATCAGCGCGGCGGCGAGGCTGTGCGACCATGGAAAGGCGAAAGCCAGCATGTGGCGCGTGTCGAAATCCGGCGGCACGACTGCGCCTTCAACATGCAGGATCACGAAGAGCCACAGCAGGATGTCGAGCAGGAGTGCAGCTGCGAACAGCGTGCCCAGGCCGATGCGGGGTGCCGCGGCTTTCGCCGCCAATCCGGCCCCCAAATATCCCACCAGCATTTGCGCCGACCCTCAGTTGCGACATTCTTATCCAGCGCGAAAAAAGCGACCTATTGGAGGCGCGTTCAGTCTATAATTAGTCTAAACTAGCGTAACTCGGCCCCGGCCGGGACGGACTACACACTCACCGTTGAGGACACCATGGCGAAGGCCAACAAATCGAAATCGAAAGCCCCTTCCCGTCTGGAGACCCAGACCGATCTTTCCAACAACGCGATCCCCGAACTCGCGGAATCGCTGAACGGACTCGTGGCCGATTCCTACGTGCTCTATCTCAAGACCAAGAACTTCCACTGGCACGTGTCGGGTCCGCATTTCCGCGACTATCACCTGCTGTTCGACGAGCACGCCGACCAGATCTTCGCCGCGACCGATGCGCTGGCTGAGCGCGTGCGCAAGATCGGCGCCGACACGGTCCACTCCTTCGCACAGATGCTTCAGCTGACCTCGCTGAAAGAGAACAATGCGAAGTACGTGGCGCCGCTCGATATGCTTCAGGAGCTGATGCGCGACAACAAGACGGTCGTGAAGAACATGCGCGAAGCGCATGAAGTCTGCGACAAGCACGGCGATGTCGCGTCGGCGAGCCTGCTTGAGAACTTCATCGACGAGGCCGAGCGCCGCAACTGGTTCCTGTTCGAAGCTAGCCGCAACGCGACCGGCGGCGGACACTAAGTTTTTTCATATACCCCTCACGTCATCGCCGGGCTTGTCCCGGCGACCCATACGCTCCGTGATGGAGATGTGCGTATGGGTGGCCGGCACAAGGCCGGCCATGACGATAAGGGTGTGATGGCCGCAGCTATCCCGCTGTCTTCGGCATCTTCGTAAACGGGCCCAACAGGCAGATCGTCTGCGATTTCAGCACGCGGATCGACTGCAGGTTGCCGCAGATCTCCGGATAGTTCGTCGAGTAGACGAAGCCGTTGAACTTCAGCGACGGGCACGACCCTCTCAGCGCGTTGCGCCATACCGTTCCATTGCGCATACGAAAGTCGAGTGTCTTGGCGTCGATCACCTTTGTGGTGTCGATCATGCTCGTCTTCAGGCAGACATTGCCACCCGGCTTCTCCGGCCCTGCGCCACCTGTATCGGCGAGCGCCGGCGCGGCGAGCGCAATGGCGACTGCTGCAGCGGCTATCAATGTATTCTTCATGACCATCTCCTTAAGCCCGCCTCCGTCCTTATTCTTGCGCAGTCGCAGGATGGCGCATAGCTGGAATCCGGGCCGGCAGCTTGACTTACGGCGTAACCCTGCCAGAAGGTCGCCCCGCTCTTCCGTATGGAGATAAGTTCATGTCCGCCTCGCCTATCCACGTCACCCTGCCTGACGGCAACACCCTCGAATTCAAAAAGGGCATTACGGGTCAGGAGATCGCCGCCTCGATCGGCCCCGGCCTCGCCAAAGCAGCCCTGATCGCCGAAGTCGACGGCAAGGAATGGGACCTGTTCCGTCCGATCGAGCATGACGCCAAGCTGCGCATCATCACGCGCAAGGATCCGGAAGCGCTCGAGCTGATCCGCCACGACACGGCGCATGTGCTCGCGATGGCGGTACAGGCGCTGTATCCCGGCACGCAGGTGACCATCGGGCCCGCGATCGAGGACGGCTTCTATTACGACTTCGCGCGCAACGAACCGTTCACTCCTGAAGATCTGCCCAAGATCGAAGAGGAGATGCGCAAGATCATCAAGGCGGGCGTTCCGACGCGCCGCGAGGTGTGGCCGCGCGACCAAGCGATCGCGCATTTCGACGGCATCGGCGAGCACTACAAGGCCGAGCTGATCAAGAGCATCCCCGAGGGCGAGGATGTCTCGATCTACTGGCATGGCGACTGGCATGACCTGTGCCGCGGCCCGCATTTCGAGACCACCGCCAAGATCGGCGATGCGTTCAAGCTGACCAAGATTGCCGGCGCCTATTGGCGCGGCGACGCGAAGAACGCGCAGCTGCAGCGCATCTACGGCACCGCGTGGCGCGACAAGAAGGAGCTCGACGACTATCTCCACCGTCTCGAGGAGGCGGAGAAGCGCGACCATCGCCGCATCGGCAAGGACCTCGAGCTGTTCACCTTCTCGCCGGATGTCGGTGCGGGTCTTCCGCTGTGGATGCCCAACGGCATGGTGATCCGCCAGGAGCTGGAATTCCTCGCCCTGCAGGAAGAGCGCAAGGACGGCTACTACCGCGTGGCGACGCCGCACATTACCAAGGAGGCGCTCTACCTCCGCTCGCGCCACCTGCCCTACTACGCCGAGGACATGTACTCGCCGCTCGATATCGAGGGCGAGAACTATTACCTGCGCCCGATGAACTGCCCGCACCATCACATCATTTATGGTGCGACCCGGCATTCCTATCGCGAGCTGCCGGTTCGTCTGGCCGAGTATGCGCAGGACTATCGCTATGAGGCGTCAGGCGGCCTGTCGGGCCTGATGCGCGTGCGCGGCTTCTGCCAGAACGACGCGCACATCTACTGCCGCTTCGACCAGGCGAAGGAAGAGTTCATCCGCGTGATGCATCTGCACGCGCGCTATTACGACCTGATGAACATCAAAGACTACTACATGCGCTTCTCGCTGCCCGATCTCGACAAGCTGGAGAAGTATGTCGACCAGCCGGAGAAGTGGCTGGCGGCCATGAAGATCATCAAGCAGGCGATGGACGAGTCCGGCTATCCCTACAAGGAGGCCAAGGGCGAGGCTGCGTTCTACGGTCCGAAAGTCGACTTCATGATCAAGTCGGTGATCGGCACCGAATATGCGATCTCGACCAACCAGCTCGACTTCCTGGCGACCCAGACCTTCAACCTCACCTACATCGGCGAGGACGGCGCCGAGCATCCGGTGTACGTCATCCACCGCGCGCCGCTGGGCAGCCATGAGCGCTTTACCGCGTTCCTGATCGAGCACTATGCCGGCGCCTTCCCGACCTGGCTGGCGCCGATTCAGGCGCGCGTCATCCCGATCAGCGAGAAGACGCACGACTTCGCCTACAAGGTGAAGGAAGCGTTGTTCCAGGCGCCGGTGGTGAACGGCACTGCGGGCCTGCGCGTGGACATCGACGTCTCGAACGAGCGCATGCAGAAGAAAATCCGCGACGCCCAGCTGCAGAAGATCCCGTACATGCTCGTCGTGGGCGAACGGGAGGCGGCTGAGGGCAAGGTTGCCGTGCGCCTGCGCTCCGGCAAGGATCTAGGCCCGATGCCACTGGAAACTGTCATCGAACGGTTGAAAAAAGAGGCGGAATCCCGGGCTGATGTGGCCGAATAGCACTTGCGAAAAGCCACCCGCGACCTATTGTTATTAAGTCAACGTCGCCCCTCGCGGACGCTCAGAGGACATTTGCCCACGCCCCAAGAACTTCCAGTTTTGCGGAGCTCACGGCACGGGTTCTCGCAGAATGTGCCTTCGCGCGGGCGTGAAACAGGAGAGAAGTCATAGTACCCAGACGTTTCCAGCAGCCCGACAAGGCGCCAGCCAAAGACGGGCCCCGTGTGAACGACGAGATCTTCACGCGTACCATCCTGCTCATCGGAGATGATGGTCATAAATACGGACCCATTGGCCTCGACGAAGCCCGCGCCATCGCGGAAGAAAAAGGTTTCGATCTCGTAGAGGTTTCGCCCGAAGCGAAGCCGCCCGTCGTCAAGCTGATGGACTACGGCAAGTTCAAATACGAACAGCAGAAAAAGGCCGCCGAGGCCCGCAAGAAGCAGAAGGTCATCGAGATCAAAGAGGTCAAGATGCGCCCGACGATCGACGACCATGACTACGAGACCAAGATGAAGCAGATGCACCGCTTCTTCGGCGAAGGCGACAAGGTGAAGGTCACCCTGCGCTTCCGCGGCCGCGAGATGGCGCATCAGAACCTTGGCATGGACCTGCTCAACCGCGTCCACAAGGACGTCGAGCCCGTCGCGAAGATGGAGCAGTGGCCCAAGATGGAAGGCCGTCAGATGATGATGGTGCTGGCGCCGCGCTGATATTAGCCTAACGCTCATGGCAAAGATGAATCGACTGACAATGGCGCTGGCGGCAATGGTCGCCGGCGCCTTTTTTCTTGGCGCTCCGGCGGCCGCAAAACTGACCGGCGACTTCGCTGTGATGAACGAGCCGCTCGCACCATTCAAGATCGCCGACAACCTCTATTACGTCGGCGCAAAGGACGTGACGTCCTATCTCATTGTCACGAAGGCTGGGCTGATCGTGATCGATGGCGGGTTCAAGGAGACGGCGCCGGAGATCCTGGCCAACATCCGGACGCTCGGGTTCGATCCGAAGAAC
>DASZCC010000160.1:0-3187 GCA_035943485.1 Rhizomicrobium sp. | reverse complement strand
TAGCGACAGACCCGCCGCGCGCCTCAGCTCTACGCGCGCGTCGTCCTTGCGGCCCAGCCACAAGAGCGCCTCGCCCCACTTCAGATGCAGGCGTCCCCAGTTCGGAGCGTACTTGTCGGCATCGGCAAACTTTGCGAGCGCAAGGTCGGAGCGGTTCTCGCGCACCAGCGCCTCGCCCCACATTTCGAGCGGGTCTGCGAAGCGCGGCCCTTTCGCATTCGCGGCTGTCAGTTCGCGGACAGCGCCGGGAAGATCGCCCTGCGCAAGCAGCGCCCCGCCCCATTCTGCTTGTGCAAACGGCAGCGACGGCCCGATCGCCACGGCACGCGTAAACCAGTATCCCGCCGCGCCCAAACGATGCTGCGCGGCACGCACAAGCCCGTTGGCGCGCAGGCAGAGATAGCAATCGGCGGGCGCGTCCGGTGCCTGACTTACCCCAGCACGCGCGTTCGCCTGGGCGATCGCAAGCAGGGGTTCGGCGTGCGTCAGCACGTTGAGCTGACGCCAGCGGAACGTCCCGAGAGCGGGACTGCTCAGGAGTGCGGCGCGATAGGCCCGCGCGTCACGGATCGCCGCGAGCCAGTCGCTTCTCGACGCATCGAGGAAATAAAGGGAGCGCGTCAACTCGGTTGGATGGATACCGCCAGCCGCCTGTGCTTCGCCAATCAATTTCGCTGCCAGTCCGGGATCGTGCAATCGCGCGGCCAGCTCGGCATGGTTCAGCAGAACCGATGACGTCTCGCAGAAATAAGAACAGGGGTCCGCCATCGCCGCGTCGAGATCGCCAGTCTCAGCATCGCGCGTGCGCGTGCCCAGTTCGAGGATATAATCAAAGCCATCTCCGCCAAGAAACGCCGGCTCGTCTTCCCTGCGGAATTTCGGGATGAGCATTGCCTCGCGCAAGAGGTCCTCGTCGCGGCCCAGCGTCCGCTCTACGGCCATCATCTCCATGTGCGGGGCCGACGTGCGCGGGTCGATCTGGACAGCCATGCGCGCCCGCGCCATGGACAACGCCGGATCGCCCAGCACCGCGCGCGTTTCGTTGGCCCACAGGGCATATGCATCCGAGTGCAGGCCTTGCGGCAGATCCATTTTGGTCAGGCGCTCCGCCGCTGCCAGCGCCTCGACGTTGCGGCCTGTGATGTCCAGGTAAAGCGCATATTGCGACGGATCGACGTCTGCGAAGACCTGCTCTGCTGCCTTCTGCTCCAGCGCATCCAGATCGGTGCCCGTGAAGGTTGCCGCCGTCGCGTCATCGAGCGCAACCGTCAAGGCGAGCTTGCCGTCGGGCAGGTGGCGGAGATTGCCGCTCAGGTGACGCTCATTGCCCACCCACTGCTTCAGATAGCGCCAAAGCTGGGAAAGCGAGACGCCGGTGTCGGGAATCTCCACCTTGATGTCGTCGCCATGCTCCTGCCTGACATCCTTGGAACGGGCGAGCGAGTTCTCGTTCGCCGTCTCGCGGATCGCGTTCAGCTTGTTCGTGATGTCCTGGGCGATCACCTCGCTGGTGATGCCCGACTGCGCGAGAACCGGCGGCGCCGAGAAACCGTCGACAACGAGGCCGTCCGCCTGGCTCGCACGCCAGAAAGCAGCCGCGATGCCGAGGAGCAGCGCGACACCCACCAGAACAAGCATGATCTGGAGCGCGCCCTTCATCTGATCGTTGAACCGGCGCCAGCGCAGATGCGACAGCTCGAACGCGTTCTGATCGATCAGGTTCTGGCTTTGCAGTTCAGCCAGACGGGACTGTTCTTTTGCGAGGCGCGTACGCTCCGCAAGATAGGCTGCTTCGCCCTCGACCATGCCCCGCCTTGCCGTCACGCCCCGTCCGTATACTGACGCAACCGGACGCTGGCTCCAAGCGGCGGTGGTTCAGGCGATCCCCAGCTCCCGCCGCGCGAACTCGCTTGCGGATTTGTAATCCGCCTTGCCGTTCGGCGCCCGCAGGTTCACGCCGGCGACCAGCACGCGCTTGGGCGTCTTGTAGCCGGCCAGCGCCTCGCGGACGTGCGCGCGCAAGGCCGCTTCGTCGAACGTCGCGCCGGGTGCCAGCTTCACCACTCCAGTGATCGCCTGGCCCCACTTCTCGTCGGGCACGCCGAGCACCAGCGCATCTTCCACGGCCGGATGCATCTTCAGCGTTTCTTCGACCTCTTCGGGGAAGACCTTCTCGCCCGCGGTGTTGATGCAGTTGGAGCCGCGTCCCAGCAGCGTGATACGGCCGTCGGACTCCACGATCGCGTAGTCGCCGGGGATCGAGAACCGCTTGCCGTTGAGCGTCTTGAACAGGCGGTTGGTCTTCTCCTCGTCCTTGTAATAGCCGACCGGCAACACGCCACCGACTGCAAGGCGCCCCGACAGCCCGCTGCCCGGCGCGATCGGTTCGTCATTGTCGTCGATCACCATCGCGTTCGGCCCCATCATGAAGCCCGCGGTCCTGGTCTCGACGCCCTTCTGCGCGACCGACACACCCATGCCGAGCGCTTCGGTGGAGGAGAAGCTGTCGGTCAGCATCGCGGCGGGCGACAGATGCTCGAGCAGGCCTTCCTTCACTTCCTTGGTCCACATCGCGCCGGATGATCCGATGCCGACGACGGACGACACATCATACTTGCCGGGACTCTCGTCCAGCACGCGCAGCAACGGCTTGCCGAACGGGTCGCCGACGATCGCCATGTTGGTCACGCGATTGTCCTGCACCGCCTGCCAGATCGCATCCGCGTCGAGCGAGGTGTTGTCGACCGTGACGACGCAGCCACCGGTCAGGATCGTCGACATGGTGCCGAAGAAGCCGGTGCCGTGCATCTGCGGACAGGCAGGCAGATAGCGCGTGTTCATGTCGCCGGCGGCTTTCACGAATTCCACAATCTCCTGCACCGATTCCGGCATGCGACCGGTCGCCAGCACCATGCGGGCGAGCAGCGTGGTCGCGAGTTCGCCTTGTGCGTACATCACGCCCTTGGGCATGCCTGTCGTGCCGCCGGTGTAGACGATCACCTGATCGTTCGGCGAGCGTTCGAAACCGAGTTTGGAGCCGTCACCAGTGGTGGCAAGCTTCTCGTACTGGACAGCGAACGCTGCGACATCATTCGTGGCGTTGACCTCGACGAACACCTTCACCTTGTCGAGCTGGTTGTGGATCTGGGCGACGTTGTCGCGGAACTCGCGGGCGTAGACGACGACG
>DASZCC010000159.1:0-1654 GCA_035943485.1 Rhizomicrobium sp. | reverse complement strand
ATGTTCGCCAACACCTGCGCCGCGAACGCTTCGTGGATGTTCCAGATCGCGATGTCGCTGAACTTGAGCTTGTTGCGCGCGAGCAGCCGCGGGATTGCGCGCGCCGGCGCCATCAGGATGCCCTCGACGTGATAGTCCATCGCCGCGATCTGCCAGTCGACCAGCTTCACCGCGGCCGGATTGCCGAGGCGCTTGAGGCCATCGGCATCCGCCACCCAGATCGAAGCGGCGCCGTCGGTATTGGGCGACGAATTGCCGGCCGTCAGCGTGCCCTTGCCGGTGTGATCGAAAGCCGGCTTCAGCGAGGCGAGCTTCTCATACGATGTGTCGCGGCGTGGAATGGAATCGTGGTCGACGCCGCCGAACGGAATCACAAGATCCTTGAAGAAGTCGTCATCCTGTCCCGCGATCGCCGCCTGATGCGAGTGCAGCGCGATGCGGTCCTGCTGGTCGCGCGGGATTTCGAATTTCTGCGCCGTGTCCTCTGTATGCTGGCCCATGGAGCGGCCGCTCTGGCGGTTGGCCCAGCCGTTCACCGGCAGATCGAAATCGCCCGGCGTCACCTTCTGCAGCATTTCGAGCGCGGCCTGCGGATTTTTCGCAAAGGCCGCGAAGATCGCGTCAGCGAAAGAATTCTTCAGCGCGATCGGGACATGCGTCATCGTTTCGACGCCGCCGACCAGCGCCAGATGGAAATCCGACTTGCCGATCATGCCCGCGGCCTCGACCGTGCCGACAAAGCTGGTGGAGCACGCCATGACAGTCGAGAACGCCGGAATGTCCGGCGACATCTTGGCTTCGAAGATCAGCTCGCGTGCGATGTTGGACACCGTCGCATCAGGTATGACCTGGCCCCAGATCATGAAATCCGGCGCGGCCATCGCGTTCATCGCCTGGGCGACAGGGCGCGACAGCTCCAACGCGGTGTGCTGCGCGAACAGCGTGCCGGCTTTCACGAACGGCGTGCGCACGCCGGGGACGAGGAATACGTCTGCCATGATCTGCTCCGTCTGATAACTAGCGCGAGGCCTGATCGCGCAGTGCGCCGACATCCTTGGCTGTGATCTGCGAGCCCTGCGAGCCGAACCGTGCCGTGACATAGTTCGACACCGCCGCGATTTCGTCATTCGACAGGATCGTGCCGAAGGCCGGCATGAAGACGTGGCCATGCGCCGTCTCATGCGACGCGCCGCCAATCACGACCTGCGCGACGTTGATCGCCGACGGATCGTTGACGGCCCGCGCCCCGGTCAGCGTCGCCTCGTTCCAGATCGCACTCTTGCCGGTCCAGCTGTGGCAGCTCATGCACGCGCCGGCGAAGATCATCTTGCCGCGCGGATCGAGGTCAGGCGGGAAGCGGTGCGACGGCGAAGCGGGTGGCGCCAGCGTTGCGGGGAGATCCGATGACGGCACCGGCGGCACGCTGCGAAGATAGGTGACGATGGCGCGGATGTCGGAGCCCGTCATGTGACGGAAGCTCGCTTCTACCGCCTCACCCATCGGGCCCGATGCGGTGCCGCGGCCTTCCGCATGCGCGGTGGCGAGATAGGCGATCAGCTGGTCGTCCGTCCACGCGCCGACGCCGGTGTCCTTGTCGGAGGTGATGTTGTAGGCCCGCCAGCCCGCGGTGATCGCGCCGGCGAACTTGTTCCGG
>DASZCC010000158.1:0-6785 GCA_035943485.1 Rhizomicrobium sp. | reverse complement strand
GCAACCTATTGAATCTTCCGCACATCCACGAAATGGCCGGCGATAGCCGCCGCTGCGGCCATAGCCGGCGAGACCAGATGTGTGCGCCCGCCGCGGCCCTGGCGGCCTTCGAAGTTGCGGTTCGAGGTCGAGGCGCAGCGTTCACCCGGGGCAAGCTTGTCGGCGTTCATGGCGAGGCACATCGAGCAGCCCGGATCGCGCCATTCGAAGCCGGCATCGAGGAAGATCTCATCGAGGCCTTCATCCTCGGCCTGTAGCTTCACGAGCCCTGAGCCGGGGACGACCATCGCGCTGACATGGGCCGCAACCTTCTTGCCCTTCGCGACTTCAGCGGCGGCGCGCAGGTCTTCGATCCGGCCATTGGTGCAGGAACCGATGAACACGCGGTCGATCTTCACGTCGGCCAGCGGCGTGCCGGGCTTGAGGTCCATGTAACCGAGAGCGCGTTCGACGGCGCTGCGCTGGTTCTCGTCGGCGATCGCAGCGGGATCAGGCACGGACGCGGTGATCGGAAGCGCCTGTTCCGGCGAGGTGCCCCAGGTGACCATCGGCACGATGTCGCGCGCGTCCAGCGTGATCTCCGCATCGAACTTTGCATCGGCGTCGGATTTCAGCGTCTTCCAGTAGTTCACCGCCGCCTCGAACGCAGCCGCTTTCGGCGCGCGGGGCTTGCCGGCGACATAGGCGAACGTCGTCTCGTCCGGCGCGATCAGGCCGGCGCGTGCGCCGGCTTCGATCGTCATGTTGCACAGGGTCATGCGGCCTTCCATCGAAAGCGCCCGCACGGCGTCGCCGGCATATTCTATGACGAAGCCTGTACCGCCAGCGGTGCCAATGCGAGCAATGATGGCGAGTGCGATGTCCTTCGCGGTGACGTCAGGCGGCAGCTTGCCGTTCACCGTCACGCGCATGTTCTGTGACTTCGGCATAAGCAGCGTCTGCGTCGCCAGCACATGCTCGACATCGCTGGTGCCGATGCCGAAGGCGAGCGCGCCGAACGCGCCGTGGGTCGACGTGTGACTGTCGCCGCACACGATCGTCGTGCCCGGCAGCGTCCAGCCCTGTTCCGGTCCCACGATGTGCACGATGCCCTGGCGGATGTCGTCCATCGGCAGATATTCGATGCCGAACTCTTTGGCGTTGCGCTCGAGCGTCTCGATCTGCTCGCGCGATTCCGGGTCGACGATGCCCTGGTCGCGATCCTTGGTCGGTACGTTGTGATCGGCGACAGCGAGCGCGAGGTCGGGGCGGCGCGGCTTGCGGCCGGCGTTGCGCAGGCCTTCGAAAGCCTGCGGGCTCGTCACCTCATGCACGAGATGGCGGTCGACATAGAGCACCGAGGACTCCCCCGGCTGCTCGTGCACCAGATGCGCGTCCCATATCTTGTCGTACAGCGTCTTGCCGGTCATGACGTTCACTTAGGTTACAAAGTATCGTTCACCTATGGTCCGGCGACCGTTTTGGCAAGGTGACTCAACCGCGCGCTATATAAAGTACAATCAGAACGATCACGATCGTCACCGCCTGGGCCAGAACGCGCCAGCGCATCAGCCGGTTGGACCAGTTGGCCGAAACCTCCCCACCCTTGATGAGGGTATAAAACCCGGCCCCCAGGATGGCGGCCACAATCACCATCATGATGACGATGAGGATCGCGCCGCTCATGCCGGTTTGGGCGGCGAGGCGGGCGGCGGGATGGCCGGTCCCGGCACCCATCCGGCGGCCTTTTGTGCAAGATCGCGGAACTTGGACGACACCTGCTCAAGCTTGGCGGTCCATTCGGGATTGGGGACCTGGCCCTCGATCTGCTTGAAATAGACCTGCATCAGGGACGCGATGGCGATCGGCTCCATGATCGCCTTTTTGAGCGCGATGGCGAAGATCAGCGCGATGAAGAAGCCCCAGATCGTCGCCGAGCTGTGGAACACCGTCATCAGCGCGATCACTGGGCCGAGCAGGACAAGAAACAGCACGCCGGTGAACACCCACATGATGACCGACAGCCACGCCGCGTTCTTGAGAAAGTGGGTGTAGTTCTGCGCGAACAGGACAAGCCCGTCACGCGCCGTCGACCACGGGTTCTTCGTCTGTGTACGGATGAGATAGGCGAGAATGATCTCGTCGACATAGGTCAGCGACATGCGGATGAACGCCTCGGCGATGCGGATGAGGCTTTGCAGCGCCGGCACCGGCAGCCACGCCGTGAAGAAGTTGATCGTGTTGAACAGCGAGCGCAGCGCGCCCTTGATCAGCTGGTCGACGCCGAACAGCACCGAGGATTCCGCGAAATGCGTCTTCACGAAATTCGCGCCATAGGTCACCTGGCCCTGGCCGCCGGGGATCGGCTTGTGGTCATAGACCTCGACCAGCACGGCGATATGCGCGGCCTTCACCAGATACAGGATGTACTCGCGCGCAAAATAAAGCGCGGTCGAGACGATGCCAAAGCCGATCAGCCCGCCCCAGAAGCCGCCCGCCGCATGCGTGCCGGCGTCCGCGCCGAGATGTCCGACGCCCCAGCCGATCAGGCCGCCGATGCCAACCGAGAAGAAATAAGCCAACGCGATTCCGACATAGACGATGAGGCGCAGGATCACAAAAGGCAGCGTCTGCATCACCATGCCGAGCGCGCGGCTGAAGCTGAAATCCCACATGCGGCAAATCCCCGTTTTTGCCAGGCGACGGGCCGCACTATCGGCCAGAACCCGGCAAATTCAAGACGCCAGGCGGTGGAACCTTGTCTCGGCGCGGGACGTCATGGCGGGTCGTCAAGTTCTGCCTAAGCCAGCTGGTCGACCTTATCGCTGCTGAAATTGCCCGGGACGATCGTCACCGGGATCGCTTGGACGCCGGTCGCGAACATCGAGACGAGCGGGCCTGGTCCGTCCTTCTGCATGCCGGCCGCCAGCACCAGGATTGAAATGTCGGCGTCAGACTTGATCAGTTCCAGCAGCACTTCGGTCGGGCGGCCTTCCTTGATCACCAGTTCGGGAATGATCCCGGCCAGTTCGTTGACGGTCTTGGCGGCCGCATAGACGAGGCTCTCGGCTTCCTGATGCGCCTCGTCGCGCATGATCGCCTCGACGCCGCGCCATTGCTGGAAGTCCGCCGGTTGGGCGACACACAGCAGCGTCACCCGCCCGCCGGTGTGCTGGGCGCGGCGCGCGGCGAAACGGATGGCGACCTGGCACTCCGGCGTCTTGTCGACGACGACCAGGAATTTGCGCGGACGTTCAGCGGTGGAGGCGGCGCTCATAGGGTGAGCTTATCACTGCTGCGAACTTGGGCGAGAACCTTGTCATCCCCGGCCAAGCGACAGCGAGAGGAAGGGGATCCACGACTGGCACCCGTCCCAGTCGTGGATCCCCTACCCTCGCCGCTTCGCGGCTCGCCGGGGATGACGAAACTACTTCGCCAGCTTCGCCTTCAGCGCATAGAGCGCGTCCAGCGCCTCGCGTGGCGACAGCGTGTCCGGCTCGATGGCCCGCAGCGCTTCTTCGAAGCCGCTGACCTTCGGCGCAGGCGCGTTGGCGGCGAACAGCGGCAGGTCGTCGATCCGGGCCAGCGGCTTGTGACCCTCGCGGCCGTCTTCGAGTGCTTTCAGCACATCCTGCGCCCGCGCCACGACGCCCGATGGCAGGCCGGCGAGCTTGGCGACATGTATGCCATAGGACCGGTCGGCGGCGCCGGGCGCGACTTCGTGCAGGAAGACGATCGTGTCGTTCCATTCGCGCACCCGCATCGTCACACAGGCGAGCGAAGACAGCCGCTCCGCGAGCGCCGTCATTTCGTGATAGTGCGTCGCGAACAGCGCGCGGCTGCGATTGGTCTCATGCAAGTGTTCGGCTGCCGCCCAGGCGATGGCGAGGCCGTCATAGGTCGCGGTGCCGCGGCCGATCTCGTCGAGGATCACAAGGCTGCGCGGCGTCGCCTGGTTGAGGATGGCGGCCGTCTCCACCATCTCCACCATGAAGGTCGAGCGTCCGGCTGCGAGATCGTCGCCGGCGCCGACACGGCTGAACAGGCGATCGACGATGCCGATATGGGCATGGTCGGCGGGCACGAAAGCGCCCATCTGCGCCAGGATCGCGATGAGGGCGTTCTGGCGCAGAAACGTCGATTTACCAGCCATATTCGGGCCGGTCACCAGCCAGAAGCGGCCATTGCCCTCGGGCGACAGATCGCAATCGTTCGGCACGAACGGATGACTGTGATCGCCGGCCAGCGCCGCCTCCACGACAGGATGACGGCCGCGCACGATCTTGAACGCAGCGCTCCCGTCGATCACCGGTCGCGCATGGCGTGAGGCCACCGCAAGCTCGCCCAGCGCGGCCGCGACATCGATCATCGACAGCGCGTGTGCCACCGCATTAAGTGCCGCGAGATTGTCGAGCGCGAGTGCTGCCATCTCGTCGAACAGACCGCGCTCGATTGCCAGCGCCTGATCGGCCGCTTGCGAAATCCGCGTTGCCAACGTTGCGAGTTCGTCGGTCGTGAAGCGCACGGCGCTGACGATCGTCTGGCGATGACGGAACAGAGCGCGGTTGTCGCCGGCTTGAAGCTTGTCGGCGTGTTGCGGCGTGACCTCGATGAAATAGCCCAGCACGCCGTTGTGCTTGATGCGCAGCTGCCCCACGCCGCTGTCGGTGCGGTAGCGCGCCTCAAGCCCCGCAATCACGCGGCGCGACTCGTCGCGCAGTCTACGCACCTCGTCCAGCGGCGGATGCACCCCACTGCCGATGAAGCCGGCATCGCGCGCGAGGAAAGGCGGCTCGGCGACCAGCAGCCTCTCTAGCTTGTCGGTCAGCGGCGACAGCGCAGCGACGCCTTCGACCAGCGCCTTGCACGCATCGCGCAGCTCACCGGGCGCCGGTGCGAGCGGATCGTCGAGCCTGAGCTTGCCGCGAAGCGCCCGCGCCGCGCGCACGCCGTCGCGCAGATTGCCGAGATCGCGTGGCCCACCGCGCCCGACCGACAGCCGCGCCAGCGCACGCGCGATATCCGGCGCGCGTTTCAGTTCTTCGCGCAGCACGCGGCGCAGTTCGGAGTCCGCATGGAAGAACGCCACCGCATCATGGCGCGAAGTTATCATCGCGACATCGGTCAGTGGCGCCGCAAGGCGCGACCCAAGCTCGCGTGCACCCGCTGCCGTCACCGTGCGGTCGATCACCGACAAGAGGCTGCCGCGCCGCTCGCCCGATAACGTCTGCACGAGTTCGAGATTGCGCCGCGTCGCCGCATCGATCCCCATGAAGGCGCGGGGCGCGACACGCACGAGCGGCGACAGCGCCGGCAGATTGCCTTTCTGCGTCAGGTCGAGATAGGCGATCAGCGCACCCGCTGCCGAAAGCTCTGCACGTCCGAACACGCCAAAACCGTCGAGGCTTGAGACCTTGTAGTGTGCCTTCAGGGCGCGCTCGCCCGCACCGGAGTCGAACTTCACCTGCGGCAGCGGTGACAGCGCCGCGCCGAATCCTTTCAGGATTGGCGCAAGCAATTCGTCGGCGAGAAGGTTGTCGGGTACCAGCAACTCGCTGGGCGAGACACGCGCCAATTCTGTTGCGACCTCCGCCGGCTCGACGGCAGAGACGGAGAACATGCCCGAGGAGATATCGGCGGATGCGATTGCGTAGGCACCGCCAGCGCGGCCGAGTGCCGCCAGCACATTCGCGACACGCGCCTCCAGCAGCGAATCCTCGGTCAGCGTGCCGGGCGTAACCAGGCGGATCACTTCGCGCCGCACCACGGATTTGGAGCCGCGCTTTTTCGCCTCGGCGGGGTCTTCGGTCTGCTCGCACACCGCGACCCGGAAGCCCTTGCGGATCAGCTTCTCCAGATAGGCTTCCGCGGCGTGAACGGGGACGCCGCACATCGGGATATCCTGATCCAGATGCTTGCCGCGCTTGGTGAGCGCGATATCAAGCGCGCCGGCCGCCTTCACCGCGTCGTCGAAGAAAAGTTCATAAAAATCGCCCATGCGGTAGAACAGCAGATAGTCCGCATGATCGGCCTTGATCGCGAGGAATTGCGCCATCAGGGGCGTCGCGCCCCCGATCCCATCGGGCAAATCCGTCACATGCTCGTTCATGCCCGACCTTAACATGCCGCACCGCAGGTCAGCCTTGCGCCATTGCTGTATGTGGCCGCAAAAGGGGATATTCTGTGGATCAGTTTAGCGGACGAGCCATGACAACCTTCAAGCGGCCTTCCTTCACCCAGGAAGAGGCCCTCCATTTCCACTCCCATCCCAAGCCGGGCAAGATCGAAATCACGCCGACCAAGCCGATGGCGACGCAGCGCGACCTGTCGCTCGCCTATTCGCCGGGCGTGGCCGTGCCGGTGCGCGCGATCGCGGAGAACCCCGACCTCGCCTATGACTACACGTCCAAGGGCAATCTCGTGGCCGTGATTTCCAACGGCACTGCGATCCTGGGGCTGGGCGATCTCGGCGCGCTTGCGTCCAAGCCGGTGATGGAAGGCAAGGCCGTCCTCTTCAAGCGCTTTGCCGACGTGGATTCGATCGATCTGGAAGTCGACACGCGCGATGTCGACGCGTTCATCGCGGCGGTGCGCTATCTCGGCCCGAGCTTCGGCGGCATTAATCTCGAGGACATCAAGGCGCCCGATTGCTTCGTGATCGAGGAACGGCTGCGCGAGCTCATGGACATTCCGGTGTTCCACGACGACCAGCACGGCACCGCAATCATCTCGGCGGCCGGCATGATCAATGCCTGCCATCTCACCAACCGCAATTTCGCCGATCTGAAGGTCGTGGTGAACGGCGC
>DASZCC010000157.1:0-10021 GCA_035943485.1 Rhizomicrobium sp. | reverse complement strand
AAGATGAAGAGCGTGAAGACGAAGGGGAAGAACCGCAGGCCGTCTTCGCCAGCCGACGTATTGATCATGTTGGCCACGAACTCATACGAGAGTTCGGCCATGGATTGCGCACGGCCCGGCACGAGGCGGCGTGAACCCATCGCAAGCGTCAGGAACAGCGCGGCGCCGATCACCACGACGACCATGAGCAGCGATTGATTGGTGAACGAGACGTCGTAGTGCCCGATGTGCAGCGGCACCAGCGGCTTGATGGAGAACTGTTCCATCGGATTCATCGCCACGGGATCAATTCTCCTCGTCGTCGTCCTGGGCCGTCGGCGCGGGGGGCTGCCCCGCGATCTCGGCGTTGATCTCGCTCGCTGCGCGCATCACGTTGCGGATACCCGCCGCTGCGCCCAGCATGAAAAACAGAACCGTGAATAGCGGTCTGGTGTGGAATGACGACCAGTGACCGATCGCCCAATCAAGCCCCCAACCGAACCCGCCGCCCACAAGCAACGCCGCCACGAGCTCCGTCGCAAAACGGAAAGCGATGCCCATCTGCGTCGGCGGCGGACGGTTCGCCCGCTGCGCCTGACGTTTCTGGACCTCGTCGAGCCGCTTGCCCAGATCGCGCAGATTCTCGGGACCCTGAGCAGCCATGCCCAATTCTCCCTGCTTTCAGCCAGAAATCCGCGTGAAACCGGCCTTCGCGGCTCCTCGAAGGCGCGCGGACCATAGGGTTGGCCCCGGAATGTGTCAATGACGCAAGAAACGCCTCAAGCACTTGATTCCGTGGGTAGAATTGCAGGCGCGGCGAAATGCGCGAGACGAAAAATCAAGGCTGCGTGGCGCGGACGTTTGGGATCGACCAAAAGCGCGGAATCACTACTCCGCAGCGACCTTCTCGGCTTCAGCCAGCGAGACCGAAACGAGCTGGCTGATGCCGCGCTCGGCCATCGTTACCCCGAACAGCCGCTGCATCCGGCTCATCGTCAGAGCGTGATGGGTGATCACCAGGAAGCGGGTGTCGGTGATGCGCGTCATCTCGTCGAGCAGATTGCAGAAGCGTTCGACATTGGCGTCATCGAGCGGGGCGTCCACTTCGTCCAGCACGCAGACGGGAGCTGGATTGACCATGAACACAGCCAGGATCAGTGACATCGCGGTCAATGCCTGTTCGCCGCCTGAGAGCAGGGCGAGCGATTGCAGTCGCTTGCCCGGCGGACGCGCAAAGATTTCGAGACCGGCTTCGAGCGGGTCTTCCGACTCCGTGAGCGTCAGCCGTGCTTCGCCGCCTTCGAACAGCTTGCCGAACAATTCCTGGAAGTTCGCATTCACCTTCTCAAATGACGCAATCAGGCGCTCGCGACCTTCCTTGTTCAGACTCTGGATGCCGCGCCGCAGCCGGTCGATCGCACCGACGAGATCGTCGCGGTCGGTCACAAGAGTAAGCAGGCGTGCTTCGTGCTCGGCGGCTTCCTCTTCGGCCCGAAGGTTCACACCGCCAAGCTGTTCACGCTCCTGCTTCAGGCGCTCGACGCGCTTTTCGGCCTGGTCGATAGGCGGAAGCTCTTCATCGTCCTTGATCTCGGCACGCTCGGGCAATTCAGTCGGCGTGCATTCGAGTTCGTCACGGATGCGATCACGAAGCTCGGATACACGCGCCTCGGCCGCTTCACTCAGTGCTTGCGCTCTAGCGCGTTCCTCGCGGGCTGCGGACAACGCGTGATCGGCAGCTTTCGCGGCCTTGTCGGCTTCGGCCAAACGCGCCTCGGCTTCGGCGCGCGCGTCGGCAGCTTGCTGACGATGGCCGTCCGCGGCTGAAATGGCATCCAGCAACGCATTGCGCTTGCCGGCGATAGCGTCAGGCACGCCGTCGGCCGTTGCGAGTTCGGAGGAAAGCTCCTCGCGGCGGCGTTCCAGTTCCTCGATATGTGTCGCGGCTGCCGAACGACGGTCTTCCCAGCGTGCGCGTTCATCTGCAATCGCAACGAGACGGCGCTGACGGTTCTCGCCTTCGCGCTTCAGGCCTTCGAAAGTTGCGCGCGCGTCGCTTGCAGCTGTCCGCGCTTCAGCCGTACCACCTCGCGCAGTCGCAACGTCGTTGGTAAGTGCGACGCCATCGCCTAACGTGGTGAGTTCGGCATCGGCCTGCGAGCGAGACTCGATCGCGGCGTCACGCGCCTGTGTGAGCCGGCGCATCTCGGACTCGAGCGAGGCAAGGGCCGAAGCGCGTTCTGCTGCTGCTCGTGCTGCCTTGGCTGCGTGGTCTTGCGCGGCGGCAAGCGCCGACTGCGCGGCACGTTCGTCGCGTTCCGAGGCGCGCAGAGACTCGCGCGCCGCGTTGGCGGCATCCTTGGCGGCGCTGTATGCCGCGAAAGTCGCGGCGCGACGCTCGCGTGATTGCTCGATCTCGGCATCCAGCGCTGTCAGGCGATTGCGTTGTGACAGGCGAATGGCAGCGGCAGACGGCGCATCGGCGGACGCGGAATAGCCATCCCAGCGCCAGAGGTCGCCACGTGGTGACACCAGGCTCTGGCCCGGCTTCAGCTTGCCCTGCAGCGCCTTACCCTGATCGGGAAAGACGACGCCAGTCATGGCGAGACGACGGGACAGCGCATCAGGGGCTTTTACAAATCCGGCCAGCGGCCTTGCGCCGTCGGGAAGCGGCGCACTGGCGTCAAATTCGCCAAGATTGCGCCAGTGATGCGGCGACGCTTCATCGAGTGGAGCCTGCAGATCGTCGCCGAGTGTTGCTGCCAACGCGGCTTCGTAGCCGGGCTGAACCGTGACTGCGTCCACCAGTGGCGGGAAAAGGTCACCGCCTTGGGGGCGAAGCAGATCGCCGAGGGCTTTCGCTTCGGCTGACAGCCTCTGCCATTCGCGTTCGGCTTCCTCGAGAGGTGCGCGCGTCTGCGTCTCAGCACCCTCCGCCAGAACAAGCAGTTCGCGGGCGCTTGTTGCAGCCGCGCCGGCCGTCGTCGCTTTCTCGCGAGCTTCTTCGGCAGCCGCACTGGCCGCCCGAACATCCGGTGCCTCGTTGGCGTCTGCAACGGCGCGATCGAGACGCGCCTGGGCTTGCTCGAGTTGTGCGGCTGTCGTTTCGGCGAGACCGGCTGCCATGTCGCGTGCGCGGGCCGTACTCGACTTTCTGGCGTTCCAGTCGGCCAGTTCGGTCGTCAGACGCTCGAGCGTGTGCTCTGCTTCGGCGAGCGCGTCGGTGAATTGGGCGGCCTGCGCCTGTGCTTCATTCAATTCGTCGCCGGAATTCGCGATGGCGTTGTCCAGCGCCTCAGATTCCGACGAGAGCGCGGCGATTGCTGCCTGCGCATCGGTGTCGAGAGTGCGGTCGCGCGCGATGTCATCTTCGGTTTGCCCGATGCGCTGACGGAGACGCTGAGCGGTTTCGCGTGCTCTCGCTTCCTCGGCGTCCAGTGCTTCGCGCTCGACGATAAGCCGATGGAGGGCCGCGGAACGTTCCGCCTCGGCGTTGCGCAGCGGCGGTAGCGTGCCAGCCGCATTGGCCTGCGTGGTCGACGCCTCAGCGGCGTGTGCTGTGCAGATTTCGACTGATGCGGTGGCGGCCGCGAGTTCTTCCGTTGCCGCGGTCACGCGCAACTGGGCTGCGGTCCAGCGCAGATAATGTGCGAGCGCCTCGGCCTTGCGGATGTGGCCGGACAGGTTGCGGTAGCGGACGGCCTGCCGTGCCTGACGCTTCAGGCTTGCGAGCTGCCCTTCGATCTCGCGGATGACATCTTCGAGGCGGCCAAGATTGGTTTCCGCCGCGCGGAGACGAAGCTCTGCCTCGTGGCGACGCTGGTGAAGGCCGCCGATGCCGGCTGCTTCTTCCAAAATCGCGCGGCGCGCGAGAGGTTTCTGGCTGATCAGCTGGCCGATCTGGCCTTGACGCACAAAGGCGGTCGAACCCGCGCCCGACGAAGCGTCGGCAAAGAACAGCTGTACGTCGCGCTGGCGGACGTCGCGGCCGTTTATGCGATAGACCGAGCCTGCTTCGCGCTCGATACGACGGGAGACTTCGAGCGTATCGTATTCGTTATAGGCGCCGGTCGCGGTGCGGTCGGTGTTGTCGATGAAGAGCGTGACTTCGGCCATGTTGCGCGAAGGACGCCCGGCCGAACCGGCGAAGATCACGTCGTCCATCTCGCTGCCGCGAACGGATGTGGGGCGTGTCTCGCCCATCACCCAGCGCAGAGCGTCAAACAGGTTGGATTTGCCGCAGCCGTTCGGACCCACCACGGCCGTGAGGCCGGGCTCGATGAAAAGCTCCGTCGGTTCGACGAAGGATTTGAAACCCGAAAGCCTGAGACGCGTAAACTTCAATGAAATGCGCCGTCCTTACGCAATTGGCTGGCCGTTACTTCTTCGCCAGCAGTGAATCCAGTTTCTGCTTCAGATCGGGCCAGACCGATCCAGCCGCAAGCACTTCGCCGTTCACGATGAAACTCGGCGTACCGTTGATGCCGTACCGTGTCATCGCATCCTGCTCGACAGCCATGATGCGCGTCTGCTCATCCTTGTCGTTGATGCAAGCGTCGGCCTTGTCTTCGCTCAAGCCGGCAATCCTGGCCAAGCCGATCAGCCCGTCATGAACTCCCTGGCCGGTGATTCCGTTCTCCGGGTCCCACTTGGCCTGATTCCGGAACAGCAGGTCAATGAACTGGAAATAGTTATCCGCAGGCAGACAGCGGGCAATTGCCTCCGCCGCGACGTCGGGCTGGCCGATCGGGAAGGTGCGGAAGACGTAGAAGACCTTGCCCTTGTCGATGTAGTCAGCCTTCAGATGCGGGAAGCCCTGCTCATTGAAGTGCGCACAGTGTGGGCACATCGGCGCGGCATATTCGATCACCGTAATCGGCGCCTTCGGATCACCCATCGTGCGGTCGCGACCGTTGGCGCCGGCCGCAAGAGCCACTGGCGCTGGCGGCGTCGAACCACCTGCAAACAGGTACAAGGCCGCTCCGCCAACCGCGAGAAGTGCGAGAACAACAAGGCCGATAAGGATTTGCGTGCGACTCACAGTGGGTCTCCCGAATGGTCGGATGCTTTTGGCAGAGCCGGTGAAGCGGTTCAATCCGTTGACGGCATGCGCCGCCTGTGCCGTGCCAGCGATAGCAAAGCGTCGCCAAGAGACGGCGGTCCCCGCCAGCGTCTGGCCGGATCGGCTGGCGGTGGCTCGGACGCTGGTCGAAGGCGCGGGGGTGGGGGCGGTAACGGGGCAAGCGCGCCCTGTACGAACCTGAGTTTCGCGACGGCGGGACGACCGAGATAGGCGTTGATCCGTTCGCAGAGCGCGCGGGCATCGTGCTGGAGGAAGAGGGCGGCGCCGGGTTCGGCCTTAAGTGTGAGCGTGCCGCCAGCCGGACCTTCCGTGAATTTTATTGGACGCGCGATGCGGGCGGTTTCAGGACCGGCGATTTCATTCCAGCGCATGATCAGCGTGGGGTCCGCAAAGCCTGCACGAGTGAACACACTGCGCGCCGCCAGCGACGCATCGCCTGCGACGGCGCCGGCCCAGTTCCGGCGCTGCGGTGGTGGTTCGGGTTGTTTGTCCTTGGGCGGTTGCGTCATGGTGTGAGTATGCAGTCAGGGACCCGTAAGAATCAAAGCAGCCGCGCCGCGAAATTGCTCGCTTGGTACGACGAACACCGCCGCGAACTGCCCTGGCGAGCACCGGCGGGAAAGAAGACCGAGCCGTATCGCGTCTGGCTGTCGGAGATCATGCTGCAGCAGACGACGGTGCAGGCCGTCGGCTCTTACTACGTTAAATTTCTAAAAGCATGGCCAACCGTCGAGGCGCTCGCCAATGCTGAGCAGGACGATGTCCTGACGGCTTGGGCTGGCCTTGGATACTACGCGCGCGCCCGCAACCTGCATGCTGCGGCGAAAGTTGTGGCGGGTGAGATGGACGGGCGCTTTCCCGATACGGCGGAAGGACTGCGGGCTTTGCCCGGGATCGGCGACTACACATCAGGCGCAATCGCGGCCATCGCGTTCGATCGACAGGAAGCGGCGGTCGATGCCAATGCTGAGCGCGTATTGGCCCGCGTGTTCGCTGTCGAAGAACCGATGCCAAAAGCGAAACAGCGCTTGCGCGAGTTGGGCCGATCGCTGGTCCCAGAAAAGCGCGCTGGCGATTTCGCGCAGGCGCTGATGGATCTGGGTTCTATGATCTGCACGCCGAAGCGGCCGGCGTGTCCGCGCTGTCCTTGGTCTGACCGCTGCGAAGCTAGGAAGCGAAGGATACAGGAAGAACTTCCACGCAGGGGCGCCGAGCGTGTTCGTCCTTTGAAACGCGGTGCGGCGTTTGTTGCTCGGGATGGTGATGGAGCTGTGCTTCTGTTGAAGCGGCCGGAGAGGGGCTTGCTCGGCGGGATGATGCAGCCACCGCTAGGGCCGTGGATCGAGGCTTTTCCCTCAACGAAGGAAGCGCTCCTGCAAGCGCCGTTCAAAGGCCCCTGGAAGAAGCGTGCGGGCGTCGTGCGCCATGGCTTCACACACTTCGAGCTGGAAGTGGAGGTCTACGTCGCTGATTTCAAGACGCGACCGCCGCACGACGGCCGCTGGGTCAGCGACCTCTCGACCGCTGCGCTGCCGACCGTCATGAAGAAGATCCTGCTGCACGCGCTCGAGGACGATGGCCCGCTGTTTCGTCAGGCGAGGTCGGCACGCAGGCGCTGACGCAGCACGTCGATCGGGATCAGCGAGCCTTCGTGCTCGAACTGCCAGAACGTCCAGCCATTGCAGGCGTCCAGACCCTGCACGTGCGCGCCCATCTGGTGGATCGAGCCCGTCGCGTCTGAGCACACGAGTGTCCCGTCGGCACGCACCTTGGCGCGGTGACGTTTCTGCGTGCCTTGCAGGACGGTGCCTGGTGGCAACAGCCCGCGCTCGACGACCCACCCGAACGGAATGCGCGGCTCGCTGCGTTTGGAGCGTGTGACCTCGATCGCATCGGCCGGCGCCGCCACGACGCGGGCGATGCGGTCGCGCGCGATGCGGGCGTAGTTGGCATCGCGCTCCAGTCCAACAAAGTGACGGCCGAGGCGCTTGGCAACGGCGCCGGTGGTACCGGAGCCGAAGAAGGGATCAAGCACGACATCGCCCGGCTTGGTCGAGGCGACGATCACGCGATGGAGCAGGGCTTCAGGCTTCTGCGTCGAATGCGCCTTGTCGCCGTTGGAGTCCTTCAGCCGTTCGCCGCCGGAGCAGATCGGGATCGTCCAGTCGGAGCGCATCTGCAGCTCGTCGTTCAGCGCCTTCATCGCTTCGTAGTTGAAAGTGTATTGCTGCTTCGGGTTCTTGGTCGCCCAGATCATCGTTTCATGCGCGTTGGTAAAGCGCTTGCCGCGGAAGTTGGGCATCGGATTGGTCTTTCGCCACACGATGTCGTTCAGCACCCAGAAGCCGAGGTCCTGCAGGATCGCGCCGACGCGGAAGATGTTGTGATAGGAACCGATCACCCACAGCGTGCCGGTGTCCTTCAACACGCGCCGCGCTTCGGTCAGCCACTCGCGCGTGAAGCGGTCATATTCGGCGAAGCTGCCGAACTGATCCCAGGCGTCGTCGACGGCATCGACCTTGGACTGGTCGGGGCGGCGGAGTTCCTGCTTGAGCTGGAGGTTGTAGGGCGGGTCAGCGAAGACCAGATCGGCAATGCCGTCCGGCAGGCTCCGCATGTTTTCGATGCAGTCACCTTCGATGACCTGGTCCAGTTTAATCGCCCGCATGTTCCCGCCCGCTTTATCCACAGCGCGGGCACACTGATTCGGCGCGAGTCCGCCGTCAAGAGTCTGTGATGAATCAAAGCGTTACCTTTGAGTCCGCGGATTCCGGGGCCACTACATCTAGTGGTATCAGGCCGCGCTGACTTCGCCGTAGAGCAGATTATGCACAGGCGCGAAGCTGCGGCGGTGGTGATGGCAGGGGCCGTGCAGGTTGAGGGCCGACAGGTGTTCGGGCGTGCCGTAGCCCTTGTTGTTGAGCCAGCCGTAATGCGGATGCTGCTCGTGCAGCGCCGCCATCATGCGGTCGCGGGTGACCTTGGCGATGA
Organism: Rhizomicrobium sp.; assembly: GCA_035943485.1. Lineage (GTDB taxonomy): Bacteria > Pseudomonadota > Alphaproteobacteria > Micropepsales > Micropepsaceae > Rhizomicrobium. The sequence continues at coordinate 1,968 of DASZCC010000157.1, read as the reverse complement.
TCGAGGCCGCGGCGATCGAGACGGATTTGGCATCGCCGTCGATGATCGTGTCGCACGGGCAGGGGAGTGGCGGAGCGTCGTTGCCGTCGACCAGCGCGAAGGCGGGGGCGAAGGCCATTGCCCGGACCGCGCGCGCCATCGCCATGTGGGTTGCCTGGCGGATGTTGATCAGGTCGATCTCGTCGACGCTGGCCTCGCCGACGCCCACCGCGATCGCGCTGAACATGATGTGAGAGAACAGCTCGTCGCGGACTTCAGCGTTGAGCTGCTTGGAGTCGTTCAGACCCTTGGGGACCTTCTTGCGGTCAAAGATCACCGCGGCCGCCACCACTGGCCCTGCGAGCGGACCGCGTCCGGCCTCATCCACGCCGGCCACCAGACCGACGATCCTCTTCAGCACCCGCGATTCGTAGATGTAGTGCGGCATCACGCCGACACTATCAGAGCGATTCCGTCAGAAAAGCGAACGCGGCCTACTTACTCACATGTGTCGCATCATCGAACCACAGCGGCACCCCGTAATTGAGGGTGAGTTCCTCCCCGGCCGCGATGTCGCGCGTCGCCCGAACGCTGATCTCGTCTGAGTCGTAGTGATGATCGAACGTGATGTTCGGTGTGTCGGAGTGATTGTAGAGGCAGAGATAGCCCAGCCCGATCGCGCACTCTTTGCCCTCCGGCAGCAGGCCGGGAACATCCTCGCCCCAGGCGAGGCTGTAATGCGTGAGACCGGGACACTCCGAGTCCGCCAGCGCCAGCGGCAGAACTGGCGACCGCTCGAACACTTCGCCGGCCGCGATCGGCTTGGTCGCGACGACGCCGCGGCCTTTGCCCGGAATCTTCTTCAGCGTGATCTTTTCCACGTCCGACTCTCGCGCCTGATGCCGGCCGACGCTCTGTCACGGCGCTCCCCATGTCCAGATGTCACTCTGCCGCGAACAGCGAGAGCTGGTCGCCCTGGCGCACCGGCTTGCGGAATTTCGTCAGCGTCAGCGAGCGCCCGCCTTCGGTCAATCCGTACCGCTTGACCGCCATGCGGAAGCGGCGCGCGATCATCTCGGCATAGGGCCCGGTGCCGCGCATGCGCGTGTTCCACTGCGCGTCATAATCCTTACCACCGCGCATCGAGCGGATCAGCGACATCACGTGCTTGGCGCGATCCGGCTCGTTCGCCTCCAGCCATTCGCGGAACAGATCCTTGATCTCGAGCGGCAGGCGCAACAGCACATAGCCCGCGCTGGTCGCGCCATGTTCGACCGCAGCTTCCAGCACGCTTTCCATCTCGCTGTCGTTCAGCGCCGGAATGACGGGCGCGAACATCACGCCGACCGGAATGCCGGCATCGCTCAGGCCCTTGATGGCGGCCAGCCGGCGCGACGGTGTGCCGGCACGCGGCTCCATCGTTCGCGCCAGCTTGCGGTCGAGCGTGGTGACCGACAGCGCCACCTTCGCCAGGCCTTGCTGTGCCATGTCGGAAAGGATGTCGATGTCGCGCAGCACCAGCGGCGACTTCGTCACGATGCCGACCGGATGCTTGAAGTCGCGCAGCACTTCCAGCACCGAGCGCATGATGCGCATCTGCTTCTCGATCGGCTGATAGGGATCGGTGTTGGTGCCGATCGCGATCACGTTGGGGACGTAACCGGGCGCTGACAATTCCTTCGCCAGTAGCTCGGCCGCATCCGGTTTCGCGAACAGACGCGACTCGAAGTCTGCGCCCGGCGACATGCCGAGATAGGCATGCGTGGGCCTGGCAAAACAATAGATGCATCCATGTTCACATCCCCGATACGGATTGATGGAGCGATCGAACGAGATATCCGGCGACTTGTTGCGCGCGATGATGGTGCGCGTGGAGTCATGGACCACCTGGGTGCGCAGGGGCGGCGGTGCGCCATCCTCCGTGCGCCAGCCATCGTCCCAGCCGTCGTCGACCAGCACGCGGGTCTGTTTCTCGTAGCGCCCCACCGC
>DASZCC010000156.1:0-2875 GCA_035943485.1 Rhizomicrobium sp. | reverse complement strand
GACCGTTCAGGTGACGGATGCCCCACAGCGACTTGTCGGCCTTGTCGAACACCAGATCGCCAATGCGGGCGTCCTGCAGCAGCACGGCCTTCTTGCCAGTCGCGAGATCGTACTGCATCACATCGCGATAGGCGTAGTTGTCGTCCGTATAGAACAGCAGACGCTTGTCGGGATCAAAAGCGAGCGACGTCACCTTGTAGAGCATCGGTCCCTTGAGATCGACGAGATGCCTAAGCTTGCCATCGGTGAGCGAAAGCGCACCGATATGGCTGATCACGCCCGGATAGCGGAAGCCGCCTACCAGGCTGTTGGAAGCCGCGTCGTAGAAGGAACGCGAGATCGAACCCAGCGTCCGGGTTGTCAGGCGTTTTGCATCGGTGTTCGGGTACTGTCGGACCTGCTTGAGATTGTCGTCCTGGAATTTGTGCTCATACGCGATCCAGTCCTGCCAGGCCTCGTCCAGCGGCTTGCCAAAGACATGCTCGAACTGCGTGGAGTAATAGGCCGAACTCCCCTCATCGCGCCGCAGCCACTCGACGACCTTCGCCGGCGAATAGACCAGCGCCAGATAGGAGAAGAACCGCGTGCCGTAGAGGTAGTCGTTCACGCCGACCTGGAAGTCGACCTGTGTGCCTTCGGCCTCGAGCCCCAGCGGCGAGTAGAACGGCGTGTTGTCACGGACCATCGCGCGGAAGACCATCTCGTCATAGGCACCCTGCCCGCGGCCAAGACCACCGCCCATCCAAGTCTCCATGAACACGGCGCTGCCTTCGAGGTACCAGCGCGGCACCGTCGCGCGCGGCGCAGTCAGGTAGCTGTACAGGATCGATTCCGGATGCTGCTCGATCGGCTCGGGCTTGCCCTGGAAGATGTGCCGCCACAGCGCGTCGTCGCTGTTCCAGATGTCCATGGTGGCGACATGCACCGGCTCATGGTTCAGGATCGTGAAGAAGCGTTCACCGGGACTGAATGTCTCATAGGTCAAAGGCAGCGGCGCGATGTCGATCAGGATCGCGTTGTTCGGCACGGAACGCGCGGCCGCATTGCCGTAATCGGAGAAATCCTTGAGCAGGACCGTCGTCGGCTCCCAGGGCTTCCAGCCGAATGTCCGTTGCTGGAATTTGAGCGAGTTCTCGTACGCCCGGCCGACATAGGGCGTCAGATACGTCTCGCTCGGATCGAAATACAGAAGGAGCATGTCCTTCGTCTCGATCTCGTTGAGATCGATCGAAGCCGCCCCGGCCCGTCCAAAACCCAAAACCGCTGCCATGCACAGCAATGCTGTGCCGACCGCTTTGCCCCGCCCCATCACATGCCCCGAAAACGCAAAGGCCGCCCGAGTCCCCGCGGGCGGCCTCTACTTATATGACTTTCTGACTTAGTTGGAATTGGCCATCTGAGACGCGAAGCCGGGCGTCCGGAGCATCGCACCGAATGCCGGGCTGGCAGCCAGCGCCGAGAAGGCGGGGCTGTTGGCCAGTCCCGACATCAGTTCGGCATTGTGCGACAGGCTCGCCATCGCCGCTGCGTTGTTCGCCAGTTGCGCGAAGGCAGCCGGTGATGCGGCCATCGCAGTGAGCGCCGGCGAATTGGCCGACAGCGAAGCGGCCAGAGCCGCATCGCCACGAAGCGCATACATCGCCTGCGCAGCGCTCAGAGCCTGTGCCGCCTGGGCGATCGAGGCTGCCTGAGACGCCTGCATCGCGGCCGTAGCTGCCATTGCTGCGCTGGTTGCGGCGGCCGACATCTGAGCCGACATGTGCGACATCGCTTCAGCGGACGCCCTCAACGAGGCCGCCTGCGAAGCCAGCGCCGCCGTCGACGCCGACAGCGAAGCTGCGCGCGAAACGGCGTCAGCCGAAGCCGAAGCCTGAGCCGCCGAGATCGCCTGAGCAGCAGCGACAGCCTGCGAAGCGGCAAGCTGTGCCCGGCTCATGGCCTCGGCAGCGCGCATGCCCGCCGCCGTCGACGCTAGACCTGCCGAAGCCAGCTGCGCGTCGCGGAGGTTGGAAGCCGCCAGCTCAACCGAGCGAGCCGCTGCGCTTGCAAGTTCCGCAGACGCGAGCGATGCCCGAAGAGCGGATGCTGCGGCCGTCGCCTGGGCGCCGGTGCCTGTGAGTTCCGCGCCCGTGGCGGCAACGGCGCGCATGTTGGCGACGTTGGCCATGTTCGCGGCAAGGCCTGCATCGGCGCGCAGATTCAGCCTCAGGCCCGACTGTGCTGAAAGGTCGGCCGAACGAAGTGAAAGAGCCCGCATGTTGGCCTGCGATGCGAGATCGACGGCGTGCAGATTGCGCGACGTCATTTCAACGGCGCGCATGTTCGACTGAGCGGCAAGGTCAGCCGAGTTCAGGTTGCCCTGCGACGCGAGGCTCGCGGAACGGGCGGCCATGTCCGCGCCACCGGCCGACCGGAGATCAGCGGCGCTGGCGGCACGCAACTCCGACGCTGAGCGAAGCTCGGCGATATTGTGCGCCAGCGCGGCAAAGGCGCCGGCATTGGCGGCAAGCGTTGCGAACGCCTTGGGATCATGGCTCAAGGCGGCGAAGCCGGCCGGATTGGCGCGCAGCGCAGCGAAGGCGGCTGGATCAGCAGCGAGCGCCATGAAGCCCGGATCGGTGGCAAGAGCGCGGAAGCTTGCGTCCTTGACCATCAATTCGAACGCATCGGTCTGCATCAGCTGTGCGACGCCCGTGTCACCGAGCTTCACGTCGTCGGTGCCCACCTGGCTTGCGTGATAGCGCTCTGCCGGCAAGATCGTGCCAGCCGTAGGCGCGTTAGCGATGGGAAGGACGTGTGTGTAGTAGAGCGCGCCAACACCGACGGCGAGGATGGCCGCTCCGGCCATGAGATAGGTCGAACTGCTACGAACTGA
>DASZCC010000155.1:0-2437 GCA_035943485.1 Rhizomicrobium sp. | reverse complement strand
CGATCTGAAAGACGTCCGCGCCAGCCTGATCTTCTTCGAATCGGCGCAACGCGTCGGGGAGTCATTGGCGCAGATGGCGGAGGTGTTGGGTGACCGGCCCGCCGCCGTCGGCCGCGAGCTCACCAAGCTGCATGAGGATGTGGTGCGCGGCACACTCTCCGAACTCGCGACCCATTACGCCGGTGACGCGCCGAAGGGCGAGATCACGGTCGTCGTCGGTCCACCGCTTGAGCAGGCGGCCGATACGGCGCAGATGGATGCGCTGCTGACGAAGGCGCTGGTCTTCATGCCGGTGCGTGCCGCTGCCGAACTCGTTGCCGAGGCGCTGGGTGTGACGCGCAAGCCTGTCTACGAGCGTGCGCTCGCCCTGAAGGAAAACGCCGATGAGTAATCGCCGGCAGAAGGCGGAGAAGCATGGCCGCACCAGCGAGAGGCTGGCGGCATTGCTGCTGCGCCTGAAGGGCTACCGCATCCTTGCCACGCGCGTGCGCACGAAGGCAGGCGAGATCGATCTCGTGGCGCGCTCGCCGCGCGGCGTGGTGTGCTTCATCGAGGTCAAGGCCCGCAAGGCGATGCGCAGCGCGGTCGAATCGGTCAGCCTCATGCAACAGGCCCGCATCACGCGTGCCGCATCCTTGTTCGTCGCGGCGCGGCCGAAGCTGGCGCGCGCCGCGATGCGCTTTGATATCGTGACCGTTGCGCCGCTGCCGTGCCACATCCGCGATGCGTGGCGGCCGCAATGACCGGCGCGCTCGACTGGCTGACGCGTTATGGCGAGCAGGGCGGCGACATCGCCGAGGCTGCCCTGATGCTGGCACAGCTCGATCAACCCAACCGGCCGCTAGAACCAGCGCGGGCGCATCTGGCGGAGATCGCCGAAGCGATGAAGCTGCGCGCCTCCCTGATCCGCGATGTCGGCGGCGGGGCGCATGCGCTGGCCGATCTGCTTTTCGGCCAGCTCGGCTATGAAGGCGATCGCGAGGATTACGACAATCCGCAGAACGCCGATCTCGTCTCGGTCATCGCGCGGCGGCGCGGCCTGCCGGTGGCGCTCGGGATCATCTACATCCATGGCGCACGCGCTGCCGGCCTGGAAGCCTCCGGTCTCAGTGCGCCCAATCATTTCGTTGTGCGCCTGACGCATGGCGGGCATGACGCGATCATCGATCCATTCAATGGCGGCGCACTGATCGAGCCGGACCGTGCACCGCCGCATGTCCCCATCGATCAGGACGGCCTGAAGCAGGTGGTCAGCGACGCGAGCGTTTTGCTGCGGCTGCAGAACAATCTGAAGATCCGTGCGCTGGACGCTGGCGACGACGCCCGCGCACTGGAGATCGCCGAGCGCATGGTGCTGATCTCGCCGAAGCGTCCGGACCTGTGGTTCGACCTCGGGCGTCTGCGCCACCAGGCCGGTATTCCGGGCGCGGCGCGAAAGGCCTATGAACGTGCGGTGGCACTGACACGGCCGGGCGAAGAACTCGGCCACGCCGCGCGCCAGGCGCTGGCGCAGTTGAAACGGTTGCTGAACTAGGAGTGGCGCATGCTCACCGTCGCGATCCAGATGGACCCGATCGAGAAGATCGACATCGGCGGCGATTCGACGTTCGCGCTGGCGCTTGAGGCGCAGAACCGCGGCCACGGGTTGTTCTACTATGGCCCACGTGATCTCACTTTCCGTGAAGGCAAGGTCACGGCGCGTGGCCGCGGCCTGACGGTCCGCGCGGTGAAGGGCGATCACTTCACGCTGGGCGACATGCATGTCTTCGATCTGGCGAAGGCTGACGTTCTGCTGATGCGGCAGGATCCGCCGTTCGACATGGCCTACATCACCGCAACGCATGTGCTGGAGTACATCCATCCGAAGACGCTGGTGGTGAACGATCCTGGCCATGTGCGCAACGCACCGGAGAAGATCTTCGTCACGCAGTTTCCGGACTTGATGCCGCCGACGCTGATCACGACCGACCGCGCCGAGATCAACGAATTCCGCGCGCAGCACAAGGACATCATCCTGAAGCCGCTTTACGGCAATGGCGGTGCCGGCGTGTTCCGCGTGAAGCCGGATGACGAGAACCTCGGCAGTCTGCTGGAGATGTTCACCCAGTTCTATCGCGAGCCGGTGATCGTGCAGCGCTATCTCCCAGAAGTGCGCAAAGGCGACAAGCGCATCATCCTGGTCGATGGCGAGTTCGCCGGCGCGATCAACCGCGTGCCGGCAGCAGGCGAGGCACGCTCCAACATGCATGTCGGCGGGCGCCCGGAAGCAACGACGCTGACGCAGCGCGAGAAGGACATCTGCAAGGCGATCGGGCCAGAGCTGAAGAAGCGCGGCCTGATCTTCACCGGCATCGACGTGATCGGCGACTACCTCACCGAGATCAACGTGACCTCACCGACCGGCATTCACGAAGTGAAACGCTTCGGCGGACCGGAT
>DASZCC010000154.1:0-7428 GCA_035943485.1 Rhizomicrobium sp. | reverse complement strand
GATGGATGTAAGGCTGGTTGGGTGTTGCCGCGCGGGTGTTGATGTCGACGACAACAGGATCAGGACGTGGCCAGCGATAGGGCAGCTGAAGCATCTGGGCGAGGCGCATCGTGTCGCGCATCAGATAGCCGACCCAGAGTGGATTGACCTGCGAGAAGAACTCTCCCGCGCGCACGGCAATGGGATAAACCGGACGCACGTTGATCGTCAGGTCGTAATCGCGCGCCATTTCGCAGAGGCGCGGTGTCGCGAGGTACGAATAGGGGCTGCGGAACGACCAGAACAGGTCGATGGAAAGCGTCAGCCATGCCTCCCAACATTGACGGCGCGGCGGGACAGTGCCTAACTCGGAACCGGAATACAAGTTCACATTTGTGAAATCCGTGGAGGATTCTGTGGGGCGCAAAATCCTGTTCATCACGACGGACCAGCAGCGCTGGGATTCACTCGGCTGCAACGGCAACAAGTTCTGCCGCACGCCTAATATCGATGCGCTGGCTGCGTCAGGGATCAACTTCGCGCGCGGCTACAACCAGAACACGGTCTGCATGCCGGCGCGCTCCACGATGCTGACCGGGCAGTACGTCCGCACGCATGGCGTGTTCGCGAACGGCGTGCCCTTGCCGGAAGATGCGCCCAGCTTCGCGCAGTATCTGACGGACAAAGCCGGCTACAAGACGGCGCTGATCGGCAAGGCGCATTTCGAACCGGCGTTCGATCCGCAGATGCTGTTTGTAGAGAACCGCCGTCAGCGCGATGGCGACTATGGTCCCTGGCGTGGCTTCGACTACGCGATCCACGCCATGCACACGGCGAATTTCGGGGGACGACCTGTCGGACACTACGGCCGCTGGCTGCGCGCACAGGACAAGACGGTGTTCGACAACTGGCCGCCGCTGCTCAACGCGACGCCAGGCGGCGACACGGGCGCGCCCGAGACGTCCAATCACGTGATACCGCGCGGGCTCTATCACACCGACTGGCTGGCAGGCCTCGCGCTCGACTGGCTCGACACGCTCGATGCACAGGACGACTGGATGCTGTGGCTGAGTTTCCCCGATCCGCATCACCCGTGGGATCCGCCGGCGAGCGAGAACAGCCGCAGCGACTGGCGCGATCTGCCGCTGCCTGATGGACATCCCGGTTCTCCGGATGACATCCGCAAGGTGCTGGCGCGCAAGCCGGCGCACTGGCTCGAATACTATGAAGGCCGCTTCATCAATGCGGAAGGCGGGCCGCAGAACTTCCGGCCGCAGCAGCTGTCTCACGACAACGTCCGCGAGATCAACGCGAAGGTCCATGTGATGAACGAGCTGATCGACGAAGCGATCGGCCGTGTCATGGCGAAGATCGGCGCGCGCGGCTGGTACGCCGACACGGATGTGATCTTCACGACCGATCACGGGGAGCTGCAGGGCGATTTCGGTCTGGTCTATAAAGGACCGTTCCATGTCGACGCGCTGATGCGCCTGCCGTTTATCTGGCGGCCCGCGCCCAGCGCGAAGGTCGCGCCAGCCGCCGTGCAGCAGCCCGTCGAGCAGGTCGATATCGCACCGACGCTTTGCGCGATCGCGGGCGTCGAGCCCGCCTCGTGGATGCAGGGCAAGGCGCTGCCAACGACAGATGACGGTTCGCGCCAGCGCGCCATCTGCGAATGGGACAGCCAGTTTCCCGGTTATGGCTTTCACTTCCGCTCGATCTATCGCGATGGTCTTGTGCTCACACGCTACGAGAAATCGACTGCCGGTCAGCCGAACGGCCTTGAGAAGAACTTCCCGGCCTGGGGCGGTGTGGAGACGCACATCCGCTATGACGGTACGGAAGGTGAGCTCTACGATCTCAACAACGACCCGCAACAATGGGTCAATCTCTGGGACGACCCGAAATGGCAGGCCAAAAAGCGCGACCTGATCGCGGACCTTTATGACAATTTGCCGAAAGAAAAGATGCCAAAGCTTGAAGTGATGGCGCCCGCTTGATTTGGACCGGTAGCGGGAACAGGCTGCGCGCAAAACAAGGGAGGACGGCATGGCATTCATCGTCTATGGCAGCAATATCTCGCCCTTCGTGCGCAAGGTGCGCATCGCAATGGCCGAGAAGAGCATCGACTACACGCTGGAGCAGGTGAACCCGTTCGCCGCGCCGCCGGAATTCCTCGAGATCAGTCCACTCAAGCGCATACCGGCATTCCGCGACACCGATCTGCCGGAGCCGAACACGCTGTCGGACTCGTCGGTCATCTGCGATTACCTCGAGCACAAGAAACCGTCACCGGCACTCTATCCGTCCGATCATTACCAGCGGGCCCGTGCGCTGTGGTTCGAGGAGTATGCGGACTCCCTGATGGCGCAGTGCATCGGCAGCGGGCTGTTCTTCGAGCGCGTCGTCAAGAAGCTGATGCGCCAGCCGACCGATGAGGCGACGTGCCAGAAGACGCTCGGCGAAAAACTGCCGCCGGTGTTCGACTATCTGCAGGGCCAACTGGGCGACAAGCAATTCCTCGCCGGCGGCGCGCTGTCGATTGCCGATATTTCGGTCGGCACGATGTTCGTGAACTTCCACCACGCCGGTGAAGCCTTGGACAAGTCGCGCTGGAGCAAGCTTGCCGCTTATGTAGAGCGGCTTCATGCGCGGCCATCGTTCAAGGCCTGCATCGACGAGGAGTCACCACTGATCCGGCACGCGAGAGCCGCCTAGCTCTTCTTCTTCGCACGTCGCCTTGCCACGAACTGGTTGAGCATCTCGACCAGACCCGAGAACGCGACGGCGAAGTAGAGATAGCCGCGCGGGATGTGGAAGTGCAGCGCATCCGCAACGAGTGCTGTGCCGATGAGCAGAAGGAAGCTCAATGCCAGCATCTTGACGGTGGGGTGGCGCTCGACGAACTCGCCGACCGGGCCGGATGCGACCAGCATGACGACCATCGCGATGACCACAGCGGTGATCATGATCACCAGATGGTCCGACATGCCGACAGCCGTCACGACAGAGTCTATCGAGAACACGATGTCGAACATCGCAATCTGGAACACCGCCGAGGTCAGTGTGGCGCTCACGGCGTGATGCTCCGGGTCGTCGCCTTCGGCCATCTCGTGGATTTCGCGCGTGCTTTTGGTGAGCAGAAATATCCCGCCCGCGCCGAAAATGAGATCGCGCCAGGAGAGGTCATGTCCCCAAAGCGTCACGATCGGCGTCGACAGCGAGATGATCCAGGCGATGCTGGAGAGCATCGCCACACGCAGGACCAGCGCCAGCATGAGCCCGATGCGCCGCGCGAGCTTGCGCTGCTCGGGCGCGACCTTGTTGGCGACAACGGCCAGGAAGATGATGTTGTCGATGCCGAGAACGATTTCGAGCACGGTCAGCGTCAGAAGCGCGATCCAGGCATCGAGCGAATAGATGAAATCGAACATCGTCAGGGCTCAGAACCAGGTCGGCGTCAGGTGCGGAAAGAGATACAGCAAAGTCTCGCGTGAGGCGAGGAGCCCGATGCCGGCTCCGACAAACACGTCACTCAGAAAATGTGCCGTGAGCAGGGCCCGTGTCAGGCCGAGCCAGAGCGCGAGGACGAACCACAGGATCGCAAGATGCGGCCACACACAGCTCGCGATGACTGCCACCGACATGATCGTCAATGCATGGCCCGATGGAAACGAGTTGTAGTCCAGTCTGAACTTGAACCAGACGAAGCCGTAGAGACCCATCTCCATGTCGTCGCGCGGCCGCCGGCGTCCGATGATCAGCTTCATGCCATGCAGGACTATGCTTCCAGCCGCAAGGCATACGATGAAGGCGAGGGAACAGTCCGACGCGAGCCGCGCATCGGGTATCTCGCCTTTGAATGTCAGGATCGCCTGCGCAATTCCGTAGGCAATGATCGCCGCAATCAGCCAGTGCGCCGCCTTGGCGAAATGTGTTGTGCGCTGGAGGAAGTGCTCAAAGGCAGCGCTCTCATGATCATAGATGAGATGCGCCGCCCGCCGGTCGATCGGAAGGCAGGCGACACCAACAAGGATCAGCAGAACGCCCGCCCATAGCAGCATGACCGCTGCTTGCCGTGCCGGGGGCACGGTTGTCAAACATTCCTGCGGGTTGCTTCGCTAAGCCGCCTGCCGCTTGGCCTGCGAGACGGGCAGCGAAACCGACACTTCGGTGCCGAGCCCTTCGTGGCTGGTGATCGCCAGCGTTCCGCCATGGCCTTCAGCCAGCGCACGGACCAGCGCGAGCCCAAGGCCAGTGCCCGCCTTGGCCAGCATCGGATCGGCGCAGACCTGTTCAAAGGGCTGTCCGAGGCGATGGATCTCGCTTTCCGGTATGCCGATCCCGTCGTCGCGAACCGAGATCACCGCCATACCATTGGCAATGTGCGCCGACACCACGACATGGCCGCCCTGCGGCGTGAACTTGACGGCATTGGTCGCGAGATTGATCAGGATCTGCTTGATCGCGCGGCGATCGCCTTCGATGGATATGGCGCCGTTGGCCGGATCGGGTTCGAGCTTTACGCGACCCTTGCGGGCGCGGTCGTGGAGCAGGCGCAGCGCATCCTTGATCGTTCCAGTGAGATCGACGTGTTCGAAGTTCAGTTCCATCTTGCCTGCTTCGATCTTGGACATGTCGAGGATGTCCGAGATCAGATCGAGCAGCAGCTGGCCTGAATCGTAGATCAGCGTCGAATACTCCTCGTAGCGCTCGTTGCCGATCGGACCGAAGGTCTCCTGGCGCATCATGTCGGCGAAACCGATGATGGCGTTCAGCGGCGTGCGCAGCTCATGACTCATATTGGCAAGAAAGCGGGACTTGGCCTTGTTCGCCGCCTCGGCCTTCGCCTGTGCGGCGCGCATTTCGCCTTCATGCTGTTTGCGCAGCGTGACATCGCGCGCCACGCTGACGATGCCCAGATGTGTGCCGTCTCCTGCATAACGGCCGCGCGTGACCGTCTCCAGCCACACGTAGTGCCCCTCGCGGTGCTTCAGGCGATAGGTGTGGGTCAGCGTCTCGCCTGGTTTTGGCGGCAGCGGGACATTGGCGAGGCGATCGACGTCGTCGGGATGAAGCAGGTTGCGCCAGTTTCCTAGCTCGATCTCGGCAGGCGAACGGCCTAACACGCGCTGCAACGCGTCCGACACGAATTCGATCCTCCGGTCTGGCGCGAACATCAGGATGATGTCGGACGCTTCCGACGCCATCACGCGGTACATGTCCTGGGCGCGCGCGCGGTCCTCTTCGGCGCGCACTTTCTCGGTCACATCGTGGCACACGCCGAGCAGCCTGATCGTGCGGCCGTCCTCGGCCACATCGGACTCGCCGTGAGTGTCAATTGTCCGCAGATCGCCACTCATGTTCCGCGCGCGGCAGCGGTAGGAGAATGGCGATCCGTTCTTTATCGCGGTGTCGATGGCTTCACGCACGACAGCAGCATCTTCCGGTGGCATCAGTGACAGAAGCCATTCGCTGTCGGGAACCTGCGCTGCCTTCTCGTCGCCGATCAGGCGGTACATGCCTGGAGACCAGAACTGCGTTCCGGTGTCGATATTGGCGGTCCAGTAGCCGAAATGCGCAGCGCGCTCGGCCAGGTCCACATGCGTGCGGAATCGCCTCTGGCGCGCGGCCTTGTCAGCTTCGGTGATCTCGTCTTGCGGCACGTGCACTCCGCGGGTTGCCGCAGCCCGCGCACGCTAGCAATGGGATCGTTAAGTTACTCTTGTACCGATCCCACAGTTACCCGCGATTAACCACGTTAATCGACTGCGCCCGCGCGCTTGGCAAAGTGCCATCCGCGTTCGGCCAGTCCGCGTGCGCCGGACGCGGCGGACGTCGCATTCGCGTTTGCCGCCGTGCCGTCGCGCACGCGCCCGACGATGCCCTGGAGGATGCCCGCGAGGCGGAAGAAGTTGTACGCGGCGTAGTAGTCCATGTTCGGCGTCGTCGCCCGGCCGGTGCGCTCGCAATACATCTTCACATACTGGTCGATGGTCGGGATGCCGAGCGCGGCGAAATCAGCGCCCATGATCGAACCGGAACTCGTTGCGCGGCCGTCCTGCTGCCACTGCATCAGGTGATAGGTGAAGTCGGCGAGCGGATCGCCGATGGTCGACAGTTCCCAGTCGATGACGGCAAGCACCTTCGGCTCCGTCGGATGCAGGATCATGTTGTCCATGCGGTAGTCGCCGTGCACAACCGACGGCCGGCCCTCGACCGGGAGATGCTTGGGCAGCCATTCGATCAGCTTGTTCATCTCGTCGATGTGTTCGGTCTCGGACAGCTGATACTGCTTCGTCCAGCGCGTGATCTGGCGCGCGACGTAATCTGTCGGCTTGCCGAACCCTTCAAGACCTATCTTCTGATAGTCGAGGTTGTGCAGCCGCGCGAGCGTCTCGTTCATCGCATCGTAGGTCGCCCAGCGCTCCTTCTTGTCCATGCCCGGGAGCGTGCCCTCCCACAGGATGCGGCCCTCGACGCAGTCCATGACGTAGAACATCGTTCCGATGACGCTTTCGTCTTCGCAAAGCACGTAAGGCTTGGCGACCGGGAAATCCTGCGGGTACAGCGCCGAGATCACCTTGAACTCGCGGTTGACAGCGTGCGCACTTGGCAGCAGCTTGCCCGGCGGCTTGCGGCGCATCACGTATTTCCGGTTCGGCGTGACGAGCTGATAGGTGGGGTTGGACTGACCGCCCTTGAACTGGCGCACTTCCAGCGGCGTCTGGAACCCTTCGATCCGGTCGGCGAGATAGGCCTCGAGCTTCTTCACATCGAAGGCATGCGCGTTCGTCACCTCTTTGGTGCCCGAAAACGTTTCCTGCCTGCTGATCCCGGCCTGGCTCATCGCCATGCTCCCCGTGATGTTTCTTCTTGGGCCGCAGTTTTGACCGGTTGGCGGCGGCGCACAAGCCGTAAAACCCTGCGGCAACCGTGCGTTACGGAAGGTCCGCGAGCGCGGCTGCAACATCGGCGCTCGACAGCGCCTGGATGGCCTGGAAACCAGCCGCCCGCGCACCTTCGACGTTTTCCAGCACATCGTCGAAGAACAGGATATTCGCGGGCGCCACGCCGATGTCGTGCGCAACGTATTCGAAGGCGGCACGGTCAGGCTTGCGCAGTCCGATCGAGGACGAGAGGTAAAGCTTGCGAAAGTGCTTGAGCGTGTCGGCATAGGCCGGAATGAAATGCGCCTCATGCGCCGGATTGGTGTTCGAGAACACGTAGAGCGGCCAGCGCTTCCCAGCCATCCGCAGCTGCTCCTCGATGCCCGGAACCACGCCCGCGAAGATCGCGTTCCAGCCATCAAGGAACTGTTCATCGCTCAGATCGATGCCAAGGGAGTTTCGCAGCGAAGCGAAATAGGCATTCGCGTCGATCGTCCCGCGCTCGTGGCGCTTGTACGGATCGTCCTGGCTCCATCGGCTGCTTACCTGCTGCGTCTCG
>DASZCC010000153.1:0-5632 GCA_035943485.1 Rhizomicrobium sp. | reverse complement strand
CTCGACCATCAGTTCGGTGCGCTCCTGATTAATCTTGGCGGCGGCATATTTGATGATCGAGGTCGCAGCCGACGGGCCCTTGCCCTGCTTGGACTCTTCTTCGGCGCGGCGCACGGTCAGCGCAAAGGCGCGCGCTTCCATCTTGTGCGCCGTGATTCGGGCGCGCAGATCGCTGTCGGCGACCTTGCCGTCATCCTTGCCGGCATAGTCGAGCGCGGCGTGTTCAATGTCATACGCGTTGCCGCCGCCGCCACCGAAGCCGCCGGCCGAGATGTTCTGCCGCTCATACTGCAGCAGCCGCTTGGCGATATCCCAGCCGCCGTTGAGTTTTCCGACGAGTTGCTTCTTGGGCACCTTCACGTCGGTGAAGAAGGTCTCGCAGAACGGCGACTGGCCGGAGATCAGCTTGATCGGCCGCGGCTCGACACCGGGCGACGCCATGTCGAACAGCAGGAACGAGATGCCTTCGTGCTTCTTGGTGTTGTCGGTGCGGACGAGACAGAAAATCCAGTCGGCCTTGTCGGCATAGGACGTCCAGATCTTCTGTCCGTTGACGAGATAGTGGTCGCCCTTGTCGACAGCCTGCGTGCGCAGCCCTGCGAGATCGGAACCGGCGCCCGGCTCGGAATAGCCCTGGCACCAGCGAATTTCGCCGCGCACGATCTTGGGCAGAAACTCCTTCTTCTGCTCGTCGGTCGCGTATTCCAGCAGCACCGGACCCAGCATCCACAAGCCGAACGACATCAGCGCCGGACGCGCCTTCAGCCGGCCTAGTTCCTGCTGCAGAACGCGTGCTTCGGCATTCGAAAGGCCGCCGCCACCATATTCCTTGGGCCAAGTCGGCGCGGTGAAGCCCTTGGCCGCCATGCGGTCGAGCCACTGCTTCTGCTCCGGATTCTTGAATGTCGCCTTGCGGCCGCCCCAGACGGAATTGTCGTCGTCATCGGTGATCGCGGCGGCGTCACCGCGCATCGAAGGCGGGCAATTCGCCTCCAGCCACGCACGTGTTTCGGTCCGGAAAGTCTCGAGATCGCTCATGGTCCTCACCTGCCTGGGCTCTTGGTGGCCCGGCGTCATTTAACTGTAGCGGCGGTACCGGATAGCGCAACGTCTTCCCGAGCGACCGTTCCAAGGATAGGCGCTATCGGACGACCGTCCCGCAAGTCCATGATGCCGCAGAGGAAGTGGCGTTCGCAGTCAAGGCTTTGCCGCAGCTGGAACCACGACCAGCTTCCAGCTCTTGGCGTCCTTCAGCCACAGGTCCGCCGCCTTCTGGACGTCGGCCACCGTGATCTTTTCCTCATCGGGGATCGTGGTCCGGATCACGTCCAGCTTGCGCGGATCGACGCCGGCCCCATCGAGCAGGGACACCCAGTATTCGTTGCTCTGCTGCTGGCGCTGGATGTCCTGGATACGGGGGCCGCGGGCACGGTCGAGCTCAAGCTGGCTGACCGGATGATCGCGCAGATCCGCCGCTGTCGCCGCGATCGCCGCGTAGAAATTCGGGATCTTGTCGGGCGGAATCTGCGCCACGGCATAGATGAAGCCGTAATCGTCGGTGTTGAGCGAGGCGTAGGTCGAGGCGTTGGGCGAATAGGTGATGCCTTCGCGGGTGCGCAGCTGATCGATCAGGCGGGTTGAGAAGATCTCCGACAACACCCGCAACGTGCGCGGCGCCTGCATGTCGATATAGAAACCGTTGGTCGGCCACGCGATCAGCGTGATCGCCTGGTTGGGCGCGCCGCTATGCGTCAGCGTCACGGGATCGGACACGGGCGCCGGGAAGCGTTCATGCCCCTTCGCAAGCGGATCGGCGGCCGGCCTTTCGGGCAATGCACCCAGCGTGCCGGCAACCGCAGCAATCGCCTGATCGACGGTGATGTCGCCCACGATCGTGACATCGAGCGGTCCGCCGGCAAGCGGCTTTGCGATGATCGCCTTCACGTCGTCGAGCGCAGCGCCTTTGATCTCGGCGAGCGTGGCGGCAAGGAACCGCTTGTCGCCGGAATGAACGAGGCCTGAGAACTCGCGTGCCAGCACGCTCGCAGGCGCCGCTTCGTTCTGCGCGTAGCCGGCGACAGCTGCGACCTGGTTCTGCTCAAACGCTTCGGGCCGCCATGCGGCGTCGGTGATGTAAGCCGTGAGGACCTGCAATTCGCGATCAAGATCGGCAGGGCGTGTCGAAGCTGAAAGCAGGAAGGAATCATCGGCCATCGCGAAGGACGCGCCCCAGATCCTGTCCGCCATCGCGCGCTGCAGGTCGTCGATGGAGAGCTTCTTCAGTCCGCCCTGAATGAAGCTGCCCGACAGTGCCCAACTCGGCACAGTGCGATCGGTTGGAAGACTCAGACGGCCTGAGCCGAAATCGACATGCACAAGCACCTGACCGGCCCGCAATTTCGTGGGCTTCACGGTCAGCGTTACGCCATTGGCGAATTTGACGAACGTGACGCCGAGATCGGCGACTTCGCGGCGCGACTCGACCTTGGCTGGTGTCCCGAACGCACCATAGGGCCAGGGTATCAACGCCTGGGACGTCGAAGCCGCGAGCGGCGTCGCATCGGCCTGCGCAAGCGCATCGGTGAGCGCCTTCTCGCCACCCGGCAACGCATCGGCGCTGCTGACAAAGAGATAAGGTCCGTCGCCAGAGAAACTGTCACGCAGCAAGTCGGACACCTCCGCTGCGGTCAGCGACTTGACGATGTCCTCGTAGCTTTCGAGATCGTAGTGTGACGACGTGTAGACGGTTTGATCGTCGACCGAGCGCAAAATGTCGTTGATCACGTTCGGCGTCGGCGTGGAATCCGCCGAGTCGGCGCGCGACTGGAAAAAGGCGCGCAGCTCCGACACATAGCGATCGACCTCGTCCTGACGCACGCCATTCTTCACAGCATCGCGCCACACGCGTTCAACCGCCTTCAGGCCCTCAAGATTCTCGCCGGCGCGATAGCTGATCCCGAGTTCGGTCTGTTCGGCAAAGTTGCCGACATTGTCGTGACTTGCCGACGCCGCGAGAAAGGGCGGATTGGCGCCGTGCGCAAGCGCGGCGAGGCGCTGGTTGATGACGCCGAGCGCGATGTAACGGATGACCTCGCGCCGTTCCTGCGCCTTGGAATCCGGTGTGTCGTCGAACGGCTTGAGCCAGTCGAACGCGATGAAGGCCTGCGCGCCGGGTTCGACGAAGATTTTCGCGCGGTCGGAATGATTGGCACGCGCGTGATAAGCCGGCACCGGACGCGGTGGCGCGGCCGCCTTCCAGTCCGAGAACTTCGCCTTGATCTGCGCTTCGACCGCCGCCGGATCGATGTCGCCGACGACGATCAGCGTGGCGCGCTCGGGCCGGTACCACGCTTCATAGAAACCGCGCACAAGTTCGGGTGTGGCGTTCGCGACGATCTTCTCGAGTCCGATGGGCAGGAGGGCGGACGCCGGGCGATCGCCATAAAGGAACTGGAAGTCGGCCTTGCGCAGATGCGTCGATGGCACGTCGCCCAGATGCGCCTCGGCGAGGACGACATTGCGCTCGGTCGCCATCGCTTCCTTGGTGATGTTCGCCTCGCTCGCTATCTCGCGCATCAGCATCAGGCTGGTGTCGATCGAGGCATCGTCGTTCTTGGGCATGTCGAACGAGTAGACGGTCTGCGTGCCGCCGGTGAAAGCGTTGGTATCGGCGCCGAAACTGAGGCCCAGGCTCTGCAGCGTCTTGACCATGTCGCCGTCCGCGACGCGCTTCGAGCCGCGGAACGCCATGTGCTCCATCAGATGTGCGATGCCCTGCTCGTCATCGCGTTCCATCAGCGAGCCGGCATCGATGCGCAGGCGGACGGAAACCGCGCCCTTGGGCGTCGTGTTGCGGCGGATCGCATAGCGCATGCCGTTGGGCAGCGTGCCGAAGCGCACAGCGGGATCGGCGGGCAGATCGCTCGCTGCCTGCGGCCAGGGCCTGGACGGATCGGCCGCCAGCGCGGGCACGGCAAAGGACAGCGTGAGGAGCGCAGCGAGCGTCCAGCGCGAGAGAAGGTTCATGAAATGGGTTCCGGCGAAGGCAGGACAGGAGCTCGCAAACAGCACAGTGGATTTGCCGGGCGGATAGCGCTCCGGTCAACCCTGCTGGCTGTAAATTACGCGTCAGAATACGGCGTTAACGAGGCAACTCGCTCGCGCCCATGAGGAATTCGTCCACGGCGCGGGCGCATTGGCGGCCCTCGCGAATTGCCCAGACCACCAGCGACTGGCCGCGGCGCATGTCGCCGCAGGAGAACACTTTCTCGACAGTGGTCTTGTAGTCGAGCGTGTTGGCCTTGACGTTGCCGCGCGGATCGACGGTTGCGCCCGACTGCTGCACCAGACCGTTGTGGCGCGCGCTGAGAAAGCCCATCGCCAGCAGGACAAGATCGGCCTTCAGCGAGAACGTGCTGCCTTCGACTTCGCGCATCTCCATGCGGCCATCGGCGCCCCTGACCCATTCGACGCGGACGCAATCGAGCGCCTCGATCTTGCCGTCGCTTCCGCGCGCGCATTTCGTGAGCACCGACCAGTCGCGATCGGCACCCTCCTGATGCGATGAAGACGTGCGCAGCTTCAGCGGCCAGTCCGGCCAGGTCAGCGACTTGTTCTCGTGCTCCGGCGGCTTCGGCATGATTTCGAGCTGGGTGACGGACTTCGCGCCATGACGGTTCGACGTACCGATGCAGTCCGAACCCGTGTCACCGCCGCCGATGACGATGACGTCCAGCCCCTTGGCGCTGATCGTGCCGTGCGGCGCGGCCTTGGACTCCGGATCGCCGGCGACGCGCTTGTTCTGCTGCGTCAGAAAATCCATCGCGAAGTGGATACCTTCGAGCGTGCGGCCCTCGATCTCCAGATCGCGCGGCAGCTCCGCGCCGCCGGACATCACGAGCGCATCGTAGTCCTTGAGCAGCATCGCAACCGAGACGCCGGCGCCGACCTCGACGCCGGTGCGGAAGGTGACGCCTTCGGCTTCCATCTGGCGCATGCGCCGGTCGATCAGATGCTTTTCCATCTTGAAGTCCGGAATGCCGTAGCGAAGCAGGCCGCCGATGCGGTCGCTCTTCTCGAACAGCGTCACGCTGTGACCGGCGCGCGCCAGTTGCTGCGCGCAGGCGAGACCGGCAGGACCGGAGCCGACGACGGCGATGTTCTTGCCGGTGCGCTCTGCGGGTACGAGCGGCTGGATCCAGCCTTCTTCCCAGCCGCGATCGACGATCTGGCACTCGATCGTCTTGATGGTGACCGGGCTCTCCACGATGTTCAGCGTACATGACGCTTCGCACGGCGCGGGACAGACGCGGCCAGTGAATTCCGGAAAGTTGTTCGTCGAGTGCAGCGTCTCGAGCGCGCTGCGCCATTGGTTGCGATAGACGAGATTGTTGAAATCCGGGATCAGATTGTTGACCGGGCAACCGTTGTGACAATACGGGATGCCGCAATCCATGCAGCGCGTCGCCTGCTTGACGACATCCTTGCCGGACAGCGGATGGACGAACTCGCGATAATTGTGCGTGCGCGTCTCGGGCTTTTCATAGCCGCGATCCTGGCGCTCGATCTCAAGGAAGCCGGTGGGTTTGGCCATGACTATTCCGCCGCCACGCGCGCGGCTTCCTTTTCGCGC
>DASZCC010000152.1:0-2710 GCA_035943485.1 Rhizomicrobium sp. | reverse complement strand
CGCGCGGGCAGGCGATGCAGTCCGCGGTACCGGTGGGTGAGGGCGGCATGAGCGCGCTCCTCGGCGCTGAGATCGATCAGGCGGAAGCGCTTGCGAAGGAATGCGCCGCCACGACTGGCGGTGTCTGCGTCGTGGCGAACGACAACGCGCCAGGTCAGGTCGTGATCTCAGGCTCCAAGGCTGCGATTGAGAAGGCGCCCGAGATTGCGAAGGCCAAGGGCATCAAGCGCGCCATGGCGCTGAACGTATCCGCACCGTTCCATTGCCCGCTGATGCAGCCCGCCGCCGACAAAATGCGCGACGCGCTTGCAGCGGTCACGATCCGTCCGCTGGCGGTTCCGGTCGTTGCCAACGTGACGGCCGCGGAGGTGTCCGAGCCGGAAACAATCCGCCGCCTGCTCGTTGAACAAATCACGGGCCGCGTGCGCTGGCGAGAAAGCGTGCTGGCATTCCGTGGTCTGGGCGTCGGAACGACCGTCGAGTTCGGCGGCAACAAGGTTCTCACCGGCATGGTCAAGCGCATCGACAAGGACCTGGCGACGATCACGCTCGACACGCCTGCCGACATCGAAGCTTTCGCAAAGGCGCTCTGAGATGTTCGACCTCTCCGGCAAGACCGCACTCGTTACAGGCGCGTCCGGTGGCATCGGCGGCGCGATCGCCAAGGCGCTGCATGCACAGGGCGCGAACGTGGTTGTCTCCGGCACGCGCGCCGAAGCACTGGAAGCAGTGAAGGCGGATCTCGGCGCCCGCGCTTTCGTGGCGACCTGCAATCTCTCGGACAAGGAGTCGGTCGAGGCTCTGGTGAAAGCGGCGGAGGCCGCAGCAGGCGCGCCAATCGATATCCTGGTGAACAACGCCGGCATCACGCGCGACAACCTCTTCATGCGCATGAAGGACGACGAGTGGGATCAGGTCATCGCGGTCAATCTCACTGCCGCGTTCCGACTGTCACGCGCCGTGCTGCGCGGCATGATGAAGAAGCGTTGGGGCCGAATCATCGCCATCACTTCGGTAGTGGGTGCCACAGGCAATCCCGGACAGGGGAACTATGCCGCCGCCAAGGCTGGCCTCGTCGGCATGACGAAGTCTCTGGCGGCCGAGGTTGCCTCGCGAAACATCACGGTCAACGCGGTCGCGCCCGGCTTCATCCAGACGGCCATGACGGACGTGCTGACCGACGCCCAGAAGGAAATGATCAGCCAGCGCATTCCGGCCGGCCGCATGGGCCTGCCCGCCGAAATTGCGGCCGCAGTCGTCTATCTGGCCAGCGAGGAAGCGGCCTATGTGACCGGTGAGACGATCCAGATAAATGGCGGAATGGCGATGATTTGACAGCCCGTCCAGTGGCTTAATCGAATTATAGCGGGCGGGGATACGATATGTTAGGTACAGCCGCCCGCACAAAGGTTTACAAGTGCGGCCCAATCCTGCGGGCCAATCCACCCAACCCCGGCAGGCGATCCAAGGAGAGGCTTTCAATACCATGAGCGACACGGCGGAACGCGTGAAGAAGATCGTTGTCGAGCATCTCAATGTAGATGCCGATAAGGTCACCGATAACGCGTCCTTCATCGAAGACCTGGGCGCAGACAGCCTCGACACCGTCGAGCTGGTCATGGCGTTCGAGGAAGAATTCGGCATCGAAATCCCAGACGACGCGGCTGAATCGATCGTCACGGTCGGCGATGCGGTGAAATATATCGACAAGTCGGCGGCGCCGGCCTGAACCATCCTTAACAACATCATGCGTAGAGTAGTCGTCACCGGCCTTGGGCTTGTCACACCGCTAGCCTGCGGCGTGGAAGAGACGTGGTCGCGCCTGCTCGCCGGGCAATCCGGCGCGCGGACGATCACCAAGTTCAAGACCGACGACCTCGCGACCAAGTTCGCGTGCAACGTGCCGCGCGGTGACGGCACCGACGGCACGTTCAACGCGGACCAGTGGGTCGATCCCAAGGAACAGCGCCGGATCGATGATTTCATCATCTTCGGCCTCGCGGCTGCCAACCAGGCGGTGAAGGATTCCGGCTGGGAGCCCAAGACCGAGGAGGAGCGCGATCGCACCGGCGTGCTGATCGGCTCGGGCATCGGCGGTCTTCCCGGCATCGAGGACGGCGCGATTCTCGTCCATGAGAAGGGACCGCGGCGCCTGTCGCCGTTCTTTATCCCTGGACGCCTGATCAACCTGATCTCCGGCTATGTCTCGATCGAGCATGGCTTCAAGGGGCCAAACCACTCCGTCGTCACGGCGTGCGCGACTGGCGCCCATGCGATCGGCGACGCCGCGCGGCTCATCGCGTTCGACGACGCCGACGTGATGGTGGCGGGTGGCGCCGAAGCGGCGATCAGCCGTCTTGGTATCGCGGGCTTCAATGCCTGCCGTGCCCTTTGTACCGATTTCAACGACACGCCCGAGAAGGCCTCGCGTCCCTACGATAAGGATCGCGCCGGCTTTGTCATGGGCGAGGGCTCCGGCGTCGTGATCCTCGAGGAGCTCGAGCATGCCAAGGCGCGAGGCGCGAAGATCTATGGCGAAGTGAAGGGCTATGGCCTTTCCGGCGACGCTTTCCACATCACTGCGCCGTCGGAAGACGGCAATGGCGGCTTCCGTGCGATGCAGATGGCGTTGAAGCGCTCTGGCCTCACGCCGTCGGATATCGACTACGTGAATGCCCACGGCACCTCGACCATGGCTGACGGCATCGAA
>DASZCC010000151.1:0-8165 GCA_035943485.1 Rhizomicrobium sp. | reverse complement strand
GGCGGTCTTCTTGCCGGGACGAATGCCAGGGATGAACCCACCGTATTTGCGAAGGTTCTCGGCCGTCTCCTCCGGGTTGAACTGGATGGAGGTGTAGAAGAACGAGAAGAAGATGATCATCAGGCCGTACAGGACCAGATAAAGCGGCTGACCGTGGCTGAGATACTGCACGACGGTCTGCAGCCAGTCCGGGATGTTCGCCGAGTTGAAGCCCGCGATGGTCGTGGGCAGCAGCAGGATCGAAGATGCGAAGATCGGCGGGATGACGCCGGCCATGTTGAGCTTCAGCGGCAGATGCGAAGACTCACCGCCATACATCTTGTTGCCGACCTGGCGCTTTGGATATTGCACCAGCAGTCGCCGCTGCGCGCGCTCCATGAACACGATGAAGCAGATCAGCCCGACGATGAAGGCCGAGGCGAGGATCAGGAAGATCGGACCGATGGCGCCGGTGCGCACCGATTCGAACGCCTGCCCGATCATCTGCGGGAAGCGCGCGACGATGCCGGCGAAGATGATCAGCGAGATACCGTTGCCGACACCGCGGCTGGTGATCTGCTCGCCGATCCACATCAGCAGGATCGTGCCGCCTGTCAGCGTGATCACCGCCTCCATGCGGAAGAACCATCCGGGCGATATGACGATGCCGCGCGTGTGTTCGAGTCCGATCGCGATCGCAAGTGCCTGCACCATCGCAAGACCGACGGTGCCGTAACGCGTGTACTGGTTGATAACCTTGCGGCCCGCCTCGCCTTCCTTCTTGAGCTTGTCGAGCTCGGGGAAGACCGTCGTCATCAGCTGGATGATGATGGAGGCCGAGATGTACGGCATGATGCCGAGCGAGAAGATCGCCATACGCTGCACGGCGCCGCCGGCGAGCACATTGAAGACGTCGAGGAAGCCGCCGGCCTGCGAGCTCATCAGCCGCGCCATGCCGGCCGGATCGATGCCGGGCATCGGGATGTAGGTGCCCAGGCGGGCCACGATCAACGCGCCCAACGTGAAGAAGATACGCTGGCGCAGCTCGGTGGCTTTGCCGAGATTGCTGAAATTGAAGTTTGCGGCCAGTTGTTCGGCTGCTGAAGGCATGTCGTTCTCCCGACTCGGGCCGACTCTATATCGGGACGGCCCGGGCCCGCGACAAGCGCGGGCTCCGGCCTATTATAGGATCAAGCCGCGCGGGCAGCGCGCTTTTCCGCCGCATCGGCCCGGCGCTGCTTCCTTTTGCCCGGCACGCCCTTCTTGTTCATGTATTCGGCCTTCTTGAAGGTCGTGGTCAGCGTGCCGCCGGCCTTCTCGACCGCCTCGCGGGCCGAAGCCGACGCACCGGCAACCTCGATGTCGATCTTGATGCTGAAATCGCCCTTGGCCAGCAGACGGACGCCGTCGCGGCTCTTGTGGACGATGTTCGCCTTGCGCAGCACGTCGGTCGTGATCTTCTGGCCGGCGTCGATCTTCTTGTCCTCGATGGCCTTCTGCAGACGGCCGAGATTCAGCTCCGAGAACTTGTTCGCGAAGATGTTCTTGAAGCCGCGCTTCGGCATGCGCATGTGCAGCGGCATCTGGCCGCCTTCGAAACCATGCACCTGGTTGCCGGTACGGGCTTTCGCACCCTTCACACCACGTCCCGACGTCTTGCCGAGACCGGAGGACGAGCCGCGGCCGACCTTGTGCTTGTGCTTGTGCGCACCGGGATTGTTGCGGAGTTCGTTGAGCTTCATCTTATTTGCCTTCGTCGACGATCTCGACCAGATGCTTGATCGAATTAATCATGCCACGCACCGAGGGCGTGTCCTCGAGCGTGCGGGTGCGGCGGATCTTGCCGAGGCCGAGGCCGCGCAGCGTCTGGGCCTGGATGTCGGGCCTGCGCGCGGCGCTGCGGATCTGGCGCACGGTAAGGGTCTTCTTCTTGTCAGCCATCGTCTTGTTCCTCAGGCAGATCGGCTAGACAGCCGCCTGCTCACCCTTCTGGCCTTCGCGGCGCGAGATGATTTCGGTCACGCTGCGACCGCGGCGCTGCGCGACCATGCGCGGCGACTGCTGGTTCTTCAGCGCGTCGAACACCGCACGCACCAGGTTGTACGGATTGGATGTGCCCAGCGACTTCGACACGACGTCGCCGACGCCCAGCGCTTCGAACACAGCGCGCGCCGGACCACCGGCGATCACGCCCGTACCGGCCGGAGCCGGACGCACGACGACCTTGCCGGCGCCGTGATGGCCGCGCACTTCGTGATGCAGCGTGCGGCCGTCCTTCAACGGCACGCGGATCAGCGACTTCTTGGCTTCCTCGGTCGCCTTGCGGATGGCTTCCGGCACTTCACGCGCCTTGCCATGACCGAAGCCGACGCGGCCGCGCTGGTCGCCCACGACCACGAGCGCTGCGAAACCGAACCGGCGGCCACCCTTCACAACCTTCGCAACGCGATTGATGTGAACGAGCTTGTCGACGAATTCGTTGTCACGCTCTTCGCGGTTATCGCGGCGTTCCCTGCGACCGCGGCGATCGCCACCCGAGCTGCCTTCTTCACGCGCCATGTTTTACGTCCTTAAAATTCGAGGCCGCCCTCGCGGGCAGCGTCTGCGAGCGCCTTGATGCGCCCGTGATAGATGTTACCGCCGCGGTCGAACACGACTTCCTTCACGCCGGCCGCGATGGCACGTTCGGCGATCTTCTTGCCGACGCTCGAAGCAGCCTCGACGTTGTAGGTCTTCGCGGGCTTGCCTTCCTTCTCGTTGGTCGAGGCGGAGGCCAGCGTCGCCTTCGCGCGGTCGTCGATGACCTGCGCGTAGATGTGCTTGCCCGAACGGAACACCGACAGGCGCGGACGGCCATAGGCGTGCGTCGTGAGCTTGAAGCGGTTACGCCGCTGACGGCGCGTGAACAGTTTCGACGTCATTTCTTCTTGCCTTCCTTGCGGCGGACATACTCGCCCTCATACCGCACGCCCTTGCCCTTGTAGGGCTCTGGCGGGCGATAGCCGCGGATCTCGGCGGCGACCTGGCCGACGAGCTGCTTGTTGATGCCCGACACTGTCAGCATCGTGGGCTTCTCGGCCGTGATCGTGATGCCTTCCGGGATCGGATAGGCGACGTCATGGCTGAAGCCGAGCTGCAGGTTCAGGTTCTTGCCCTGCACCGCCGCGCGATAGCCGACGCCCTGGATCTCGAGCTTCTGCGTGAAGCCGGTGGTGACGCCGACGACGAGGTTGTTCACCAGCGTGCGGCTCATGCCCCACATGGCGGCGGCGCGGTCCATGTCCTTGTTCGGCGTGACGGTGATGCCGTTCTCGCCGATGGACGCGTCCACTTCCTGGACGAGCGTGACCTTGAGTTCGCCCTTGGGGCCCTTCACGCTCACGGTCTTTCCATTGACCGAGGCCGTGACGCCCTTTGGCAAAGCGACTGCATTCTTGCCGATACGAGACATATCTGGTTCCTCAGAACACCTGGCAGAGAACTTCGCCGCCCACATTCTTCTCTCGGGCATGGGTGTCGGTCATCACGCCCTGCGGCGTGGAGACGATCGACACGCCAAGACCCTGACGATGGGGCTTGAGTTCCTTGACAGAGGTATAGACGCGGCGGCCCGGCGTGGACACGCGCTTCAATTCGCGAATGACCGGTTGGCCTTCGTGATACTTCAGTTCGATCTCGAGCACGCGGGCGCCGGTTTTCACCTCGACCTCCGTGTAGCTGCGGATGAAGCCTTCCTCGACGAGCACGTCGAGCAGGCGGGCCCGCAGGCGCGAGTTCGGCGAGTTCACCTTCGCCAGGTGGCGCAGCTGGCCGTTCCTGATGCGTGTGAGCAGGTCGCCGATTGGATCATTGATCGCCATATATCCGGTCTCCTTACCAGCTCGCCTTGGTCATGCCAGGGATCTGGCCGAAATTCGCAAGGTCGCGAAGCGCGATGCGCGACAGCTTCACCTTGCGGTAGTAGCCCTTCGGGCGGCCCGACAGGTCGCAACGATGGTGAATGCGCACCTTGGATGAGTTGCGCGGCAGCTTGGCCAGCTTGAGGCGCGCAGCGAAGCGATCCTCGGCGGGCACCTTCATGTCGTCAGCCGTTGCCTTCAGCGCGGCGCGCTTGGCGGCGAACTGGGCGACGAGCTTTTCGCGCTTCTTGTTACGGTTGATCTGGCTGGTTTTTGCCATTTCGTCCTCAATTCACAAACGGGAACTGGAAACCCTTGAGGAGCTCGCGGGCTTCCTCATCGGTCTTCGCAGTCGTGTTGATGATGATGTCCATGCCCCACACGGTCTCGGTCTTGTCGTAGTCGATCTCAACGAACACGATGTGCTCCTTGAGGCCCATGGCATAGTTGCCCTGGCCGTCGAAGCTGTTCGCCTTGATGCCGCGGAAGTCGCGCACGCGAGGCAGCGCCATCGTGATCAGGCGGTCCATGAATTCGTACATCTGGTCGCGGCGCAGCGTGACCTTCACGCCGACCGGACGGCCGGCCGTGATCTTGAACGCCGCGATCGCCTTCTTGGCGCGCGTCACGACGGCCTTCTGGCCGGCGATGGCGGTCAGGTCGTTCTGTGCGGCCTGGATCTTCTTGCTGTCAGCCGCACCCTCGCCCGCGCCGATGTTCAGCACGATCTTGTTGATGCGTGGCACCTGAAGCGCGTTCGTGTAGCCGAACTTCTTCATCAGCTCGGGCTTGATGACGTCGTTGTAGCGCTTCTTGAACTTGGGCACGTAGTTCGGGTCGCGCGCGTGTTCGCCGACCGACACCTTCGTGCCGACGTCGAGCTCGCGCTTGGCCGCCTTCTTGGCGCCCTTGGCGGCTTTCGCTTCGGCCTTCGCGGCCTCGTGCGGATTCTTGCTGCCTGCTTCAGACATCGATGACCTCACCCGACTTCTTCGCAAAGCGGACCTTGCGACCGTCGTTCAATTCCTTCCAGCCGATGCGCGTCGGCGATCCGTCCTTGGGATCGACATGCGCGATGTTCGACAAATGGATCGGCGCCTCTTTCGAGATGATGCCGCCCTGTGCCTTCTGGGTCTGCTTCTGGTGACGCTTCACCAGGTTGACGCCGGAAACGAGCGCGCGGGTTTCGTCCATCATCTTGATGACCTCACCCTTCTTGCCCTTGTCGCGGCCGGCGACGACGACGACGCGGTCGCCCTTCTTGATCTTCGCAGGCATCACAGCACCTCCGGCGCGAGCGAGATGATCTTCATCTGGTTCTTGGCGCGAAGCTCGCGCGTCACCGGTCCGAAGATGCGCGTACCGATGGGCTCGCCCTGCGCGTTGATGAGGACGGCGGCATTGCCGTCGAAACGAATCAGGCTGCCATCAGGACGGCGAACGCCATGCGCCGTGCGCACGACGACGGCCTTGAGGACCTCGCCCTTCTTCACGCGGCCGCGCGGAATCGCTTCCTTCACGGACACCACGATGATGTCGCCCACGTCGGCATAACGGCGATGCGAACCGCCGAGAACCTTGATGCACATCACGCGGCGCGCGCCGGAATTGTCGGCGACGTCGAGTTCGGTGGACATCTGAATCATATCATTATGCTCCGGTACCTGGCGCTTACTTGCCTACGCGCTCGAACGCTTCCCAGGTCTTCAACTTGGAAAGCGGCCGGCATTCGCGAATGCGCACGATGTCGCCTGACTTGAATTCGCCCTTCTCGTCATGGGCGTGATATTTCTTCGAACGGCGGACGGTCTTGCCCATGACGGGATGGATGAAGCGGCGTTCCACTTTCACCACCACCGTCTTGGTGTTCTTGTCGCTGACAACGACGCCCTGCAGCACGCGCTTTGGCATAATAAGTCCTCTATCCTTCAGCCTGCCTTGCGGCGCTGCTCCGTCAAAACTGTCTCGATGCGGGCGATCGTCCGGCGGACTTCACGCACGCGGTTGGTCTTCTCAAGCTGGCCGTTGGCGCGCTGGAAGCGGAGGTTGAACTGCTCCTTCTTCAGCTTGACCAGCTGGTCGCCCAGCTCGTCCTTGCTCTGCGCGCGCAGGTCTTCGGCCTTCGACGAGGTCTTCGCCGTCGTCTTGGCGGCCTTCGCCGTCTTGGTCTTCTTGGCCTTCGGTGCGGCCTTGGTCTTCTTCGCTGCGGTCATCGTTTAGGCCCCCAGACGCGCGATAAACTTCGTCGCGATCGAGAGTTTCGCTGCACCCAGACGCATCGCTTCCTTGGCCGTGGCCTCATCGACGCCATCGACTTCGAACAGGATGCGGCCCGGCTTGATCTTGGCCACCCAGTATTCCGGCGCGCCCTTGCCCGAGCCCATGCGGACTTCGGCGGGCTTCTTGGAAACCGGCACGTCCGGGAACACGCGGATCCAGACGCGGCCGGCGCGCTTCATCTGACGCGTGATCGCGCGGCGGGCCGCCTCGATCTCGCGCGCCGTGATGCGCTCAGGCTCGAGTGCCTTCAGGCCGTAGGCGCCGAAGTTGAGGTTGGTGCCAGCCTTCGCGGCGCCGTGGATGCGGCCCTTGAACTGCTTGCGGAACTTTGTGCGTTTGGGTTGAAGCATGACCGTCTCTTACTGGGCTGCGGCAGGTGCCGGGGTCTGCTGCGAACGGTTCTGACCGCCGCGGCTCGCCTCTGCTTCCGCCATGCGCTTATCCTGCGCCATAGGATCGTGTTCCATGATCTCTCCCTTGAAGATCCAGACCTTCACACCGCAGGTGCCGAAGGTGGTCTTCGCCGTGGCGACGCCATAGTCGATGTCGGCGCGCAGCGTGTGCAGCGGCACGCGACCTTCGTGATACCACTCGACGCGCGCGATCTCGGCGCCGCCAAGGCGGCCGCCGCACTTGATGCGGATGCCGAGCGCGCCAAGGCGCTGGGCCGACTGCACGGCGCGCTTCATCACGCGGCGGAAGGCGACGCGGCGCTCAAGCTGCTGGGCGATGTTCTCGGCCACCAGCTTGGCGTCGATCTCGGGCTTGCGGATCTCGACGATGTTCAGGTGCACTTCGTCGGTCGTGTATTTCTGCACGTCCGACTTCAGCTTCTCGATGTCGGCGCCCTTCTTGCCGATGACCACGCCCGGACGCGCCGAGTGAATGGTGATGCGGCACTTCTTGTGCGGACGCTCGATTACGATCTTGGACACGCCGGCCGCCTTGAGCTTGTCGCTCAGGTAGTCGCGGATCTTGATGTCTTCCTGGAGCAACCGACCGAAATCCTTCTTGCCGGCATACCAGCGAGAATCCCAGGTGCGGTTGACGCCGAGGCGAAGACCGATCGGATTAACTTTCTGACCCATTACGCGGCTTCCTTCTGCGCTTTTTTAGCGGCAGGCTTCTTGGACACGGCCTTCTTCTTCGCCTTGCCCTTGGGTTTGGTCTCTTCAGCGTTCTCTTCTTCGCGCTTCTCCTGGACCACGATGGTGATCTGGGCGAAGGGCTTCTGGATGCTGGCGCCACGGCCGCGGGCGCGGGCCATGAAGCGCTTCATCACGAGATTCTTGCCGACCGAGGCTTCTGTCACAACCAGATCGTCGACGTCGAGGTCGTGATTGTTCTCCGCATTGGCGATCGCCGACTGCAGGACCTTCTTCACGACCTTCGCGACCCGCTTGGGCGAGAAGGTGAGTTCGTTCAGCGCGAAGTCGACCTTCTTGCCGCGGATCGTCTGCGCCACGAGGTTGAGCTTGCGCGGGCTGGTACGGATCATCGAGCCCACGGCCTTGGCCTGGTTCTCGGGAAGTACGCGCGCGCGTGAGGCTTTGCCCATCAGCCTGCCCTCTTCGCTTTCTTGTCGCCGCCGCCGGAGTGACCGGTGAAGGTGCGGGTTGGCGAGAACTCGCCGAACTTGTGACCCACCATGTCCTCAGTGACGAGGACGGGGATGTGCTTCTTGCCGTTGTAGACGCCGAAGGTGACGCCCACGAACTGCGGCAGGATGGTCGAGCGGCGCGACCACGTCTTGATCACGTCCTTGCGGCCGGAAGCGCGCGCGGCATCTGCCTTCTTCAGCATGTAGCCGTCGACGAACGGGCCTTTCCAACTTGAGCGAGTCATTGTCTAGCCCTGTGCCTTGCCTTTGCGCGAACGCACGATGAACTTCGTGGTCCGCTTGTTCTTGCGCGTCTTGGCGCCCTTCGTCGGCTTGCCCCAAGGGGTGACCGGGTGACGGCCACCCTTGGTGCGGCCTTCGCCGCCGCCATGGGGATGGTCGACCGG
>DASZCC010000150.1:0-11377 GCA_035943485.1 Rhizomicrobium sp. | reverse complement strand
GGCCTGCATTATGCCTCCTGCGTATTCGAGGGCGAGCGGATGTATGACGGCCGCATCTACAAGCTGGCCGAGCACACCGCGCGGCTGTTTGAATCTGCCCGCGTCCTGGGTATGAAGATTCCGTACACGGAAGATACCATCAGCGCCGCCTGCATCGAGGCCTGCAAGGTGCAGGGTATCGTTGACGGCTACATCCGCCCCGTCGTGTGGCGCGGCAGCGAGATGATGGCGGTGTCCGCCCAGGCAACGAAGATCCACGTCGCCATCGCAGCCTGGCAGTGGCCGTCCTATTTCGATCCCAAGGAGAAGCTGAAGGGCATCCGCCTCGATGTTTCCGAGTGGAAGCGTCCCGCACCCGACACCGCACCGACGCAGGCCAAGGCCGCCGGCCTCTACATGATCTGCACCCTGTCCAAGCACGCGGCGGAAGCCAAGGGCTATGCCGACGCGATGATGTTCGACTATCGCGGTTATGTCGCCGAGGCGACTGGTGCGAACATGTTCTTCGTCCGCGACGAGAAGCTCTACACGCCGATCGCCGACTGCTTCCTGAACGGCATCACCCGCAAATCGGTGATCGAGCTCGCCAAGGCGCGCCAGATCCCGGTTGTCGAGAAGCATATCAAACCGGAGGAGCTCGACGGCTTCACCGAGTGCTTCATCACCGGCTCGGCTGCGGAGGTCACGCCCGTGTCGGAGATCGGCCAGTGGCGCTTCAAGCCCGGCAAGATCACAGAGACGCTGATGAACGACTACACGGCGGATGTGCATCGCCCGGTAAGCCAGGTACAGCTCGCGAAAGCGAGCTAGCCCGCGATCGCATCCACGAACACCTGACCGAAGTCGCGCAGTTTCGACGCGCCGACGCCGCTGATCATCGCGAACTCGTGCAGGTTGCGCGGCCGTGCCCGTGCCATCTCGATCAGCGCCTTGTCGGAGAAGATCAGATAGGCGGGGAGCCTTCGCTGACCGGCGAGATGGAGACGAACCTTTTTCAGTTCTGCCAGCAAGGTCGCCTGGTCCTCTGTCAGCGCACCGGTCGGCGCGGCTGTGCGCTCCCGGCGTGAGGGCGCCATGTCGGGCCGGTAGTCGAAGCGCTTCTCGCCACGCAACAACGCTTTGCCCTCGGACGACAGACTGAGGCCGCCGAAGCCGGTCACGTCGTGAATCAGGAACCCGCCGGCGACGAGCTGACGCAGGATCGAGCGCCATTCTTCCTTCTTCTGCGCAAGGCCTGCGCCAAAGCCGGGAATTCCGTTGTGGCCGGCATTCGATATCTTTTCGGTCTCAGCGCCGCGCAGGACATCGACGATGTGCGTCGACCCATAGCGCTCGCCGGTCCGGCGAATGATGTCGAGCGCCTGACGCGCCAGCGCCGTGCCGTCGGTGACCGTCGCCGGATTGAGGCAGGCGTCGCAATTTCCGCATGCCTCCACCTCTTCGCCGAAATAGGACAGCAGGGTGCGGCGGCGGCAACTCGATGCCTCGCAATAGCCGAGCAGCGCGGTCAGCCGCTGATGCTCGCGCCGCTTGCGTTCCTCGTTCGACTCCTCGTTGTCGATGAACATGCGGCGCATGCGGATGTCGCCGGCGCCGAACAGCATCTGTGTCTCCGCCGCCTCTCCATCGCGGCCGGCGCGTCCGATTTCCTGATAGTAGGCTTCAAGACTGGCGGGCAGATCGGCGTGAAAGACGTAACGCACATCAGCCTTGTCGATGCCCATGCCGAAAGCGATGGTCGCCGCCATCACGACCTCCGGCTCCGTCATGAAGATGTTCTGGTTGGCTTCGCGTGTCTCCTTGGACATGCCGGCGTGATAGGCCAGTGCGCGAACGCCGTTCTGCGCCAGCAACTCCGCTGCTTCCTCGGTCTTCTTGCGCGACAGGCAGTAGACGATGCCGCTGCTTCCCTTGCGTGCTTTCACGAAGGCCACAAGCTGCTGCTTCCAGTTCTGCTTCGGCGTCACGCCCAGCTTGATGTTCGGGCGATCGAAACCCAGCACGATCTGCTCGACCTTGCCGCCGAACAGCCTAGTCGCGATGTCGGCCCGCGTCGTCTCGTCCGCTGTCGCCGTCAGCGCGATGATCGGCACGCCGCGGAATTCGTCGCGCAGGCGCGCCAGCATCTCATATTCAGGCCTGAACGCCGGTCCCCATTGCGAGATGCAATGCGCCTCGTCGACCGCGATCAGCTTCACCGGCAAACGTCCGAGCGCAGCCAGCATCTGGTCGGTCATCAGCCGCTCAGGCGACAGATACAGCAGCCGCGTCTCGCCGGCCGCCGCGCGACGCCAGGTTGCGACGTTCTCGTCCCGGTCGCGCGATGAGTTGATCGTATCGGCAGCCACACCCGCGAGCCGCAGCGCCGCCACCTGGTCCTGCATCAGAGCAACCAGCGGCGACACGACCAGCGTCAGCCCGCCCATCACCAGCGCCGGCACCTGGAAGCACAGCGATTTGCCCGAGCCGGTCGGCATCACGGCCAGCACATGGCGGCCAGCCAGCACGGCCTCCATCGCCGTCTCCTGTCCCGGGCGGAAGGCGTCGAAGCCGAACACGTCGCGCAGGATGCGCAGTTTCTCAACCATGCGAATAGACCAGCAGCACGGCGCCCCCGACCAGAAGGGCGATACCAACGGCTTCGCGCATGGTTGTCTTCTGCTTGAACACGATGTGACTCACCATCTGAGCGAATAACACATCTATCAGCCCCAGCGTGCGCACACTCGCCGCAGTCGCCAACGCGAACGCCAGGAACCAGAACTCCGATGCGGCCGATCCCATGAAGCCGGCGAACATCGATGGTCGCCACAGCCGGAAGATCGATGAGAGGACCTTGCGATCGGTAACGGCAAGCCAGATCGTCAGCACCGTCGCCTGCACCACCAGGCCGACTGCCAGCGTGAAAGTCGCCGGGAGGACATAGCCCGGCAGATGCAAGGCGAGGATCGCGCCGCGATAGCCAATCGCCGACACGCCAAACATCGCGCCCGACGTCAGGCCGAAAGCAGCCGGCCGCCAGCCATTGCTGATCACCGCACCGGTGCGCAGCGAGATCAGCACCACGCCAGCCGTGGCGATCACGATCGCCGCCGCCATCCCCGCCGTCAGCGGATCGTGCAGGAAGATCAGACCAAGCACCGCGACGAACAGCGGCTCGGTCTTGAGGTAGGCTACGGTCACGACGAAGGACCGCTCCTCCATCGTCATCAGCATCAGGGCGGTGCCGCCGATCTGGGTCATCGCCCCGACGATCACCCAGATCCAGAATGTGCTGTTCGTGACGGGCAGCGCCTGATGGGTCACGCCAAGGACTGCCGCCAGGAAAAGCAGCGCGAACGGAAAGCCGAACAGGAAACGGACATGCGTCGCGCCGACCGCGCCGAGGCTTGCTGTCAGCTCGCGCTGCATGGCGTTGCGCGTCGTCTGGCCGGCCGCCGCGACGACGGTGAAAATCACCCAGAGGAAGTTCATGTCCGGCGCCAGCGCTCCGCCGCCGCGTCGTCGCTGAGCTTCGGCTCAACCCAGCGCAGTTCGCCGCCACGCTCTTCCTGCTTCCAGAACGGCGCCCGCGTCTTCAGGTAATCCATCAGGAAGTTGCACGCCTCGAATGCCGCGGCGCGATGGGCAGCCACCGCGATGACGAGCACGATCCGCGCGCCCACTTCCAGACGGCCGACGCGATGGATGATCGTCACGCCCTGCAGCTGCCAGCGATGCGCCGCTTCGTCGGTGATCCGCTCGATCTCCCGCTCTGTCATGCCGGGGTAGTGTTCAAGCACGAGGGCCGTCAGATCATCGCCGCCGCGCACCAGACCGGTGAAGGTCGCGACGGCACCGGTCTCGTCGGCGAGCAGGGCGTCGATCTCGTCATTGAGGTCGAAGTCTTCCTTCTGGATGTGGATGTTGCGCTTCATCCGCCTGTCACCGGCGGAAAGAATGCAATCTCGTCGCCGGCGGCAAGCGTCACATCCCAGCCCGCATGCACCTGGTTGACCGCGGCGCGCAGGCGCTTCGGGTCGCCGAACGCCTCCGCATAGCCGCCGCCGCGGGCTGCCAGCGCCGAAGCCAGATCGCCGACGGTGCGAAGGGCAGGAGTGTGCTCAACGGTCTCTTCGCTGCGGCCAACCTTCTGCCGCACCCAGGCGAAATACAGGACGTTCATGCCGGCTGCCGCTTGCGCGTGAAGGCAAGCCCGGCGCGGAAATAGGCGTACCCCGTCCATACCGTCAGCGCCGCCGCCACCCACAACGCGGTGTAGGACAGGGCGAGCGAGCCCGGCACCCAGCGCTCGGCAATCGGACCCAGGATCATCGCGCCGATCGCGACAAGCTGCACCGCCGTCTTGATCTTGGCGGCGAAGGTCACCGGCACGCTGACCGATGCGCCCGCAAGGAATTCGCGCAGACCGGACACCAGGATCTCGCGCGACAGGATGATCAGCGCCGGGATCAGCTTGAGGAGGCTGGCCAGACCGGTCGTCAGGTTGAACTCGCGCACCGAACCTTCGGCGACCAGCATCATCAGCGCGACGGCCACCAGGATCTTGTCGGCGATCGGATCCAGCATCCGCCCGAAATCACTGTTGGCGTTCAGCTTGCGGGCGGCGAACCCGTCCAGGAAGTCGCTGAGCCCGGCGACACAGAACACGGCGAAGGCGGTGATCCGGGCCGCGTCACCCGGCATCACGAAGGCCACGGCAAAGACCGGCACCAGAAGGATGCGCAGGACCGTGAGCGTGTTCGGGATGTGGAACATGCGTGGAGTGTAGAACAATTCCAATTTGTTTCACCCTCCGATGCGGGCGTCCCGTTCACTTATTCGGATGGAAAAAGTCATAAATCTTCTTGGCCATCGCCTTGCTGACACCCTCGACCGCCTCGATGTCGGCAGTACCGGCGGCGGCCACCGCGCGCGCCGAGCCGAAGTGCTGCAGCAGGGCGCGCTTTCTCGCCGCACCGATTCCCGCGATCTCGTCGAGGGGATTGGCGCCAATCGCCTTGGAGCGCTTCTTGCGGTGGCTGCCGATCGCGAATCGGTGCGCCTCGTCGCGCAGCCGCTGCAGGTAGTAGAGAACCGGGCTTCGCAGATCGAGGCGAAACGGCTCCTTGCCCGGCATGTAGAAGTGTTCGCGTCCGGCATCACGGTCGGGACCCTTCGAGATACCGACCAGCGCCACATCCTCGACACCCAGATCGGCGAACACCTGGCAGGCGATCGAAAGCTGTCCCGGTCCGCCGTCGATCAGCGCAAGGTCGGGCCACTTCGTCTTCGGATCGTCGCCTTCCTTTACCAAGCGCGAGAAGCGGCGGGTCAAAACCTCGCGCATCATCGCGTAGTCGTCGCCCGGTGTGAGTTCGGTCGATTTGATGTTGAACTTGCGGTACTCGCCCTTCTCGAAACCATCCGGTCCCGCGACGATCATGCCGCCCAGCGCGTTGGTGCCCTGAATGTGGGAGTTGTCGTAGACCTCAATCCGCTTCGGTGCCGTCTCAAGACCGAACACCTCGGCGACACCATCCAGCAGTTCGCGCTGCGCCGAGCTCTCCGCCACATGACGGCCGAGCTGCTCGCGCGCGTTGGTCAGCGCCATGTCGACGATTTCGCGCTTCTCGCCACGCTGCGGCACGCTGATCTCGACCTTGTGCTCGGCACGGAGTGTCAGCGCGGCCGCCAGCAGGTCGCTCTCCGGGATCGGATCGGACAGCAGCACCAGCGAAGGCGCGGTGCGCTCGTCATAGAATTGCGCAACGAAGGTTTCGAGAATCTCGCCGCGGGTGAGTTCGCCGCCGCCGCGCGGGAAATAGGGTTTGTTGCCCCAGTTCTGTCCGGCGCGGAAGAAGAACACCTGGATGCACGCCTCGCCGCCTTCACTGTGGATGGCGAAGATGTCGGCGTCGGAGAAGGTCGACGGATTGATGCCCTGCTGGAGCCGGATGTGGCTCATGGCGCGGATGCGATCACGCAGGCGCGCCGCGGCCTCATAGTCCATCTGGTCCGACGCCGTGTTCATCTCGCGCACCAGCTCGTCCTGCACATTGCGGCTCTTGCCGGTGAGAAAGTCTTCCGCCTCGCGCACAAGCTCGGCATAGCCGGGCCCATCGACGCGGCCGACGCAGGGCGCGCTGCAGCGCTTGATCTGGAACAGCAAGCAAGGCCGCGTGCGCGACTCGAACACCGAGTCCGAGCAGGAGCGCAGCAGGAAGGCGCGCTGCAGCGTGTTCAGCGTTCGCGTTACGGCACCGGCGCTGGCGAAGGGTCCGAAGTAGACACCCTTGGTCGTCTTGGCGCCGCGATGCTTCAGGAGCTGCGGGAAGGCGTGATCCTCGCGCAGCAGGATGTTCGGAAAACTTTTGTCGTCACGGTAAGAGACGTTGTAGCGCGGCTTCAGCCGCTTGATCAGGTTGGACTCGAGAAGCAGCGCCTCGATCTCGCTCGCCGTCGTGACGAACAGCATCTCGGCGGTGTCGGCGATCATCCGCGTCAGGCGATCGGTATGCGGCACGCCTCGGGCATAGGACGCGACGCGCTTCTTCAGGCTCTTGGCTTTGCCGACATAAAGCACCTCGCCCTTGGCATCGAGCATGCGATAGACGCCGGGCGCATCGGGCAGCGTCTTCAGATAGGCCTGAATACGCTCCGCTCCTTTCAGCGGGATATCGGTGGTGGACGGGTCGGAACTCATGACGGGGATATAATACTCGATATGTGGATTTGACCTCCCCCTTGTGGGGGGGTCGAAAAACGCCACAGGCGTTTTTCGGGTGGGGGTTTGCAGGGCGTGGAGTTTCCCCCACCCGAAAAATCGCTCACGCGATTTTGTCGACCTCCCCACGAGGGGGAGGTTAAACGGATGGCGGCAGTCCTACCGCCTCTGGCGCTCGATCTCGACGCCGCCGGACTCGGCCCCCGGCAGTGCGTGGAGCTTCTCCACCCGCACCCGCGCGGTCTTCACCCTTGCGTCCTCGAACGCGGCCAGTGCGATCCGTTCGGCCAGCGTCTCGGCCAGGTTGATATGCCCTGCTGCCACAATGGCGCGGATCTTGTCGGCGATGGCGGCGTAGTCGACCACGCGGTCGAGCTTGTCCTCCAGCAGCACCTCGTCCTCGACCGCCAGGTCCAGGTTGATCCGCACCGGCTGCAGCTTTCCTTGCTCGTGTCCGTAGACGCCGATATGGGCGAGCAGCTCCAGGTCACGGATGAAGACGTGCCGGACGGCCAGGCCGGAATCGGCGATCGGAAGCTTGCTGACTCGGGACATGGCGGGCGCGGCCTTCTTGGGGCGCTGTTGTACCCGTTTGGCGCCGAATGCTAAAGCAGCCCGCATGAAGAAAGCCCCGCCGCCGGTGCCTGCCGCGACACATTGGACCACGGACGAAGGCTATGTCCGCATGATGATTCGCGATCTCGTCACCGAGGTGCGGCTGGGCCTGCATTCCTGGGAACGTCATCCGGAAAAACCCCAGCGCATTGTCGTGAATGTCGATCTCTACGCGCCGCCGCCCAAGGGCCGGAAGCGCGGCGCATCGGCGGTTGTCGACTACGATTACATCCGCGACGCGCTGAAGGCGTGGCCGCGGCGGCGGCACACGATCTACATCGAGACGCTGCTCGAGGAACTCGTG
The DNA here is from genome assembly GCA_035943485.1 of Rhizomicrobium sp. Classification (GTDB taxonomy): domain Bacteria; phylum Pseudomonadota; class Alphaproteobacteria; order Micropepsales; family Micropepsaceae; genus Rhizomicrobium. The sequence continues at coordinate 3,752 of DASZCC010000150.1, read as the reverse complement.
ACGCTCTGCTTCCGCGACAAGCGCGTGAAGGCGTGCCGCGTCTCCATCGTGAAGCCCGATGTCTACAACGAGGCCGGCGGCGCCGGTGTCGAACTCTACCGGGTGCGGCCATGACTGGCATTCCGGATCGCGCAGGCTATGCCCTCGTCACTGGCGGCGGGGCGCGGCTGGGATCGCATATGGTGCGGCGTCTGGCGGCCGATGGCTGGGCGGTGGCGATCCATTATCGCAGTTCCTCGAAAGAAGCCGACACGCTTGCCGCCGAGATCAAAGCCGGCGGCGGCCGTGCTGTAACGCTCGGCGCCGATCTTGGCGCGCTGGACGATTTCTCCGACATGTTCGGCCGCGCGAATGCCGGCTGGGGCTTCTGCTCGCTGCTGGTGAACAGCGCCTCGACCTTCGAGTACGACGACATCGCCACGATCAGCCGCGCCAATCTCGACAAGCTGTTCGCGGTGAATCTCCATGCACCGATGCTGCTGGCGCGCGACTTCGCAGGCCAGCTGCGGGAAGGGTCCGGCGGGCTGATCGTCAATGTGCTCGACCAGAAGGTGTTCAACCTCAATCCCGATTTCCTGTCCTACACGCTGACCAAGTCCGCGCTCGAAGCGGCGACGCGGCTGCTCGCCCAGGCGATGGCGCCGCGCGTGCGTGTCTGCGGCATCGCACCGGGACTGACGCTGCGCAGCGGCGACCAGACCGAAGAAGGCTTCAAGGCCGCGCACGCCAACACGCCGCTGGGTTTTGGATCGGAGCCGGAGCACATCGCCGAAGCGCTCGCGTTTCTCACCAAAGTGCCGTCGATCACCGGCACGACGATTATCGTCGACGGCGGCCAGCATCTCGAAGCGCGCAGCCACGACGTGATGTTCAGCTACGGGATCGCGCCGGACGCGCCGGTGGGGCGGAAGCGGTAGCGCTTCGCCAAAACGTGCGTTCAAATTGTACTTTGTCATCCTGGACAAGCGATGCGACCGCATCGCGCCGATCCGGGACCCATCGCCAAGCGTGGGAATGGGTCCCGGATAGTCTCGCTGCGCGAGCCTTCCGGGATGACACTGAAATACTTTGCCGAAGCACTTTTCCATTCTCACCCTCCAGCGAGACCCATTGAGAGTCCCCATCGCGATGACTCCGTTTATTTGTGCGCTGGCGGCGAATAGCGCCTGCACGAATAAATCTGAAACACGTGTTCAGACGCGTCGCGGCGGATCTCGCGCGTTCATGGTTGCGATAACTTTCTGAGGATTGGCCACGAAAAAGCCGCCCGTGATTTTTCACGGACGGCTTGTGACGCACCAATGGTGATTTAGCTCAGATAGTGTGAGCAGAGACTCGGTTCAAGTGCATGAACCAACCTAATTCACACCGTTTCGGGACCTACTCAATCGCCTCCTTGATGCGCTGATGCGTGTCGTCCTGGCGCTTTTGCGTGTCGGGGTCGAGCGGCTTGGGATCGATCTCGATCGTGACATGCGCCAGCTTGCCGGTGAACGCGAAGGGCGACTTGTACTGGTTCGACGCCGGCGCACCGCGATCCTCGCCAACGTCAAACGTTTCCGTCGCACTGAAGCGCGCCGGCACGACATGGGCAAACTTGCCTTCGCCATCCGGCTTGCCATTGATGAGAAGACGCGCGGAGCCACCGCCGCCCCACTCCTTGCTCTCCTGCGTGTACTCGAACACCGCCGTCACCTTGCCCGGCGCAAGCGTGCCCGACGACGTGATCACGTCACGCTGCTTGCCGAAGAAGTTGTTCTCGTAAACGAGCTTGCCGCCCTTCACGAAGAACGAGTAGCCGCCGGCGCCACCGCCGCACGCGACCAGCACGCCTTCCACGCCACCGGCCGGCACTTCGAACTCCGCCGTGATGCGATGCGAGCGCATCTTGAGATTGGGCGCGCTACCTTCGGGAATGCGCACCGTGCCGGGGTAGTAGACGAACTTCGTCCGGCCACTGGCGATGGTCGGGCGATCCGGGACATTGCCGCGCTCGGAGAAGCGGTCGTCCAGCGGATAGACATTGTACTTGTTCGCTTCCGTCGCGAACAAACCCTCCAGCTCTTTCACCTTGTCGGGGAATTTCGCCGACAGGTCGTCCGCCTGGCTGAAATCGTCGATCAGGTTGTAGAGCTCCCAGTGATCGTTCTCGAAATCCCCCTTGCGCCCGATCAGCACCCACGGCACGCCATGCCGTGCCGAGGCGATCCAACCATCGTGATAGATCGCGCGATTGCCCATGATCTCGAAATACTGCGTCGGATGCGTGGTCGGCGCCTTTGCGTCGTTGAAGGTGTAGACCATGCTCGTGCCGGCAAGCGGGACCTGCTTGATGCCGTTCACGCTGTCCGGCATCTCGATCCCGGCCGCTTCGTAGATTGTCGGCGCGACGTCGACGACGTGGTGGAACTGGCTGCGGATGCCGCCCTTGTCGGTGATCTTCTCCGGCCAGTGCACGATCAGCCCGGTGCGCGTGCCGCCGAAATGGCTGGCGACCTGCTTGGTCCACTGGAACGGGCAATCGACCGACCACGCCCAGCCCACCGAGAAGTGGCTCTCATGCTCAGGGCCGCCGAGTTCGTCGATATGCTTGAGCATGGTGGCGAGATCGTCGGGAAAGCCGTTCTGCGCCGCCATGCTGTTGAGCGTGCCTTCTAGGCCGCCCTCGGCGCTGCATCCGTTGTCGCCCAGCGACAGGATGATCAGCGTGTTGTCACCCTGTACGGCTTCGAGAAGCCGGCCCATGTGCTCATCGAGATGCGCGAGGAAGCCGGCGAACACTTCCATCTGGCGTGCATAGAGACGCTTCTGATCGGCGCTGAGCGAATCCCATGCCGGGATGCCTTCCGGTCGCGCCGTCAGCTTGGCGCTCGCGGGAATGATGCCGAGCTTCTTCTGGTTCTCGTAGGTCATCTCGCGATGCCTGTCCCAGCCCATGTCGAACTTGCCCTTGAAGCGTTCGATGTACTCCTTCGGCGCGTGATGCGGCGCGTGCATGGCGCCCGGCGCCCGGTAGACGAACCACGGATGATCGGGCGCGATGGATTCCTGCAAGCGCACCCATCTGATCGCCTCGTCCGCAATATCGGTGGTCAGGTGATAGCCTTCTTCCGGCGTCTTCGGCGGCTCGACGGGTTCGATGTTGCGATAGAGCTGCGGGTAGTACTGGTTCGTCTCGCCGCCCTGGAAACCGTAGAAGGCATTAAAGCCCTTGCCGGTCGGCCATTGCTCGAACGAGCCGGCGGCGCTGGTCTGCCAGTCCGGCGTGTCGTGCCATTTGCCGAAGGCCGCGGTGTTGTAGCCGTTGTAGCGCAGCACTTCGCCGATCGAGGCGAGGTCCTGGCCCCAGATGGAATTGTAGCCGGGGAAACCGGTGGCGCCTTCGGTGATGCCGCCCATGCCGCATTGATGATGGTTGCGGCCCGACAGCAGCGCGGCGCGCGTCGGCGAGCATAAGGCCGTGTTGTGAAACGCATTGTAGCACAACCCTTGCGCCGCCAGCCTGTCGATATTCGGCGTCGGGACCAGGCCGCCATAACATTGCGTGCCGCCGAAGCCGAGATCGTCGACAAGCACCAGCAGCACATTCGGCGCGCCCTTCGGCGGCTTCATCGGCTGCGCGAAATCGGATTTCGACTCTTTATAGGTGGGTCCGATGGTGCCTTTGAACGCAGGCGGAGAAACAGGAAGAGCGCGCCGGTTGTCGGTCGCCATGGGGATCCTCGCTAGCTAGGGGTCCGGCGAGAGTGGGC
>DASZCC010000149.1:0-3037 GCA_035943485.1 Rhizomicrobium sp. | reverse complement strand
CCGCCGAAGAGAATATCCGCGCCGCTGCCGAACTGATCGAGCCAGACGTCAATCGCCTGAATGCGATGGTCGAGGAACTGCTCGCAGAATTCGGCGTGAGCCATGTGCGCAACACGCCTGCCATCGCGCTTTCGGGCGGTGAACGCCGTCGCGTCGAGATCGCGCGGGCGCTTGCGACCCACCCGTCCTACATCCTGCTCGACGAACCGCTTGCCGGCATCGACCCGATTGCAGTCGGAGAAATCCGCGATCTGGTTGTGCATCTGAAGGACCGCGGCATTGGCGTGCTGATCACCGACCATAATGTGCGCGACGCGCTCGAGATCATCGATCGCGCTTATATCCTGCACGACGGCCTCGTGATGAAAGAGGGCGCGCCCTCGGAAGTTGTCGCCGATCGCGAAGTGCGCCGCGTCTATCTGGGCGAGAGGTTCTCGCTGTAGCCATGTTCACCGGGGACAGGACATGGCTGGCTTAGGACAAAGGCTGGAGATCCGGCAGGGCCAGGGCCTTGTCATGACCCCGCAGCTGCAGCAGGCCATCAAGCTCCTGCAGCTGTCGAACATAGAACTCACCGCCTATTGCGAGCAGGAGCTCGAGCGCAACCCCCTTCTCGAGCGCGACGAGAGCGCGTCCGTGCCGGACCGTGATGACGTGCCGGAGACCGCCGCCAAGGAAACGCTTGAGGCGGATCTGGCGCGCGAGGATTTCTCGAAGGTCGCCGATCTCGATACCGCTTCGCACGACAACATGTATGACGGCGACACGCCGCAACCGACCGCGTCGTCTGCCAACACACCACTGACGGACTGGTCGACGGTTCGCGCCGGCAACAGCTTCGACGGTGACGAAGACATGCTGGAGTCGACCGTCGCGGCTGGGGGCTCGCTCAAGGATCACCTGATCGACCAGCTGACCATCGCAGCGCTTTCTCCAGATCGTCGCCTGATCTGTCTGACGCTGATCGACTCCGTCGACGAGGCCGGCTACCTGCGTGCCGACATAGCCGAAGTGGCCGACCGCATGGGCGTCGAACTCGCCGACGTCGATGCCGTGCTCCACAAGTTGCAGGGTTTTGACCCGATCGGTGTCGGTGCGCGCGATCTCGCCGAGTGTCTCGCAATCCAGCTCAAGGCACAGAACCGCTTTGATCCGGCGATCGAGGCGTTGCTCTCGCGCCTGGACCTCGTGGCGCGCCGCGATATCGCGGCTCTGTCGCAGATATGCGGCGTGGATGCCGAAGACGTCTCCGACATGATCGGCGAAATCCGCGGCCTGACGCCCAAACCCGGTCTGGCGTTCGGCACTGATCCGGTCCAGCCGGTCGTCCCCGATGTGTTCGTGCGCGTCGGCCCCGATGGCGGCTGGCAGGTCGAGCTCAACTCCGACACGCTGCCGCGTCTGCTCGTCAACTCGCGCTACTACGCCCAGGTGTCCAAGGGCGCGCGCGACAAGGATTCGAAAACCTATCTGACCGACTGCCTCAACAACGCGAACTGGCTGGTGAAGAGCCTCGATCAGCGCGCCCGCACCATCCTGAAAGTTGCCAGCGAGATCGTGCGCCAGCAGGACGGCTTCCTCACCTATGGCGTGCGCCATCTGCGGCCGCTCAATCTGCGCACCATCGCTGACGCGATCGTCATGCATGAGTCGACGGTGAGCCGTGTCACCTCGAACAAATATATCTCTACTCCGCGCGGCCTTTTTGAAATGAAGTATTTCTTCACCGCCTCGATCCAGTCGATGGACGGTGCAGAGGCGCACTCCGCCGAAGCCGTGCGCGATCGCATCCGCGAAATGATCCAGAACGAGGAACCGGTCGAGATTCTCTCGGACGACCGGATCGTCTCCCTGCTCACTGCGGACGGTGTGAGCATCGCCCGGCGCACGGTCGCCAAATACCGCGAAGCCATGCGCATTCCTTCCTCGGTGGAACGCCGGCGGCTCAAGGGCGGCCTGGAATCAGCGGTTGCCGGGCTTCGTTAAAAGCAAGAATTGACATTCCCAAGGGCCGGGCCTACACACCCGCGCCTTTCGAACGGGGCGCGCGAATTGCGGAACGTTTGTGACACGCAGCGCGTTCAACCCATTGCAGAAATTGGTCATGCAGGTTCGGATATCCGGTAAGCAAATGCGCCTTGGCGAAACGCTTCCGGCGGGCGTCCGCGTCCGTCTTGAAGACGCCGTCGCAAAGCATTTTGATGGCGGCGCGAACGCGCATATTGTGTTCTCACATGAGGGTACACGCTTCAGGGCCGATTGCACTTTGCACCTCGACTCGAAGATGATCATGGTTTCGATGGGGGAGGGGCCTGATGCCCACCGTGCGTTTGATGCAGCCTTCGATCACCTCGACAAGCAGCTCCGCCGCTACAAACGCAAGTTGAAGAACCACCATGGCCGCGCGCGCAAACGCGTCGCCGCCTGATCCATCACCCAAAGGTTCGACATGGAAATCTCTGATCTGCTCCAGCCGGCTGCCGTCATTCCGCAGCTCAAGGTCCAGGGCAAGAAGCAGCTGCTTCAGGAAATCGCCGCCCGCGCGGCCGAAGTGACACTCATCTCCGACCGCAAGATCTTTGAAACCTTGATGGAGCGCGAGCGTCTTGGCACGACCGGCGTCGGGCAGGGCATCGCCATTCCGCACGGCCGCCTCAGCGACGTGAAGTCGATCGTCGGCATCTTCGCCCGGCTCGAATCGCCGATCGACTATGAAGCGGTGGACAACCAGCCGGTCGATCTCGTCTTTGCGCTGCTGGCACCGGAAGGCGCCGGTGCCGATCATCTCAAGGCCTTGGCCCGCGTGTCGCGGTTGCTGCGCAACCAGCAGGCAACCGAAAAGCTGCGTGCCGCCAAGACCGCCGAGGCGCTGTACGCCCTTCTGACGGACACCACTGGAAGCACCGGCGCACAGGCTGCGTGACGGAATATCCATAATCCGGGGTGTGACATCGGGCCGGGCGAAACGCTCGCCCATTCGTGCCACTTGAAGCCATGTTTGCCCTTACCGGACGGCGGCTAGCGTCCCCGGCTGAGT
>DASZCC010000148.1:0-7785 GCA_035943485.1 Rhizomicrobium sp. | reverse complement strand
GAACGCCGCGCGCTTGAAGGGATCGAGCGTGTAGCGGATGCAACAGGTCACGGTGGTCATCGGCGGCTCCGGCAAAACGCCAGACTGCCACCGCCAAGCGCACCGATGCTTCGGCCGTGGTCGAAGGATCAGAGCGATTTCACGAAGCTGCGCACCAGGCCGGCATTCATGCCCATGTCGTTCTCGCCGGTGCGGCTCTTGGCGCGGATGTCGAGCCGGGTGCCTAGCTTGCCGGCTGGTTTCACGCGGATGGAGATGTCGGACACCAGCCCGAACCAGAAGAAAGTGTTGGTCGCCTCGATGCTGCCGGTCTTCTCGTCGAAGTTCACGACGTTCCAGCCCGCGCTCTTGGCCCGTTCGACGGCGCGCCAGAAGATGACGTCGGTCCTGCTCAACAGACCTGCCGTCTTGATGTCGGTGTAGGCGAGCTTCTGCGCATAGGCTGTGTTCATCGTGCGGCCCTTGTAGACCACCTTCTTCGGACCGTCATATTCCGGCCCGTTCGGCGCGCCGGCGCGCAGCGGCAGCAGCGCCACAAAGGGCGGCGCGTATTCAATGTCCGTCGAGATGTCGTGGATGGGCGGCGACGTGAAATAGAGCCACAGATGATTGAGCGGGATGTAGGTCAGCACCAGCGAGCTTGCGAGACCGACCGCGCCGTAGCGCCATCCCGCGCTGTTGTTGCCGGTGAGGGCACGCGCCAGCCATAGCCCGCCGCTCAAGACACCGATAATTCCCAGCACCACCCCAGGCACGAGAATCTTCAGCCCCAGCGCATAGTCCCAAAGCCCGAAGCGGCTGCCATAGCTCGCCGTCAGCGCAATCGCGGCCCCAATGATGAATGTGACGAGGGAGAGAATGGCTGCGGCGTGCTGCGATCGCATGAAATGACTTGGCTACTCCGCCGCGGTGGGAAGGCGATAGGCGTTGAACTTCTCCCGCAATGCCATCTTCTGGATCTTGCCGGTGGCGGTGTGCGGTATCTCGTCGACGAATACCACATCGTCGGGCATCCACCACTTGGCGATTTTGCCCTGCAGGTATTCGAGCATCGCCTCGCGCGTGACATGCCTGCCGGGCTTGTTCACCACGATGAGCAAGGGGCGCTCGTCCCATTTGGGATGGCGCACGCCGATGACCGCCGCCTCAGCCACATCGGGATGGCCGACCGCGATGTTCTCGATCTCGATGGACGATATCCACTCGCCGCCGGACTTGATGACGTCCTTCGAGCGGTCGGTGATCGTCATATAACCGTCGGGATCGAGCGTGGCCACGTCGCCCGTGTCGAACCAGCCTTCGTGATCAAAGGAGTCGGCGCCCTCGCCGCGAAAATAGCCTTTCACGACACACGGTCCGCGCACTTTCAGGCGGCCAAATGCCTTTCCGTCGCGCGGCAGTTCGCGGCCCTCATCGTCGGTGATCTTCATCTCGACGCCGAAGGGCGGATGACCCTGCTTCACTTTATAATCGAGCTGCTGCTCATACGGCAGATCGGCCAGCTTGTGCTTCAGCGAGCCGAGCGATCCCAGCGGGCTCATCTCGGTCATGCCCCAGGCATGGATGACCTGCACATCGTATTTCGTCTCGAACGACTCGATCATCGAGCGCGGGCAGGCCGAGCCGCCAATCAGCACCTTTTTCAGGTTGGGCAGCGTCTTGCCCGTCTGCTCCAGGTACTGGAACAGCGCGAGCCACACCGTCGGCACAGCGGCACTCAGCGTCACTTTTTCATCGGTGAGAAGTTCGCAAACGGAGTCGCCGTCGAGCTTGGCGCCCGGCATTACCATCTTTGCGCCGACCATCGGCGCGGCGAAGACCAGCGCCCACGCATTGGCGTGGAACATCGGCACGACAGGCAGGATCGCATCATTGTTGCCGAAACCCTGCGCGTCGATCTGCACCGCCATGAAGGCGTGCAGCACGTTCGAGCGGTGGGAATAGAGTACGCCCTTGGGATTACCCGTGGTGCCGGACGTGTAGCAGAGACCGCACGCCGTGTTTTCGTCGAACTCCTTCCACTGGAAATTCGCGTTGGCGCCCGCGATGAACTCTTCGTAAGCGACAAGGTTCGGGATGTCGGCCTTGGGCAGATGCGCGGCATCGGTGAGGCATACGAACAGTTCGACCGATTTCAGCTGCGGCGCGATCTTGGCGACGAGATCGGCAAAGGTGATGTCAAAGAACAGCACTTTGTCTTCGGCATGATTGGCGATGTAGACGAGCTGGTCGGGAAACAGCCGCGGGTTCAGCGTGTGGTAGATCGCGCCTATGCCGGTGATGCCGTACCACGTCTCAAGATGCCGCCAGGTGTTCCACGCCAGCGTGCCGATGCGATCACCGGACTTTATGCCAAGGCGGTCCAATGCGTCGGCGACTTTGCGGGCGCGCGCGCCGATCTCGCGGTAGTTGGTGCGGTGGATCGGACCTTCGACCGAGCGGGTAACGACCTCGCGGTCGCCATGATACAGCGCGGCGTGGTCGATGATCTTGTGGGCCAGTAGCGGCCAGTCCTGCATCAGCCCCAGCATGGGCAAGTTCCCCTCAATTTCGCTGGCCGGATAATAGGAACGGAGCCGGGCCGGGGCAAACGGGCCGCGGATTGCGCTGATTCAAGCCGGGGCGGTAGGGTCGCCGACCGGGGCGCATAATCCTCACAAGGTCAGGGAGATATTTCATGCAGATCCGTCTTGCCGCGCTTGCCGCTGCGGCCTTGTCCGCATCCACTGCCGCCCATGCCGCGGATTGTTCGGCATTGATGGCAGCGACGCGCGCCGGCGCGATGAAGCCTTACAGCAGCACGATCACCATGACGCATGCCGGCGCGCCGCCGCGGACGAGCCACGCCGTCATGACCGGCGACAAGATGTACGTGCAGGTTGCTGGCGCCTGGCACGCCGTGCCGATGGGGACGAAGGAACTGCTGCAGGCAATCGACGACAACGCCAAAACCGCGAAGATGACCTGCGTGCACAAGGGCGAAGGCGACGTCAACGGCCAGCCCGCGACGATCTGGTCCGCGCATGTGGTGAACGAGGGCACGACCAGCGACAACACGGTGTGGATCGGACGGGCAGGACTGCCGCTGAAGACGGAGAGCCATCTCGAAGGCGGCGAGGTCGTCGTCAGCGTGCTGGACTACGCGCACTACGCAGCGCCGGCGGGAGTGAAGTAGTACCGACCTCCGCTTAATTTGCAGGCTGCCTTACCGCGCTTTGCGTCAGGAACAGGCAGCGCGGCACGGGTGCGGCTTCACGATCACGCGTGATGGCGCTCTGTACCCCTTCTCAGCGAGGTCCGACACCTCTAGCGTCGCATGGTTGTGTGGGTGGTTGGTGTAAATAGATGACAGTGGCGGAACCGGGCCTCACAGAGGCCCCACGCATAAGCACGCGCCGTTTCGTGGCCGCGGCGACCATCGGCAACGCACTCGCCTTCTACGACTTCATCACCTACGGCTTCTTCGCGATCCAGATCGGGCACACATTCTTCCCGACACATAACGCCTATGGCAGCCTGATGCTGTCGTTCGCGACCTTCGGCGCCGGCTTCCTCACACGCCCGATCGGCGGCGTCGTCATCGGCACCTATTCGGACCGCGTCGGCCGCCGCGCCGGCATGATGCTCAGCTTCATCCTGATGGGCGTGTCGATCATCGCGCTCGCGCTCGTGCCGTCCTATGCGCAGATCGGGATCGCGGCGCCGATCCTCGCGCTCATCGCAAGACTGGTGCAGGGCTTCGCGCTCGGTGGCGAGGTCGGACCGAACACGGCGTTTCTTCTGGAAGCCGCGCCGGAAGAGAGCCGCGGCCTTCTCGTCTCATGGCAGGGCGCGAGTCAGGGCATCGCCGGAACGCTGGCCGGCATCGTTGGTGTCGTCCTCGCCTCGATGATGGCGCCGGCGATGCTGGAATCGTGGGGCTGGCGCATCGCCTTCCTGCTCGGCGCCGTCACGCTGCCCTTCGGCATCTATCTGCGCAGCATCGTGCACGAGACGCTGCACGAGCCGGAGGACAATGCGATGACGGAAGACACCGCCACGCTCGAAGGCTGGCCCGCGATCCGCGCCCATGCGGGCCTGATCGGTCTCGCGGTTGTCGTGCTCGGCAGCGGCACGATCTCGACCTATGTCGCGAACTATCTGACGACCTTCGCGCAAAACCAGATGCACCTGTCGCCGACGATTGCGTTCGCATCGCAGGTGATCAGTTATGGCGTCGGCATCATCGCCGTGTTGTGGGGCGGCTGGCTGTCGGACCGCGTCGGCCGCAGGCCGATGATGATTTGGCCGAACTTCCTGTACCTGCTCCTGATCTATCCGATCTTCCTGTGGATGGTGGATTCGCTCAGCGCGACATCTCTGCTGGTCGGCATCTTCGTCCTCTCGGCGGTGAGCTCCGTCGGTTTCGGCGCGTTCTATGCGGCACTCGCAGAGAGCCTGCCCAAGAATATCCGCGGCCGCACGCTGGGCACCGTCTACGCCTGCTCGATCGCGGCATTCGGCGGCACCACATCGCTGGTCGTCACCTGGCTGATCAAGGTCACCGGCAATCCGATGGCGCCCGGCTGGTACATGCTGGGCGCAACGGCGCTCGGGACAATCGCGATGTACTACATGCGCGAAAGCGCGCCGGTGAAGCTGGCGCAAAATGCAGGCTGAGGGCGTCGAGGCCTTCGGTTACAAGCAGGAGCTCAAACGCTCCCTCAGTCTATTCGACCTTCTCGTCTACGGTCTCGTCTTTATCGTTCCCGGCGCGCCGATCGCGGTGTTCGGCATCGTGTTCAATGCCGGCAAGGGCATGGTGCCGCTCGTCTATCTCATCGGCCTTATCGCGATGGTGTTCACCGCCTTCAGCTACATGGCGATGAGCCGCGCCTTTCCCGTTGCCGGCTCGGTCTACACCTATGCCGGGCGCAGCATCGGCGCGACGGCGGGATTCTTCACCGGCTGGGCGATGCTGCTGGACTATCTCCTGCTCCCGACGCTGATCTTCGTCGTCATCGCGATCGCGATCCAGGCATCGGTGCCCGTCGTGCCCAAGGCCGTGTGGGTGGTCGCGATGGTATCCATCTGCACGCTGGTGAATTACTTCGGCATCGAGACGACGGCGCGCATGAGCGTCGCGATGCTTGTGCTGCAGCTCGTCCTGCTCGTCGTCTTCTTTGTGATGGGGGTCTCGGCGCTCGCACATGGAACAGCGGGTGCGCATCTGTCGCTCGCGCCGTTCTACAATCCCGCCGTGCTGACTCCGAGCCTGATCTTCGGCGCTCTGTCGCTCGCGGTGCTGAGTTTTCTCGGGTTTGACGCGATCTCCACCCTGTCGGAAGAAGCACGCGGCGGTCCCGCCATGATCGGCCGCGCGACGATCCTGTCGCTATGCCTGTCGGCGGTGCTGTTCGTGGCGCAGACCTATCTCGCCTGCCTCTTCGTGCTGGGCCGCACGTCTTTCGCGCCCGGCGATCCTACGAACGACGCGTTCTACGATATCGCGTACAAGATCGGCGGCACCTGGCTGAAATTCCTGATGACGGTGCCGATGATCGTGATCGGCGGCATCGCCGGCGCCCTGACTGCGCAGGCGGCGACGGCACGGCTACTGTTCAGCATGGCGCGCGACGGCAAGTTGCCCAGGACGCTGGCCCATATCGATCCGGTGCGCAAAGTGCCGGTGCGGGCGACGCTCCTGATCGCGGCGATCACGCTGGTGCTCGGCATCGCGCTGGTCGACCGGCTTGAGTTGCTGACCTCGATGGTCAGTTTCGGGGCGCTGATCGGCTTCCTGATGCTGCACGTTTCCGTGATTGTTTATTTCCGCAATGCCCCGAACCGGCTGCGCCACCTTGTGCTGCCGGCGATCGGGCTTGTCATCATCGCCTATGTGCTGTGGAACGCCGAGGCCAACGCGAAGATCGCAGGGCTGTGCTGGATGGCGGTCGGGGTCGCGTTCTATGCGGTGATGCGGCGCTCGATAGAACCGGCTTCTCTGCTATAGAAGGGGCAGCCGACAACGGGAGCCCTGCCATGCCGCTTTCCAACGCCCAGATGCGTGACGTCAACAGCGTCCTGCACCCTTACACGAACCTCGTAAAATTCCGCGAAGCAGGCCCCGTCATCATCGAGCGCGGCAAGGGCGTGCGCGTCTATGACGAGCAGGGCAAGGATTACATCGAGGCGATGGCCGGCCTTTGGTGCACCGCGCTGGGCTGGGGCGACAACGAACTTGCCGAGACCGCGGCCGAGCAGATGCGCAAGCTCTCCTTCGGACACCTGTTCGGCGGCAAGAGCCATGAGCCCGCGATCGCACTGGCCGAGAAGCTGAAGGAAGTCGCGCCGTTCCCGGTGGGTAAGGTGTTCTTCGCGAATTCCGGCTCGGAAGCCAACGACACGCAGATCAAGCTCTACTGGTATGCCGCGAACGCGCGTGGGCAGGCGCAAAAGAAGAAGATCATCTCGCGCGTGAAGGCCTATCACGGCGTGACGCTGGCCAGCGCCTCGCTGACCGGACTCCCGGCGAACCACAAATCGTTCAACCTGCCCTTCGACTTCGCGCGGCACACCGACCTGCCGCACTTCTATCGCAACGCCGAACCCGGCGAGACCGAGCTGCAATTTTCCGCCCGTCTTGCGGCCAATCTCAACAGCATGATCGAGCTCGAAGGTCCCGACACGATCGCCGCGATGATCGCCGAGCCGATCATGGGCGCGGGCGGTGTGATCCTTCCGCCGGAGGGTTATTTCGATGCGATCATGCGCGTGCTGGACAAGCACGACATCCCGCTGATCGACGACGAGGTCATCACCGGCTTCGGCCGCACTGGCGAATGGTTCGGTTGCGGCACCTATGGCTTCGAGCCGGAGAGCATGTCGATCGCTAAGGCGCTGTCGTCGGCCTATCTGCCGATCTCCGCCGTGCTGCTGTCGCCCGAGCTGAGCGACATCGTCGAGCAGGAGTCCGGCAAGATCGGCACCTTCGGCCACGGCTTCACCTATAGCGGCCATCCAGTGTCCGCCGCCGTTGCGCTCAAGACGATCGAGATCTACGAGCGCCGCGACCTCGTCGGACACGTCCGCGCCGTGGCGCCGCAATTCCAGAAGCGGCTGAAAGCGCTCGCCGATCATCCGCTCGTGGGCGAAGCGGTCGGCATCGGCCTCATCGGCGCGATCGAACTCGTCGCCGACAAGAAGTCCAAGGCGAATTTCGACGGCGCGAAACAGGTCGGCGCCACCTGCGCACGCATCGCGGAGGAGGAAGGCCTGATCGTGCGCGCGCTGCTCGGCGATCGCATCGCGATGTGCCCGCCGCTCGTCATCACTGAAGCCGAGATCACCGAACTGTTCGACCGCCTGGAGCGGGCCTTGGCACGCGTGCTCGACTGGGCGACGAAGGAGAAGATGGTGGCGGCCTAGCGCACTTCTCGTTGGTCGAAGTCGCTATCGACAAGGAATGGGTTGCGGTTTGGTGGAAACCTCTCCCGATTAAGGGAGAGGTTTCCGAGTCCTTCAGCAGCAGTTCTAACCGGCAGCGCTGGTGACGTATCCACGGTCATGTGCGGGGATTTGAACCTGGCCGGCATGCCGGTCCAGCGACTCGTCACTCTCCGGGCGGCGATAGACCAGCGTGCCGGCAGCCCAGACTTCCATCTCGCGGCAGTCCGCTGGCTTCATCGCATGCGCCAGTATTTTCGCGCGCAGCACGTCTTCGAACTGAACCGAGAAGGCGCAGGCCACATCACCGGTGTTGTCGAGGTAGTAGATTTCAAAAGCAGGCATTGGGCTCCTCCAAAC
>DASZCC010000147.1:0-2878 GCA_035943485.1 Rhizomicrobium sp. | reverse complement strand
AGCGCCGACGGCGACTCGGAAGCGCTGGTCGCGGCAATACCAGGCTGGGCGTCGAAGGATGGCGGCGCGCTGCTCCATGCGACAGGGCAGGATGGCGCCGGCCGCGTGGCCGCCGATCTCCGGGCGCAGGGCTTCGATGTCCGCAGCGCTGTTCTCTACGCGATGATCCCCGTCACGGCTTTGCCAAACGCTGCACAGGAGCCGTTCGACGCCGTGATGCTGTTCTCGCCACGGAGCGCCGCGATCTATGCGGGCCTCTCGGGCCCGAGCAAAGGCGTGATCGCCCTTTGCATCAGCCAGAACACGGCGGACGCGCTGGCCGGAACGTCTTTCAGCGAGGTGCGCGTGGCAAAGCGCCCTAACCAGGATGAGATGCTGGCTCTTATTTAGCTCTGCCGCTTGACGGCGGGGTCACACTCCCGCTCCACTTCGCAAATGCAGCAAGAAGCCCTGGCCCACACGGAAGACTTTGGCGGACCTGACCAGCACAAGCCGGGACGGCTTTGCCGGCCGGGGCAGGACGCACCCTATGCCGCCTATACCCTGGGCGCGCCTTACGACGAGATGTTCCAGGCCAACGGCTCGGTCCGGCATCACTACGCCGCGCTTGACGGTCGGCTCACGACGCTGCCGCCGGACGAGCTGATCCGCCGCCAGCAGGCGTGCGAGTTGTCCTTTCTGCACCAGGGCATCACCTTCACGGTCTATTCCGACAACCAGGCGACCGAGCGGATCATCCCGACAGATCTCTTGCCGCGTATCGTCACGGCGCCGGAATGGGCGCGCATCGAGGCCGGCCTGAAGCAGCGCATCCAGGCGCTCAATCTCTTCCTGCGCGACATCTATGGCGATGGCCGTGTGCTGAAGGACGGCGTGATCCCGCGCTCGATGATCTATGGCTCCAAGCATTATCGCCGCGAGATGCGCGGCCTGCCAGTGCCGCATGGCGCGTATGTGAATGTCTGCGGCTCCGACCTTGTGCGCAACGAGGCCGGCGAGTTCGTCGTGCTGGAGGACAATCTGCGCGTGCCATCGGGCGTGTCCTACATGCTCGCCAATCGCGATGTCGTGCGCCGCGCCTTTCCTGCCGTGTTCCGCTCGATGGGCGTGCGGCCGATCGAGCAATATCCCAACGAGCTTTTGTCGACGCTGCGTTCGCTGGCGCCGTTCCATGAGGATGTGTCGATCGCGGTGCTGACACCGGGCGTGTTCAACTCGGCGTTCTTCGAGCACGCCTTTCTTGCCCGGCAGATGGGCGTGGAGCTGGTCGAAGGACGTGACCTGCTGGTGAACGACAACGTCGTCTATGCGCGCACGACGTCTGGGCTGAAGCGCATCGATGTCATCTATCGCCGCATCGATGACGATTTCGTCGATCCGCTGATCTTCCGCGATGACTCCGCGCTGGGCGTGCCAGGGCTATTCAACGCCTATCGCGCCGGCAATGTCGTGGTCGCGAATGCACTGGGCACCGGCGTCGCCGACGACAAGGCGGTCTATGCCTATGTGCCCAAGCTGATCCGCTATTACCTGTCGGAAGAGCCGATCCTGCACAATGTGGAGACTTATCTGTGCCGCGAGGAGAAGTCGCTGCATCACGTGCTCGCCAATCTCGACAAGCTGGTGGTGAAGGCGGTCGGCGAATCCGGCGGCTATGGCATGCTGGTCGGCCCGCATGCCAGCAAGTCCGAGCGTGAGGCCTTTGCTGAGAAGCTCAAAGCCGATCCGACCAACTACATCGCCCAGCCGACGATCCAGCTTTCCACCGCGCCTGCCTTCATCGACGGCAGTGTCGAGCCGCGCCATGTCGATCTTCGTCCGTTCATCCTGCATGGCGAGAAGACGACGATCGTGCCCGGCGCGCTGACACGCGTGGCGCTCAAGCGCGGCAGCCTTGTGGTGAACTCTTCGCAGGGTGGCGGCTCGAAAGACACCTGGGTGTTGAGCGAATGACATGCTGAGCCGCGTCGCAGACAGCCTCTACTGGATGGCCCGCTATCTCGAGCGCGGCGAGCACACGTCGCGCCTGATCGCGGTGATGCTGGAGTCCATGGTCGAGCAGACGCGTGAGGATGCCGACGCCGCCTGGCATCGTGTCGTCGGTGCGCTGTCAGGTGAGGAGTTCGCGCCCAAGGCGCACGACGCCTACGTCATCACCCAGGCGCTGGCGTTCAACCGGTTCAACGCGTCCTCGCTGTTGTCGTCTCTTGCCGGCGCGCGAGACAATGCGCGGCAGGTCCGCGAGCAGCTGTCAACCGAGGTGTGGGAATATCTCAACAAGCTCTATCTGCGGCTTCAGCCTGTGACGACGGAAGCGGTGTGGGGTCATCACCCAGCGCGCATCTTCCGCGAGGCGCTGGAGGACTTCCACACGCTGGAAGGCGTGCTCTACTCCACGCTGAGCCACAATGAAGGCTGGTACTTCATCCAGCTCGGCCGCCATATCGAGCGCGCGCAGCTGACAAGCCGGCTGCTCGATCTGCATTTCCGGCAGACGCCGGGGCTGTCGGCGCCGAAATATTTCGACTGGCTCACGCTGCTGAAGTTCTGCACCGCGTTCGAGCCCTACTGCAAGGAATACACGGCCGCGATCAGGCCCGAGAAGCTCGCCGAATTCCTTGTCTTCGACGAAGAGTTTCCGCACTCAGTGCGCTTTGCCGTCGACCAGATCGTCGGCGCATTGTCGCGCGTCGCGATCTCGGCACCGCCCGCGCGCCGCGCCGGTGTCGAGCGCCTGGCGGGCCGGCTGAAGGCCGCCGTCGATTTCGGCCAGATCGAGGAGCTGATGAGCGGCGAGATCGTGCCGTTCCTCGCCAACATCACGCGCCAATGCGAGCAGATCCACGGCGCGGTGCATGTGGCTTATATCTCGTATGGC
>DASZCC010000146.1:0-3745 GCA_035943485.1 Rhizomicrobium sp. | reverse complement strand
TGAACCCTTGCCGGCACAAGGCTCACCCAATGCGCTGGAACTCGATCCGCGCAGCGACGAAAAGACGGCGGGTTAGATCAACCTGGGCTGTCGTCGTCCTGCGGGAAGTCCAACGGATCGGGATCGGCCGCAGGCGTGCTCACCGGCACGGCATTTTCGGCGATCGTCTCGGAGATCGGGCGGATCGTCTCGCCGCGCTTCTCGGCGCGCTTGAGCGCGCGATCCTGCTTGGCGCCGGCGCGCGCGACAGCGAAGTCGAGTTCGATCTGCGAACAAAGGCCGAGAGTGACCGGGTCGACCGCCTTGATGTTGGTCGCGTTCCAATGTGAACGCTCACGAATTTTTTGAATCGTGGCCTTGGTCGTGCCGATCAGCTTGATGATGTCCGCGTCGGCGAATTCCGGATGGTTGCGCAGGATCCAGTAGACCGCATCCGGTTTGTCCTGGCGCTTCGACACCGGTGTGTAGCGGGGCGCGCGCTTCTGCTTGACCGGCGGCATCTTGTGCTTCGGCGCGGCAACCTTCAGGCGCAGCTTCGGGTTCTTTTCGGCTTCCTCGATCTGCTCCCGGCTAAGCTGGCCGGTGGTCACCGGATCCTGGCCCTTGATCCCTTTGGCGACGTCCTCGTCGGCGATGCCCTTCACCTCAAGCGGGTGCAGGCCGCAGAAATCGGCGATCTGCTCGAAGGTCAGCGATGTGTTGTCCACCAGCCAGACGGCGGTAGCTTTGGGCATTAGAGGGCGAATTGGATCAGCCATAAGTCTTTCCTTTCCCGGGCGAGGCTTTCCACCTCGTCCCTTCGCTCGATTGTTCAATCTTCGAGGAAGGCCGGTTTTCTAGCGGGTGTTGGAGCGCAGGGGAAGAAAATAAGACTCGTGGTTCACAGTTGACTTCCGATTGGTACCTATGTACCAAGATTTTATGATAACAGTCGAACGCGTGCAGACCGGAGTCCGGATCGAGCGGCGGACACTCAAGGTCCTCAAGGGGCTTGCGGAATATCTCGACCTGTCGCTCGGCGACTTGATCGAGGGGATCGTCCTCCATGCTTTCGAGGGCAAGGCTCCTTTCTCCGATAAGACGATGCATCAGATTGCCCAGCTCAAGAGTGTTTACGGGCTGGAACTGACGGCAGCGAACGCGCACAAGCTGGTCGACGACGATGCCGGTTGATCTGGCGTACTTCCTGCGCGGCGAGGTCGAGGAATTCCATCATGCCGACCATGTGTGGATGGCATTCGAAATCCTGAAGCGGCATGACTTCCTCGACGCGGCCAAGGCTTACGCTGCCGGACTTAAACAGATCGCGGCGCGTGGCGGCCAGCCGTCTGCGTTTCACATGACGATCACGGTCGCCTTCCTTTCGCTTGTGGCCGAGCGCATGGCGCAACACGCAGACTACCCGTCCTTCGCCGCGGCCAATCCCGACCTGTTCGACAAGCGTATCCTCGCCAGATGGTATCCATCCTCGCGGCTGCAATCTGAGATCGCGCGCGCAACGTTCATCTTGCCGGAACCACGCCATGCGTGACGTCTGGGCCCTGCAAGCCCTTCGCTGGACATTCTCGCTCTTCATCGCGTGGTCAAGCATCCAGACGCTCCTGACCGCGCATGACACGCGTGGCCACACCCTGGCGCTGGTCGAACTTGCTGCGCTGGCGGCATTCCAGGTCGAGCGTCTTGCGATCTATGCTTGCGCCATCCTGCTGGCTGTGTTGACGATCGCCGCGGTGGCGACGGCGATCGGCGGAGCGATGCCGCTGCGCTTCTTCTATTTCGCGGCCACCGCTCTGTGTCTCGTCACCATGCGCCGCGGCGCTCCTGCATTCAGGTGACAAGCAGGATCTTTCCGATATGCCCGCTCGACGCCAGGCGCTTGTGCGCCTCGCCGGCCTCCGCAAGCGGATAGACGTGGTCGATGATCGGCTCGACCTTGCCCGCCTCAATCAGCGGCCAGACCTCACGCGCTACGGCATCACGGATCGCGCCTTTCTCGTCGTTGCTGCGGGCGCGAAGAGTCGTTGCCAGCAGCGACAGACGCTTCATCAGCATGGGCGCGAAGTTCACGTTCGCCTGCATGCCGCCCTGGTAGGCGATATTCACGATGCGGCCCCACAGGGCCGCGGCGCTCATGTTGCGCTGAATGTATTCGCCGCCGACCATGTCCAGGATGACGTCGACACCGCGCCCGCCGGTCGCATCCTTAACGACCTGCACGAAGTCCTGCTCCTTGTAGTTGATCGCCTGCGCGCCGAGCTTTGCGATGGCGTTGCACTTTTCCACACTCGCTGCGGTAGAGAACACCTTGTGTCCTCGCGCATGCAGCATCTGGATCGCGGCCGTGCCGATGCCGCTCGATCCGCCGTGGACGAGCACGCTCTCGCCCGGTTTCAGGCGGGCGGTGTCCATGATGTTCGTCCAAACGGTGAAATGGACTTCCGGCAAGGCTGCAGCGTCCACAGCGCTCACGCCTTTTGGTATCGGTAGCAGAGTTTTATCGGACGAAACGGCGTATTCCGCGTAACCACCGCCCGGAATGAGAGCACAGACCGTGTCGCCTTCCTTCCAGCGCGTCACGTTGGTGCCCACGCGTGCGATCGTGCCAGAAACCTCCATGCCCAGCGTCGTGGATGCGCCCGGCGGCGGTGGATAAGCACCCATCGCCTGCGCCAGATCGGCGCGATTGAGCCCGGCGGCCGCAACCTTGATCAGCACTTCTCCGGCAGCTGGTTCGGGCGTGGGAATTTCAGCAACTGCAAGCGTGTAGCCTTGGCCGGGATTTTTGACTTCGATGGCTTTCATGGTTGCACTCTCGCTGGCGGCGTGTGTGCTAACACTAGCAAGGCTGATGAGGAGCGCGATATGGCGAACGAACCTGACGAACCGCGCCGGAAAAAGTCCGAGATCGTGCTGGGGGAGGACATCTATTATCTCTCCGTGCCGGATCTCGAGGAGCGCATCGCGGCGCTCGACGCGGAAATCCTGCGTTGCCGCGAAGCGATCAAGGCGCGCAACGCGACAAAATCCGCAGCGGCGGAATTGTTCAAAAAGTGAGCGAATGAACCCGTATCGGGTTCATCAAGATTAATACGCACAGCCTTACATGGTGTACGGCAACCATTATCGTGGTTTATGCCGCCGCAATCGCGCGTTTCGCTTGCGCGCTGCGCGCGACTTGATAGCTTCTCGCCGTCGAGAGTGCGGGTGCTGGAATGCGTGAAGCGGCGGAAGAGATGTTGCACGACGTGTCGCTGCAGGGCTTCACCGGTTCGCCGCTGTTCGATCGCACATTTGACGAAGGCATGGCACTGGTCGAGGAGACTGCACGCTATCTCGACGGCCCCGGCCGCGCCGACTCGCGCGAACTCCCGCGCAAGGCCGCCGTGCTCTACGCCGGCGAAAGCATGCGCCTCACGACGCGCCTGATGCAGGCCGCGAGCTGGCTTCTGGTGCAGCGCGCCGTGCATGACGGCGACATGGAGCCGGAAGCGGCGACCAATGAACGCTATCGCCTGGGCTCGAAAGAGATCTGTCTTGGCGGCAACACCGACGGCATCGAGATGCTGCCGGCGCGTCTGCGCGATCTTCTGGTGCGCAGCGACAATCTCTATCGCCGCATCGCGCGGCTTGATGACGTGATCTTCGCGGGCGGCCTCAAGGCCCAGTCCGGCGTCCAGGCGCAGTTCAGCCGCCTCGAAAAAGCGTTCGGCGAAGACGCGGCGTGAGTGACGGCGCGGATAAACGC
>DASZCC010000145.1:0-6274 GCA_035943485.1 Rhizomicrobium sp. | reverse complement strand
GCTTGATGACGCCATTGAAGGCGTCAACGACAATGCGATGTTCATCGCAATGGACCCGCCTAAACATGGTGTTCAGCGAAAGACTGTGAGCCCCATCGTAGCACCGCAGAACTTGACGGTGATGGAGTCGCTCATCCGGTCACGCATACAAAACACTTTGGACAGCTTGCCAATCGGCGAACCCTTCAACTGGGTGGACCGCGTGTCGATCGAATTGACGGGCCAGATGCTCGCGACCTTGTTTGATTTCCCGTTCGAGGATCGAAGGAAGCTGACCTACTGGTCGGACGTCGTTACTGCCGAACCAGATTCAAAACTATTCAAGACAGACAATTACGCGGCCGAGTTCGACGAGATCATGGTGGAGTACCGTGAGTACTTCATCCGGCTATGGAACGAGCGCGTCAACGCTGAACCGGGAGGCGACCTGATCTCCATGCTGGCTCATGGCCGCGATACCCGGAACATGCCCCCCGAAGAGTATTTGGGAAACGTTGCCCTTCTCATGGTGGGAGGAAACGATACGACGCGAAACACAATGTCCGCGTCAGTGCTAGAACTATTCCGGAATCCCGATCAGAGAGCGAAGCTCAACGCAAATCCTGCGTTAATTCCGTCGATGGTCTCGGAGACGATCCGCTGGCAAACCCCTCTTGCTTATATGCGCCGGACCGCGACACGCGATGTCGAGGTCGCTGGAAAGACTATTCGTAAGGGTGACAAGGTGGCGATGTGGTACGCGTCGGGCAACCGGGACGAGACCGTTATCGAGAACCCCAATAGCTTTATCGTCGACCGCCCCAACGCTCGACATCACCTGTCATTCGGCTTCGGCATCCATCGTTGTGTCGGCAACCGGCTGGCCGAATTGCAGCTTAAGATTTTATGGGAAGAGATACTGTTGCGCTTCGACGAAATCGAGGTCGTTGGTGAGATCGAGCGTGTGCGGTCTGCGTTCATTCGCGGAATTGCTTCAATGAATACTGTTATTCCGCGTCGCCGCTGTTGAGACTAGAATTGTGCCCACCAATAGCCTGAGACCGCGACGGTCGCCGCAGCAGAGCCGTGGGCAGGCCACTCTTAGTAAAATCCTGTCTGTGAGCGCCGATCTTCTTAATGAAGTGGGGTTCGACAGTTTCAACACCAACTTACTGGCGGACAGAGCAGACCTTAGCGTGCGCGCAATCTATCGATACTTCCCCAACAAGTATGCGATCGTAATTGCGCTGGCTGAAGCGTTGAATGCTGCATCTCGCGAATGGGTAGGCGATCTAAGCCGACTCGATCAGGCCGAAGACTGGAAGTTGGCGCTTTCATCCGCTATCGAGAATTATTTCATCGCCGCCAAGCAGTATAAGGGTTTCGCAGCGCTTAGGATAACGGCACAGGCTGTCCCAGAGCTTAGAAGCATCGATGATAGAGACAATTCGATGCTTCAGCTTGAGCTCATCGCAGGTCTGCGGCGACTTGGAGTGCGCCTTCCCCGAGCGCGTTTGAACGCATTGAGTTTGGTAACTATCCGGTCGTCGGATCGAATCCTTGATCTGGCGCTTCAGAGCCCACCGCGCGAAGCGCGGATACTCGTCGATGAACTCAAGCGCATGATTGTTGGCTATCTCAGCCCATATCTTGAGGGGACGTCACAGCGCGGCCTCGCGCCCTAAGCATGTCCCATCAAGCTATCGCAATGGCTGGAGTTGGACTTGGGTGTGATTGCGCGAAAACGGCAGGAGGCTTTCGCTGGCCTTGCGCCAATCCTGCACCATGATGTGTCCCTTGACCGGACGGGCCGGCGCGATCCGCGCGACACTTTAAGTTCGCTCGACGCATTGCAATCGCCTGTCATTCCGCACAGTTTGAGACTTGGCGACGCGGACCGACCCGCGCTCCACACAGGGAATGCTTACTATGACTGCAACGCCTTCGCCGCGCCTGGCGCATTTCGCTTGGCTGGCCCATGAGGCCGGGCGTGTGGTCATGCGCCACTACGCAGGCGTCGTGGAAGCGCGGAAGAAATCCGATCATTCACCTGTCACAGATGCCGATGAAGAGGCCGAGCGCCTGATCCTCAAGGGACTACTGGCGTTTGCGCCAGATGTTCCCGTCGTTGCCGAAGAGGAAGTCGCCGCAGGAAGGCTGCCCAAGACGGGTGCGCATTTCTTTCTGGTCGATCCGCTCGACGGAACAAAGGAATTCATCAACCGCAATGGCGAGTTCACCGTGAACATCGCGGAAGTAGTCGATGGCATTGCGGTCAGTGGCGTCGTCTACGCGCCGGCGAAGAACCGTCTCTTCATGGGCGAGACGCCGGGTGGCGCATGGGAGATCGAAGCAGACATCGCGACGATGCCCGACATGGCAACGGCGCGGCCGATCGCGGTGCGCAAGGCGCCAGCCGACGGCCTGATCGCCGTCGCCAGCCGCACGCATCGCGACAAGCTGACGGAAGAATATCTCGCGGCTTATCCCGTGAAGGATTTCATCACGGCGGGATCATCGCTGAAGTTCTGTTTGTTGGCGGCGGGCGAGGCTGACATCTATCCGCGCCACGGAACCACGATGGAGTGGGACACAGCGGCGGGTCACGCAGTTCTTTCAGCGGCTGGTGGATCGGTCACGCGGCTGGATGGAACTGCGCTTCTGTACGGCAAGACGGCGGAGGGTTTCACCAATCCGCATTTCGTGGCGCGCGGCGGCTAGCGATCGAGGTCGTGGTTGTTGGAATAGAACAGCGCCGCCATCAGCCCGCCGCCGACGGCGATTGTCACAAACGATCCGACTACCAGAGCGAACCAACCGAAGGTTGAGAAGTGTACGTCGCCCAGCGCGTTCCATGAATAGACGGCGTACCAGATAGAAACGGCCAGGAATCCCAGGAGCGTACACAACGCCAGCCATCCGCCGCGAGACAGATGCGCGTGGTCGTTGTGGTGGTTGTTCATGGCGCTGCCGTCACTCATGACCCGATAACGCGTCTCAAGCCCAAGCGTTCACTGGGGAACTTTCAACACCCTGATCCTGCTTCCTGAATCGTGAAATTGCGCGGCCAATCCACGGCAATTCGGCGTCAGGACACCGGGCGAACCTTGAGAATCGCGCCATCACAGCCCCAGACGTCGACCATATCGCCCTTGTGCGGCATCGAGCCACCCTCGCAGTCCGCGCTCCAGCGGGAGTCATCCACCAGCACTGCGCCGCGGCCGTTTGCGAAGTCTTCGGCCGCTTTCACGCGCCGCCCGACATAGGTCGCGCTGCGGTCGTTCAGGTTGCTGTGCGTCGTGCGATCGGCGCGGCTGAAGCGCGAACGCTTCCACACCACGGTCGCCACGACCGAGAACACCGCGAACAGGAATACCGCAAGCCTTCCGTCCAGTGACGGGATGATGAACTTCAACACGCCGGTAATGAACGCGCCGATCGAAGGCCACAGCAGATACTGCGTTGAGCTCGCCATCTCGAGCGCGAGCAGAACGGCACCGAGCGCCCACCAGTGCCAGGCCGGCTGAGAGTTCAGGAAAATCGTGAGCTGGTCCATTGGCGCCTCCTATGTTCCGGCCGGCCGGCCGGGCGGAACGGTCGGCGTGTTCGGCACAGAGGGTGTCGTACCAGCCGCAGCGCGCGGCGGACGTACCGTCGGTGTCTGCTGCTGGACGATCGCGTCTTTCGCCATCTCTGCGATGCCGGCGATCGAACCGAGCAAGCCAGCCGTCTCCATCGGGACAATGACGAATTTCTGGTTTGGCCCGCTCGCGAGTTGCGAGAACGCTTCGACATACTTCTGTCCGAGGAAGTAGTTCAGCGCATTCACGTTGCCGGCCTCGATCGAGTCCGAGACCATCTGCGTGGCTTTCGCTTCGGCCTGGGCGGAACGTTCGCGCGCCTCGGCGTCGCGGAAGGCGGCTTCCTTGCGGCCCTCGGCCTGCAGGATCGCCGACTGCTTGGCGCCCTCGGCGCGCAGGATGGCGCCCTGCTTCTCGCCATCGGCCTGCGTGACCTCCGCACGGCGGAAACGCTCGGCCTTCATCTGGCGCGCCATCGCCTCCGTGATGTCGGTCGGCGGCGAGAGATCCTTGATCTCGATGCGCGTAACCTTCACGCCCCACGGGCTCGTCGCCTGATCGACGACGGCCAGCAAACGCTGGTTGATCTCGTCACGCTTCGACAGCACTTCGTCGAGATCCATCGCGCCGATCACAGTACGCGCGTTGGTCAGACATAGGTTGGTGATGCCGGACTGAAGATTGGCCACCTCATAGGCGGCCTTCGCAGCATCGACGACCTGGTAAAAGGCGATGGCGTCCACGTTCACCGTCGCATTATCGCGCGTGATCACCACCTGGCTGGGCACGGGCAGCACTTCTTCCATCACCGAGAGCTTGCGGCCGATGCGGTCGGCGTAGGGAACGATCAGATTCAGACCCGGCTTCAGCACGCGGGTGAACCGGCCGAACCGCTCCACCGTCCATTCGCGGCCCTGCGGCACGCTCTTCACGCCGGCGAAGATCGTCACCAGCGCGAGAAAAAGCACTGCAATGACAAAGAGTGAAATGCCGTCCATGAAATCCCTCCCAGCAGCCCGTAATGCCCAACCTTACCGCGCCCGAATGTAACTATGCCAATGGCCTTCAAAAGGTCTTGAAGAGACGCGACCGTCGCCTATGCCCTAATTGTGACAGCGTTAAGTTTGGGGCAAAGAGTTGGGCCGGGTGGGCAACTGATTCGCAGGAGAACGACAATGCGACCGTTTCGGATTGCCAGTGCCATCTTTGCCGTGATGGCAGCCCTCACGCTCAGCACCGTGCCCACCGTTGCCGACGACGGCGACCAGACGTTCACCAACAACGAGATTGTACGCGCCGGCTCGGATTTCTTCGGCGTCACGACGGAAGTGTTCGCCAAGGCGGTCGAGAAAGTGTTCTCCGACCTTGGCGAGCCGGACGCCTATATCAAAGGCGACGAAGGCTCGGGCGCCGTGATCGTCGGCGCGCGCTACGGCTCCGGCTGGCTGATCCGCAAGGGGTTTGAGCCGAAGAAGGTCTATTGGAAGGGCCCGTCGATTGGCTTCGACGTCGGTGGCAATGGCTCGAAGGTCTTCACCCTCATCTACAACCTGCGCGAGGAGCACCGCTTGTTCCAGCGCTTCCCCGGAGTCGAGGGCAGCATCTATTTCGTGGCCGGCATCGGCGTGAACTATCTGCGCTCGGGCGGCGTCACGCTGGCGCCGATGCGCACCGGCCTCGGCTGGCGCGCGGGCGTGAACGCACACTATCTGGTGTTCACCGACAAGCGCGACTGGTTCCCGCTTTAGCGATTGTGCGTGCTTCAGAGATCGTGCGTGCTTCGAGGCCCGGCTTCCGCCGGGCACCTCAGCATGACGACAGATTGCCTTGCACCACTCGCGTCATGCTGAGGTGCGAGCGCAGCGAGCCTCGAAGCACGCGCTTAGTCTTGCTCAGGCTGCCAGAGCTCGATCTTCGTTCCGTCGGTATCGAGTATCCAAGCGAACTTGCCCATGCCGTCGAGCTGCTGACGGCCGTTCACTGCGATGCCTTTGGCTTCAAGCTCGGTGAGAAATGAATCAAGATCGTCGACGGCGAAGTTGATCATGAACTCGCGTGACGATGGTTTGAAATGGTCCGTGTCCTTGCTGAACGGTGACCACACGCCGTAGCCAGGTCCGGCCCCTTCCGCACGGATCATCGCGCCGCCCCAGTCCTCGATCGTCAGTCCGAGATTGTCGCGATACCACGCGCTGAGGGCTTCCGGGTTCGGGCTGTGAAAGAATACGCCGCCAAATCCAGTGATGCGCGCCATTGAAATCCCCGCTACGCGTTCGCTTCCGCCACTTCCGTGCCCGTGTTGCCGGCCAGCGGCGGCAGATAAAGCAGCAACGCGGCGGCGACGTAGATCGACGAGAACGTGCCCACGACGATGCCGAACAGGATCGCGGCCGAGAAGTCGAACAGCGACGGGCCACCGAACAGCAGCAGCGGAATGATCGACACCGCCGTCGCCACGCTGGTCAGGATCGTCCGGGTCATCATCTGGTTGGTCGAGAGGTTGATGAGATCCGGCAGGCTCATGCGCTTGAACTTGCGACGGTTCTCGCGGATCCGGTCGAACACCACGACGGTGTCGTTAATCGAGTAGCCGGCGAGCGTCAGCAGCTCCGCGATCGATGTCAGCGTGAAGTCCAGATGCAGGACCGAGAACAGGCCCGCCGTGACCAGAACGTCATGGCCAGTCGCGAACGCAGCCGCGATGCCGTATTGCC
>DASZCC010000144.1:0-6944 GCA_035943485.1 Rhizomicrobium sp. | reverse complement strand
ACGGCCCCTCGCCCAGCACGGCGCGCGTCGCGGCGGGCACCAGCGGCTCGGATGCGGCGATGATCCTGTTCAGCGCCGCGAGCGACTCGGGCGCCTGCTCTGCCATGCGTGCCACGGCCTTGTCCGGATTGCGTTTGGCCGGCATCTGGATCTCCTGCTCGATCATGTCGGTAACGCGAGAGCGGGCCGCTTGGATCATGCCGGGAATGGCGGCGGCCTCCGGCATGTTGCGCCAGTATTTCTTTGGCATGTGCTGGCGCATCAAGTCGGGGTTCGTGCGCGCGGGGTTGAACGTGCTTTCGAAATAGCCGGTCCATGCCGTCTCGAGCGCATCGGACTGTGGAGCGTCCTCGCGCCGCGCCGGCGGACCAACCGTCAACAATTTGCGATCCCAGTGCAGCGAGCCGATCGGCGTCAGGATCGACCAGTCAAGACTGCCGAAGCGCTCGACGAAGAACGGCCCTGTCGCCTCCAGAATAAAGTTATCCGGCTCGAACCAGGCGACGAAACGTTCGCTGCCATCGTCGGCCACCACCTGACGGAAGCGAACGAAGGCGTGCATCTTGTGCAGATCGCGATGAATCTCCTTGGATAGCCGTGACAACCGGAACACCAGCGGATCGCTGTGAACCTCCAGCAGGTCGCGCTCGCCGTGCAGCACGCGCCAGACCAGCTGATACAACAACGCGTAGCGTTCCTGATCGCGATGACAGACCGCCGTCGAGATCACCTCGCTGACCGAGCGCGGCAGCGTCACCGGCGACGAAACCACCATCGCCTCGTCACCAAACAGTCCGGGCGTAGTGTCGTCCGCCCATTCGACATCGGACGGCGCGACGCTGTGCGCGATGAGATAACGCACCGCACGGCGAAAACCGCCGAGATCGGCGCCGGACTTCAGTGTGATACGAACGACGCTCATCCGAACAATCCCAGCTGCACCGGCTTCGGCGCCAGCTGCGCACGCAGATCGGCGCGATCCGTCAGACGCGTCGGCCGAAAGTCGCGCGTCACCAGAAATGGCCGCGCCCGCTTGATCCCGCCGCACAACCGCGCCACATCATCTAGCCCCAGATTGCGATGCCGGCGCGAGGCGATGATCTTGTCGACAGCGCGCACGCCCAGGCCGGGCACGCGCAGCAGAAGCTCTCGCTCGCCGGTATTCACATCAACAGGAAAGCGGTCGCGGTTCTTCAGCGCCCAGGCGAGTTTCGGATCGATCTCCAGATCGAGCATCCCCTCCTCACCGCCCGACGCGATCTCATCGACCGAGAAGCCATAGAAACGGAACAGCCAGTCGGCCTGATAAAGCCGGTTCTCGCGCTGCAGCGGCGGCGACTTCACCGGAAGAAGCGAGCTCGCCTCCTGATGCGGACTGAACGCCGAGTAATAGACGCGCTTGAGGCCGTAGCTGCCGTAAAGCTTGGACGTCGTCGCCAGCACGCCGGCATCGGTCGTATCGTCGGCGCCGACGATCATCTGCGTGCTCTGTCCGGCCGGCGAGAAACGGCGGCGCTCCTCCTTCGCTTCCGTGATGCGCTCCTGCATCTGGCCCATGGCGGCGCGGATTGTCGTGCCGTTCTTCTCAGGCGCCAGCTGTGCAAGGCTGCTTTCAGTCGGCAGTTCGAGATTGATCGACATGCGATCGGCGAACAGTCCCGCCTGCTCGATCAGCCACGGACTTGCCTCCGGGATCGACTTCAGATGGATGTAACCCGCGAAGGCGTGATCGCGCCGCAGCTTCTTCGCCACGAGCATCATCTGCTCCATCGTGAAGTCCGGCGTACGGATGATGCCCGACGAGAGAAACAGGCCTTCGATGTAGTTCCGCTTGTAGAACGCGATCGTCAGCGTGACGACTTCGTCCACCGTGAAGCGCGCCCGCTCCACATTCGACGACCGCCGGTTCACGCAATAAGCGCAGTCGAACAGGCAATAATTCGTCATCAGGATCTTCAGCAGCGAGACGCAGCGGCCGTCCGGCGTGTAGGCGTGGCAGATTCCGGCGCCCGTCGTGGAGCCCAGACCCTTCGCGCCACCCGAGCGCTTCGGCGCGCCGGAGGACGAGCAGGAAACGTCGTATTTTGCGGCATCGGCGAGGATCCGCAGCTTCTTGGTCATTGCATCGTCTGGCATTTGTTCACTATATGTTCTCATAGCCTTCCGGTCAAGAAAATCCGCACCTCTCAACGTCCAGGGAACAATTGCGCGTAGGTTTCCGGTTTGAAGCCGACAACGACCTTTTTGCCGGTCAACAGAACCGGACGCTTGATCATCGACGGCTGCGCACGCATCAGCATGATAGCCTTCTTCTCGTTTAGCGAAGTCTTCTCCCCGTCGGCAAGCTTGCGGAATGTCGTGCCCGCCCGATTGAGCAACGTCTCCCATCCCGCCTCGCGCACCCAGCTTTCCAGAGTCCGCTCGTCGATGCCGTCTGTCTTGTAGTCATGAAAATCATAAGCGACGCCATGCGAGTCGAGCCACGCCCGCGCCTTTTTCATCGTGTCGCAATTCTTGATGCCGTAAATCGAAACAGTTGCCACGCATAGCTCCCATGCACTCGCTGTCGGATAACAATACAGCGAAAGATACCAGCAATTCCGCGCTTCGCGAGCACATCGAATTTGGCGTGGCGGATTCACCGCTGCCCTTTGACAGTTTTGACTCTTATTCGCCACCGGTCGCTGTGGCTTTTTCCGCGCGCTCAATTCGCAGCGACTATCTGGAGGATAGACATGTATTTCGAACGCAAACAAACAATCGCCATAATCGCGCGCGGGCTCGCATTCATCTCGGCGCTCGCGCTGTCGCCTTCCGTTGCAGAGGACGTGCGGCAGGTGGTTCACGACCGGCAAATGGTCGTGCATTTCGACGATCTCAACATTTCCAAAAAGCCGGGCGCGCAAGCGCTGCTTTACCGGCTGGCTGGTGCCACGACAGAAGTGTGCGGCGGGATGCCGGATTTCCTGAACGTAGCGCAGATGATCGCCTATCGCGCCTGCAAGCGGGACGCGATGGACCGTGCCGTCGCGTCGGTCGGGGCACCGGAGGTGACACAGCTGTACAGCGGATCGCCGAGGACCATGATCGCCGGCCGCTAAACCGATACTTGGCGGGATCGCCCCTGTTATATGACGATCCCGCCACTTATCTTTGGAACCTGAAACTGGCTTTGTTGGACCGTTGAACCAGCAAAGGAGACTGAAATGCTGAAGCGCTTTGTCATCGAACGCGATATCCCGGGCGTTGGCCACATGACCGCACCGCAGCTCAAAGGCGCGGCCGAGACGTCGAACGGCGCGCTCGCCAAGCTTGGACCGAAGGTCCAGTGGGTGACGTCTTACGTCGCGGAGAACAAGACGTTCTGCATCTATCTGGCGGAAGACAAGAACGTGATCGAGGAGCACGCGAAGCTCTCGGGCTTTCCGGCGAACAAGATCACGGAAGTCGAAACCATCATCGATCCAACGACAGCGCGAGGTTGACGATCCATGGTTGGGGGCAAGGACGGCGTACTCGACGTTACGGTACTTCTGTTTGACGATGGCTATGCCTCGACGGCGGTAATGCCGATCGAGGTGTTCCATTCGGCAGGCACCTTGTGGCGCGCGCTCAACGGCAAGAGCCCTGAGCCGCGCTTCAACGTGATCACCGCGACGATCGACGGCAAGTCGGTAAAGAGCCCCTATGGCGGACTGCAGATGTCGCCGCAATGCGCGATCGACGACATCGTGCGGACCGATCTCATCATCGTGCCGACATCCGGACTTGAACTGGACGAGAAGCTGATCGAGCACAGCATCCTGCTTCCCTGGCTCAGAAAGCACTACGAGGCCGGCGCCTATGTGGCAGGCGTATGCATGGGTGCCGCCTATCTCGCTGAGGCCGGACTGCTGGATGGCAAACGCGCGACGACGCACTGGGCCGTCGCGGCCGATCTTGCCAGGCGCTACCCCAAGGTGGACTGGCATCCGGAGATGTTCGTCACCGAGGATGACCGGTTGCTGTGCAGCGGTGGACTGACGGCGGCGGCCGATGTCAGCCTCTATCTTGTCGAGAAGCTTTGCGGCCATGAGATCGCAGTGCAGACCGCCAAGGCGCTTCTGCTCTCGATGCCGCGCACCAACCAGTCGGGCTATGCCGTGCTGCCGCTGTCGCCAGCGCATGACGACGACCGCATCCGCGCCGTGGAGAATTTCCTGCAAGGGAATTTCCACAAGACGACGACCAATGAAGTGCTGGCCGAATTCGCCGGCATGAGCGAACGGACATTCCTGCGCCGCTTCAAGGCCGCGACCGGGCGTGTGCCCGCCGCCTATGTGCAGGCCATCCGTGTCGAAACCGCGAAGGCGATGCTCGAGCGCGAAAGCTCGCCGATCCAGACGGTGTCGTCGGCGGTCGGTTACGACGACGTCTCCTATTTCCGGAGTCTGTTCAAGCGCCAGACCGGCATGACGCCGGCCGAGTATCGCGACCGCTTTGCGGCGATGGCGGTGCGTCAGTCGGATATGGTCGATCTCTCGCGCGTCTGACCGGCTCATTCCAGGCTCCAGCGGCCGAGATGGATATGTGTCGTCTTGCCGAGCAGACTGTGAATCAGCACGAAGTCGCGCACCATCCATGAGACTGGCGCGACCGGCTTTGGCGCGATCCGCTTTTCGTCCCGTGCCAGCGTGATGTGCGGCTTGAAATCGCCCTGCGTCGCGCCGCCGAGACCGTTCGCTTTCAGTGCCGCACCGAGCGCGGCGTGCAGCGGCCGCCAGGCGACGGCCTCCTTGTCGCCCGTCAGCACGAAGGGGAAGACGCCGGTGCGATTGCGAAAACTTTCGGCGCGCGTGAACGTCACCTCGAACGGCGCCGCCCGCACCTGCTCCGCTGCCGCGCGCGCATAGCCGACGATCGCCTCGGGCAAGCCGTTCCAATCGCCGAGATGGAACAGCGTGACATGCAGATGCTCCGGCAGGATCAGTGCGCCTTCCAGACCATGCTGCGCCTTCAGCGTCTCCGCCAGCGCATGGATGCGCGCCGCCGTCTCCGCGTCGGGCAGGCAAGCAAGGAAGATACGATCCTTCTGCGAAGGCCCGAACTTCCGGCGTGGTCGGCGCGGCGGCATCAGGTGCGATGATGCATGATGAGTTTCTCCAATTCATCGCTGCCGCCTTGACGGGAACCGGCGCAGCGAGCCTCGATCACGCACGCTACCCCAACACGTCATGGCCCGCCGGAGTGCGGGCCACCCAGTTGGTGCGCTGAGGTGGTGAACGTTTTAGCGACGTACTGTTCTTCAACAGATGTCTCATGTCACCTGGGTGGCCCGCACTCCGGCGGCCCATGACATCGGAGTTTGGTTTCCCTCACCAACACCGTCATGGCCGGGCTTGTCTCGGCCACCCATACGCACAACTGCCAGCACGGAGCGTATGGGTCGCCGGGACGAGCCCGGCGATGACGAAGAGAGAAGGTGCGGGTCACGTCCTCTGTGTCGCCGCGTGAAAATACTTTGCGATGTTAGCGATCGCACTTTGTTGACCCGCTTGAATAGGCTTTTTGTCCTCTTATGTACGCCTCTCAACTTGAGGAGTGGGTACGATGATTACGATGCCATGAGATCAGACAGGCCAAGGGTGTGACTCGTGGGCACCCGCGTGACGAAGGACAGATGGAGCGGACCTGGTTGAGCTTGCTCCCAGCCGAGCGAAATCTCGAAGACGTCACAGGAGGCCGAGGCGAAAGCGATGCGCCAGCTGGTTCTGCACGAGAGTGCGTTCCTAAGGCCGCAGACCTTTCAAGCGCATCACCCGCAGCTGCGGGCGTTGGCGTTTGTATCCCTCACCGCTTCAACGCCTGTGCCTCCGCGACACCCGCCACCAGCGCGTCCACGAACACGCGCGTTTTCGCCGGCAGATGCCGCGCTGACGGAAACAGCGCATAGATCGGTGCAGGCGGGCTTTGCCAGTCGGGCAGCACGCGTTCGAGGCGGCCGGTTGCGAGGTCGGTGCAGACATCGACTTCGGATTTCAGCGTAATGCCCTGGCCGAGCAGCGCCCAGTCCATCACCGCATCGCCGCTGTCGGCGCGCAGGCGGCAGCGTGTCTGCACTTCTGCCATCGCGCCATCGGGACCTTCCAGCGACCACGGTATGATATTATCGTCATAGCGCACGAAGCTGTGGTCCGAGAGATCGTCCGGTGTGCGCGGCCGTCCGCGGGCGTCGAGATAGCCGGGCGACGCGACGAGTATGCGCGTGTTGTCCGCCAGCTTGCGCATCACCATCGTGCTGTCGCGCGGCTGACCGATGCGCACCGCGACGTCGATGCGCTCGGCGACGAGATCCACCATGCGATCGTCGAGCCTGAGCTCGATGTCGAGCCGCGGATAGCGCGCGACCAGTTTTGCCGCCGCCGGCGCCAGATGAATGCGGCCGAACGAGACCGGCGCGCTGACGCGCAGCACGCCATGTGGTTCTTCCACACCGCTCGACAGCTGCGCTTCCGCCACGGCGAGTTCGTCGAGCATGTGCTCGACATGCGCATGCAGCGCGCGGCCCTCTTCGGTGGCGGAGAGTTTGCGCGTTGTGCGGTTGACGAGGCGGACGCCGGCGCGCCGCTCCAGCGTCGACAGCCGTTTGCTCACCACGGCCAGGCCGACGCCCAGGTCACGCGCCGCGGCGGACAGACTTCCGAGCGCCAGGATGCGGTGAAACGTCCGCAATTCGTTGAGGTCTTCCAGCATTATCAACTGCCACGCAACAATTCCTCTCCATTCCGCGCCATTCTCTGTCCCGACGCAAGAGACCATGTTCGGCTCAGACCATTGGAGCCCGCCATGACCAACCTTCTTGCCCAGCCGCTTGCCCTGCCCTCCGGCGCCGTCCTCACCAACCGCATCGCCAAGGCGGCGATGAGCGAGGGCATGGCCGATGCCGACAACCATTCGACGCCGCG
>DASZCC010000143.1:0-3781 GCA_035943485.1 Rhizomicrobium sp. | reverse complement strand
AAGCCGGGCGACAAAATCGTGGACGTGACCATCGATCTTGGCGCGTCGTTCTCACAGAATTGCCCACCCGTCTCTCACTATAGGCTGGTGGCGCGCGAGAAGGCTTTCGTTCGCCGGATGTTTGTTGCTGCCGGCACTGCTTGCGAGCCAGACGCTCCCATTGCGATTCTTGCTGCTGACGTACAGGAACCGGACGACTTGGCAGCGGAACGGCCGTTCAGGATCACTGTGGCTGGCATTTTGCGACATGGCGCCATGTGGTCGACGATGCAGTCCGCATGACGACCACTCAGGCGCGTCCTGTCAGGCTCGGTCCGCTTGGAGGCGAACACGTCGCCGTGAGCCGGTCGGGATTTCATTGGTTGCACGAGGACGGCCATATCTGCCGCCCGAACGAAGTCATCGCCTACTGCAATGTCGGCGTCCAGGTTGCGCCCGCATTGAAGAGAAGCGCAGCGTCGTTTGCAGAGGAAAGAACATTTCAGATCGCGCTCGCGACCCGCGTTGGCGGGCATTTGCGGATTCCAGCAGGCACTTCGTTCGGCGGATACCTCGATGTTTTGGGCGTTCATGTCTGGGACGCCGCAGAGGTGATCGCGTACATAGAACCCGTGACAGGCGAGAAGCCAACGCCGACTGAATCGCTCGACAACGGAAATGATACCGCACGGCTCTTATTGCTCGCCGGGCGCCGGATGGGCTGGGCCGTTGACGTCGACACCGGGTTGGTTCCGGGCTGGAATTCGCGCGCAAGGGCCTGGTGGGGCGACGGCGGCGCGGAAGAAACGCAAACACTTCTATGTCTTGGCATCTGCGATGCAAGCGGCGTGGTTCGGGGCGACCAGTCTGGATTTGTCGAGATGTTCGAGGCCGCACAATTTCCGGCTCAGATGGTCCACATATCCGAACATCCTATCGCGCCCTGTGCCACCATTCTCATCGAGCAGTTCTTGCGGACGCCCGCTCAACTCGATGCCATCTCCGCGGACATCAAGCGCACCCTTTCGCAGGGAGCGGCCACACCGGAAGACTGGTTCTTCTTTGGAGCGTTGTTGTCCCAGTTGGGCCACTCTCCCATGCGCGAAAGCTATGAGCTCCTTACCGCGCGGGGCCTGGAGAAAAGAACGCCCGCCGATGCTATCCTGATGTCGCTGAGCGCCGAGCCGCTCTCGATCCTCAGGCATCGTAACCTCCGCTATCACCTGAACATACTCGACCACAATCAGCGCGCGGCCGGCCCGGTTGGCCGGGCGTGGCTCGCATCCGCCTTCGAACAGGTTCCGCGCTCGCTGGACCAGATCCGGCGCGATTACATCCGGCTATTTGAAACTGTCGGCGCAGCGACGGGCGCGCGCTTCCTGATCATCAACCGCATGTCGACGTCCGGCCGGGAAGACATCTCCAGCTACGCGCCGTTCGATGCGCCGATGGGACAGACCTTGAGCTCGATTTCTGCCAAGGAAATGAATTTGATGCTTGATGATCTCGCCGGCGAATACGACGTCTCCGTTGTGGACGTAGACGCGGTCGCTTCCGAGATCGGAGGTCGCGAGCACCTGCCGGACGGAATTCACCAAAGCGGCCTGATGCAATCGCTCGTTCGCCGGGATATCCTGAACATCCTCGCCGAAGGTGCTAGTCGACAACAAAATCGATAGCTAGTTCGGCCTTCGAATCCTGTTCCGTACCGAGCTCCTCATCTTCCTTATCGCTGAAAAACGCGATCGGAATTCCGAGCTGCGCCCACTCGCCCGCCGGCGCGAGAATTTGCCGCAAAATGCCGGACTGTCCCGCCCGGATCTCGACCAGCGCCTTGTGCGTTTCCATTTCCACGACCAGGTCACCGGCAACAAACTGATGACCGGGTTCGCCATGCCACTCAAGAATGCGAATCTCCTCAACATCCTCGGCCACTTTGGGGACGGTAATTTTGTAGATCATTGCAACTCCAGCATGACGATCATTGGCACTGTGCCGTTCTGAATTTGGAATTGGTCATAAAGATGGCCGGACGAACCGACGTATCTCTGCGACGACCCGCTCTGCGTTTGGCACGCAAGCCGCCTCAAGCACAGGATTGGATGAAATAGGCGCAGCCAATGCTCCTATTCGCAGCGTTCGCATAGGTCCAACTATCTGCTGCACCCGCGTGGCCACTTCGGTCCCGACGCCACAGGTCACCTGACCCTCTTCCAGCGTCACCATCGCACCGGTGCGCCGCGCGGATGCGACGATCGTATCGACGTCGAGCGGAGCCAGGCTTCGCAGGTCGATCACTTCACAGGACACGCCTTCACGACCGAGCTGTTCAGCGGCATCGAGCGCGATGCGTGTCATGAAGGAATGTGTGGTGAGTGTGAGATCGGTTCCGGTACGCAGCACCTTCGCGACGCCAATCGCTGTGGTGCCCTGATCCAAGGGCACTTCGCCGGCCGTCGGAAACAGACGCTTGTGGTCAACATAGACTACCGGCCCAGTTTCACGCAGGGCGGCCTTCATCAGACCATATGCATCGGCGGGATTGGATGGCGCGATGACCTTGAGGCCTGGAACGCTC
The DNA here is from genome assembly GCA_035943485.1 of Rhizomicrobium sp. Taxonomy (GTDB): domain Bacteria; phylum Pseudomonadota; class Alphaproteobacteria; order Micropepsales; family Micropepsaceae; genus Rhizomicrobium. Next base: position 1,224 of record DASZCC010000143.1, on the reverse strand, counting down.
ATCAGCCACGCTTCGATGCTTTGCGAATGAGCGACGCCTTGTCCTTTGGCACCGGCGGTGGTCTTGACGACCACTGGCGCGGTCAACTTGCCGGCCGTCTTGTAACGAAGCTTCGCGCCGTAGTTCACCAAGGGGTCGAGGCCCAGCATCATGAAGTCCATATAGGTGATGCTTACGAGCGGCCGCAGACCCGCAGCAGCCGCGCCGACGCCGATCCCGACCATCGCGGCTTCGGCTACAGGCGTGTCGCGAACGCGCGCGGCACCAAACTCTTCAAACAGGCCGTCGAATTCTCTATACGACCCGCCGAATGCACCGACATCCTGACCCAGGACAATTACACGGCTGTCCAGCCGCATCTCTTCGGCCACCGCACGCGCGATGGCTTCGCGGAAGAACACGCGCCGTGTCTGGGGAGCGGGTTCACCAGACATCCGTCAACGCCTCAGCCGGTTGCGGATATGGCGACGCATCTGCGAACGCCACGGCGGATGCCACTGCTGCGTCGACACTCCGTCTCAATTCCGCAATGCCATCCGCGTTCAGAAAACCGCGGGCCGTTAGTGCTTTCTGATAGGAAGCGATCGGACACTGAGCCCACAGCGCGGCCAACTCGGCACGGCTTCGGGTCTCGCGTGCCGTTGTCGAATGGCTGGCGAGCCGAAGTGATGTGAATTCAAGGAAAGACGGACCCTGCCCGGCTCTGACCGAGGCAACTGCCGTGCTGGCCGCGTCGGCGACCGCGTCGAGATCGAGGCCGTCAACGGTGCGCGAGGGAATGCCATAGGCAAGCCCAAGATCGGAGAGTTTGCGTGGCGCCAGCGCGAGGGCACGTGGCGTCGACACGGACAGCTGGTTGTTGTTGCAGACAAACAGGATCGGCAGCCGCCAGGAGGCGGCAATGTTGAGCGCCTCGTGCAGGCTGCCGCCGCCGCACGCGCCATCGCCGAAGAGGATTGCTACGATGCCGGATTTTCCCGACAAATGCCGTTCGAGCGCAACACCGACCGCAATCGTTATGTTGCCGCCGACGACCGCATGCGCGCCGAAAAAGCCCGACGCGGGATCCGACATGTGACCCCGTCCCGCCTTGCCGCGGTTGATCCCGTCCGTTCGTCCAAGGAGCTCCGCCATCGCACGGCCAGGCTCGACGCCACGCGCCAGTGCGGGACCGATCGAACGTCCGCCAGTCAGCAGCTGGTCCGCGTCAGTGAGCGCCGAACA
>DASZCC010000142.1:0-5287 GCA_035943485.1 Rhizomicrobium sp. | reverse complement strand
CGCCCCAAACGAAAAGGGCGGATCTTGCGATCCGCCCTTTCGATTCTGTTTCAGGCTTTGGGCCTATCAGCCGCCGAGGTCGATGACCGCGCGACGGTTCTGAGGCTCGCGAACGCCAGGACCCGTCGGAACGAGCGGATCGTGGAAGGACTTGCCCTGGATCTCGATGCCATCGGCACCCAGACCTTCGCGGACCATCTCGTCCTTGACCGACTGTGCACGGCGGACCGACAGAGCCTGGTTGTAGGCGTCGGAGCCGACGGTGTCGGTGTGGCCGGTGACCAGCACTTTCACGAAGCCATTGGCCTTCGCCGTACGGACGGCCTCAGCAACAACTTCCTGCGCCTTCTCGGTCAGGTCCGACTTGTCGAAGTCGAAGAAGACGATGAACGTCTTCACCGGTGCCGGAGCCGGCGGGGGCGGCGGCGGGGGCGGCGGGGGAGGCGGCGGCGGCGGAGCCGGCGGCTCGTAGAAGTAGTAGCGAATACCGATCAAGCCGACATGCTCTTCGACGCGGTTCAGATGGACCGGGTCGAGCAGGACGAAATCGCTGCCGTAGTTGTGATCGATTTCAGCTGAGCGATAGCGGTAGTCCGCAAAAAGCTCCCAGTTGCTGTCAACCTGGTAGTTCAGGCCAGCAATGCCCTGCCACATGAAGCCGGTCTGCGTGCCGCGCATGAAGCGGTTCGGAGACAGATCGACAACGGACTCGTGAACCGAGCCGGCGCCGAGACCACCACCGAGTGACAGGCTCCACGGGCCGCCAAGATCCCAGTCATAGAGGAAGTTCAGCAATGCGCCTTTGACTTCGCTCGTTCCGGTAACCGAATTGATCAGGCCGGGCGCGAAAGTGTGCAGATCGTGGTTGTCATAGGACGCTTCGAATTCGATCCGAAGGCCTTCCGTCCACTTGTAACCGAACGAACCGGTGACAAGCGCCGTGTCGGTCGTGCCGACGCGCGCACCACCCGGCAATCCGGCCGAAGTGACTTCAAGAGGTTCCTGATGGTCATAACCGACGCCCAAGCCGAGATACCAGCCCTGCGTATCGTTTGCGAACGCCGGGCTTGTGCCGAGCGCTGCAGCAGCGACGCCCGCCAAGGCGACCGTACGAAGTTTCATTTTTCACCCTCGCTTCAAATTCCGACGGGCGGAGGATCCCCCACCTAAACGATCGGACGACAACGGACTTATAACGACGAACTAGTTCAAAGTCTCCAGCCTAACCCGTCGAAAAAGGCCAGATTTCGCCGTACACAACTTGCTTTACGCGGGCTCTGTGACCCCTCTGCAACAGGAACATCCTGCACGCAAAGATTGTATTAATGTAAGGGAACAATCGACTGCAAGTACGAGTTACCCGTTGATACCACTAACGGTGTTAGCGCCGCCACGCCAGATGAATGCATAGCGTCCAGGCAGAAGTCTGAGGTCAGCGGAGTCGGGTGTCCGGCCTTCGACAAACCGAAGAAGCTCTTCGCGCGGCGCCACGTGAAACAGCGCCAGCCACTCTCGCAGAAGCTTTTCCGCGATCGGGCCCAGTCCCTTCAGATCACCGAAATCCACCACATGGATACGTCCGTCGGCCGACAGTGAACTTCCGGCCGATGCAAGCGCCTGCTTCCAGTCCGGAATCATCGACAGCGAATAGGAAAAGATGATCGCGTCGAACGGCTGGGATTCGCCGAAGAGTTGTGGCGACAGTGCCTCGGCATAGGCCTGAACCAGCTTCACTTTTCCCTTCAACCCTGCCCGCGACAACGACGCATCGGCACTCTCGAGCATGGCGTCCGAGGCATCGAGCCCGAAGAATTCTGCCTGCGGATAGGCCTGGGCGATCTTGATCAGATTGCGTGCCGTGCCGCAGCCGACCTCGATGACCCGGGCACCCGGCTTCAGGGCCAGCTCCCGGATCAAGCGGTCGCGCCCGAACAGGTAATATTTCCTTGTGAAATCATAGATATAGCGCTGGCGCCGGTAGACCCGGTCCATCAGCTGGGCGTGGTTTTGGGTCTGCGTCACGGTCAGGACAGTGGCCGCCGTGCATAGACGTGGAAGCCGCCATAGATCGAGGAACGGTCGCGCGCATGCCAGGCGCGGCCCTCGTCCTCCAGATAGGTCCAGGGCGCGAGGACATCGGGTGGCAGCTTGCGCGGCAGCGGTGAGTCGGCGCCGGCAGTTCGGAAGATCACCCGCGCATCGCGCGCATCGGCCGTGCGGTCGATCTCGCGCCACAGCGCCGTGATCTGGTCGTTGTTCATCCAGTCCTGCGCGTCGAGCAGTACGAAGCGGTGCATCGACTGATCGGGCTGCGTCTTCAGGAAATCGGTCAGCGAGGCGTGGTGGATTTCGACCTTGTCCGTCCGTGTACGGATTTTCTCATAGGTCTCGCGCTGCAGATAGGCGGGCACGGCCTCGCGATGCTCCAGGTCATAGCCGCGGCCAAACGCCTGCCATGCGAAGTAGTTCTCATTGATCGGGAAGTCACAGGCCAGGCGCTCGACGCGCTCGCGCAGCACGGTGACCGGATCCTTCTCCGAGCCTGAAACAAGCTCGTCGTACTGCGCCGGCGGAATGCCGAGCGCATAGAGCGACACCGGACTCTTCGACAGGAAGCGGATCGATTTGGAGTCGAAAAGCGGAGCGATATGGCGCTCAAACAGACGGCGCTGTTCTTCCGGTGTGCGTGCGGAAAGGATCGGGTCAAGCTTCTTGCCATGCAGTTTGGCGACGGCGTGCAGCACACCGATGAAGCGTCCGAGCAAGCCGTAGCGATAGAGATTGCGCGCGAACATGTTGATGCGCCGGCCGCGCAGAGGAATGTGCTTCTCCCAGTAAAGACGCGTCGTCTTGTCGAGACGCTGACTGAGGAAATCGTCATAGGCGGCGCGATTGGCCTTGTCGTTCGCCTGACCGAAGAAGCGGAAGAACTCGGCGTGCGACGGCAGGTTCATCAATGCGGACAATTTTAGCTTTGTCAGAGCGACGTGATTGGGATTGAGATCGACGGCGACAATCTTCGCCGGATCGGCCGCGAGGTAGTTCAGGACGTTGCAACCGCCGGACGCGATGGTGAGCATCCGGTGATGCGGCCTGAGTTCCAGCGCCTCCATGTCGATCTCGGGGTCTTCCCAGATCTGGTTATAGACAAACCCTTGGAACATAAGGGTAAAAAGGCGTTCCAAGGCGCCCCTTTTGGTCGTTGCCGGTCTCTGGTGGGCGGCCTTCTCAAGAAGCAGATTTGCCATCGGGTCCTGGGGAAGTCCCTTTGTGTCGTTACAGGTATGGGAGTGCCAAAGATTTATGACGGAATTGCAGGGGGTCGCCAAGATAAACCGTGGCCAGCGATGTTCCGGCGCACTTGCACGGCGGCAGAAGCAATTCTATCGGTGCGCGCATGACTGATAAGCCAGCCCAAACCCCGATCGAAGAAGTCCTGGACCTGCTCGACCTCGAGAAGATCGAGGAGAACATTTTCCGTGGCCAGAGCCCTGAAGACCGCATGCAGCGCGTGTTCGGCGGCCAGGTTCTGGGTCAGGCCCTTGTCGCGGCCAGCCGCACTGTCGAGGGGCGGGTGTGCCACTCCTTCCACGCCTACTTCCTGCGCGCTGGCGATCCCAAAGTGCCGATCCTCTATGAAGTGGACCGAGCGCGTGACGGCGGCAGCTTCACGGCGCGGCGTGTCGTGGCGATCCAGCATGGCAAGCAGATCTTCAACATGTCGGCGTCGTTCCAGGTGCCGGAGACCGGCCTCGAGCATCAGTTCGACATGCCCAAGGTCCCCGATCCGGAAGCGCTGGTCGACGAACACGAAGCGCGCAAGAAGTGGATGGAGAACGCGCCGGAGGAACACAAGGCGTGGATGAGCCGGCCGCGTCCGATCGAAATGCGTCCGGTGATCCTTGACGACTGGATGAACCGCAAGGCGCGTGAGCCGTTCGACAATGTCTGGATCCGCGCCACTGGTCCGGTGCCGGACAATGTGATCGTGCAGCAATCGGTGCTGGCCTATGCGTCGGACATGTCGCTGCTCGATACCGCGCTGCTGCCGCATGGCCGCACCTGGAATTCGCCGATCCAGATGGCGAGTCTCGATCACGCAATGTGGTTCCACCATCCGTTTAAGATGGACGACTGGCTTCTCTATGCGCAGGACTCGCCGAGTTCGTCGGGCGCACGCGGCTTCAACCGCGGCGCGCTGTTCACGCGCGACGGCAAGCTTGTCGCCAGCGTGGTGCAGGAAGGCTTGATGCGGCCGCGCGAAGAGAAGAAGAGCTAGGTCGCGGGCCTGCTCCTGGGCGCGGCGTAATAGGTCGAAATGATCGTGACCGTCTTGGGCATCACGAACCCGCCGAACAGCGGCTTGTAAGCATAAGTCACTTCGGCAACGACCAGAATGTCACCGGTGGTGCTGGTGTTCGGGAGGCTGATGCCATCGGGAACTGCCATCAGGGAACGCGCGGCGCGGGGGCTTGCGCCACCGGATGCGACGCCCCAGCTGACCTTGTCCCTCGTCGCATTGCTGTATTGCAGCCCGCTGACGACGATCTTGATGCCGCCGGGTGTGTACGGGTAGACGACCGCGTTCAACGCCTGCCAGACATTTGTCATCGTATCCGCGTCGTGCACGTCGCCCTGGGTCACAAGATCGGCCGCCGTGCTCGCGAGCTTGACGACCTTCTGTTCGCACAGCGCATAGTCGGTGAACTGGACCGCGCCGATAAAGAGCAGCACCATCACCGGAAGGATCAGAGCGAATTCGATCGCCGCGAGTCCGGATTGTGTGGACGCGAAACGCCTGTGTGCGCCGTTCAACATCCGGTGACCTTCGTTGTGTCGAACGGTTCGGCACGAAATGCCGACGTCCCGACAAGCAGGTGATTGCCGTCGCGGAGATTGCCGAGCAGCAGGCTGAGCATCGGCGTGAAGGTCGGCCATTCGTAGAACGCCCGGACAAGGACCACCTGGCACGCTGCCACCGGCGCCGATTGCGAAAGCTTCGGGTCGAGCTGGCCGTCCTTCGTGAGCGGTGCGCTGAAAGACGCGGTGCTGAAGTCAGGTCTCGTCTCGATATCGATCTGTATTCCGGTGCATGTCAGAAAGAGAGCATTGTCGCAGATCACTTTCCGGAAAACCGCAGGTGCCGTCTGGGCCGTGGCTGCCAGATCGTTGGTGCGGATGTGGCGCGACGCGACATCGACTGCCGATTGAAGCGTCGCGCCGGCGAAGAAGATCAAGCCGGCTTCGAACATGCCCAGGAAGAGAACAAGAAAGGGTGGCGCGACAA
>DASZCC010000141.1:0-3232 GCA_035943485.1 Rhizomicrobium sp. | reverse complement strand
CAAGCTTTCCGGTAAAACTATAGAGCTCTCCGGTAACGGCCGCGCGGCCGGCAGCCAGATCGGCCTGCGCCCGTACGCGCGAGGCAAGATTTCCGGCGATCACCGCAACGAACAGCAGAACACCGAACGAAAGCCAGTTGTTCGGATCGGCGATCGTGAACGTGTAGAGGGGCGGCAGGAAGAAGAAATTATAGGACAGCACGCTCACGACGGTCGTGAACAGCGCGGCGCGCAGACCGAAATAGACGGCGCTGATCAGGACAGGCACAAGGAACAGCATGCCCGCGCTTCCGATCGTCAGCGCCTTGCCGAATACGTAAACGGCGCCGACCGTGACCGCGATGGCAGCGACGCTCCAGCCGAAGTGTTCCCAGTTGATCGAGGTCTGGGGGATGGCCGTGCGGACATTTTTGACCGGCACCGCCTCGCCGCTGAGCGATACCGCCGTGATCGATATCGTGTCGCCGTCGCGCATCAACTCGCGCACGACGGAGCCGTGGATGAGTTCAAACCACCACGGCCGCTGCGACTTTGTAACGAGTATCTGGGTGAAGTTGTTTTTGCGCGCGTAAGTGAGAATGGTCTCCGCGATGTTGCGACCGGGGACCGTGAGGGTTTCCGCGCCCAGGCGCTGTGCCAGCCGGAGCGTGTCGGCGACGCGATCCTTTTCAACCTCGCTCAGCGCGCGCTGACGCGGGCCTTCAACGTAGAGCGCGGTCCAGCTCACTTTCAGCTCTTCCGATACACGGCGCGCACGGCGAATCAGCTCGGCCGACGACGGGTGCTCATTGACGCAGACCAGGATCTTCTCCGACGCCGGCCAGGGCCCGGAGATCGCGTGGGTCTGCATGTAATCGATGACATCGCGATCGACACGTTGGGCGGCACGGCGGAGCGCGAGTTCACGCAGGGCCGTCAGGTTGCCGGTCGTGAAGAAGTTCTTCAGAGCACGCTCCGCCTGCTCCGGAACGTAGACCTTCCCCTCGCGCAGGCGCTTCAAGAGGTCGTCCGACGTCGTATCGACAACCTCGATCTGGGCAGCCTCGTCCAGGATCTCGTCCGGCACGGTCTCGCGCACTTGCACGCGTGTGATCTTCGCGACGACATCATTGAGACTCTCGATGTGCTGGACGTTGAGCGTCGAGTAGACATCAATGCCCGCGGCGAGGATTTCCTCGACATCCATATAGCGCTTGGGATGCCGGCTGCCTTCGGCGTTCGTATGGGCCAGTTCGTCCACGAGGACGAGTGCCGGGTGACGCTGGATGATCGCATCCAGGTCCATCTCGGCGATGAGGCGGCCTTTATAAAGTCCACGCTTCTTTGGGACGACTTCAAAACCCTTGGTCAGCGCGTCGGTCTCAACCCGCCCATGGGTCTCGACCACACCAATCACGACATCGACACCTTCAAGGCGCCGCGCACGGGCCTGAACCAGCATCTCGTAGGTCTTTCCAACCCCAGGCGCAGCACCAAGAAAGATCTTGAGCTTGCCACGGCCTTCCCGGTTCGCCTGGTCGAGGAGCGCCTCAGGCGACGGCCGTTCCTTCTCGCTGGGTGTCGACGACATTCTCCAAGTTTAGACTAGCTGCCGCCGGAGCGCATCGCATCCAGCGCAAGATTGAGCCTGAGGACATTGACATGGGCCTCGCCGATGACGCCCGCGGTACGGCCCTCGATATGCTCGTCAACCAGCTTGCGGACGATGTCCTGCGATAGGCCACGTGCCTTGGCGACCCGTGGCACCTGGAAATAGGCACCGGCCGGCGTGATATCGGGGTCAAGACCGCTCGCCGAGGTCGTAACCAGATCGACCGGCACAGGCACGCCCGGGTTTTCCGCCTGGAGCTTCGCGGCATCGCCCTTCACGCGCTTGATCAGAGTGGCCGAGGTGGGTCCAAGATTGGAGCCCGACGAATTGCCGGCATCGTAGCCATTGCCCGCTGCGGACAGGCGGCCGTGGAAGTACTGCGGCTTGGCAAAGTTCTGGCCGATGATCTCGGAACCGACGACCTTGCCGTTCTTCTCGATCAGGCTTCCGTTTGCCTGATGAGGAAACAGCAACTGCGCCAGGCCGGTCATGCCAAGGGGATAGATGAGACCGGTCAGGATCGTCATCAGGACGATCAGCACGATTGCGGGGCGGATGTGTCTCATGGGGGCGCTCCTAGGCCAGACCAATTGCGCTCACGACGATGTCGATGAGCTTGATGCCGACGAACGGCACGATGATGCCGCCAAGGCCATAAACCAGCAGATTGCGGCGCAGCATGCTGGCGGCACCGATCGGACGGTAGGCAACACCGCGCAAAGCCAGCGGGATCAACGCGATGATGATCAGCGCATTGAAAATGATCGCCGACAGGATCGCGCTGTTCGCGGAATGCAGGCGCATGATGTTCAGCGCCTGCAGCGGCGCGTAGAACGTCACGAACATCGCCGGAATAATCGCGAAGTATTTCGCGACGTCGTTGGCGATCGAGAACGTCGTCAAGGCGCCGCGGGTGATAAGCAGTTGTTTGCCGATTTCCACGATCTCGATGAGCTTGGTCGGATCGCTGTCGAGGTCGACCATGTTGCCGGCTTCGCGCGCGGCCATCGTGCCCGTGTTCATCGCGACACCGACATCGGCCTGCGCCAGCGCTGGCGCGTCATTGGTGCCGTCACCGCACATTGCAACGAGCTTGCCCTGGGCCTGTTCGTCGCGAATGAGCTTGAGCTTTGTCTCGGGCGTGGCCTGCGCCATGAAGTCATCGACGCCGGATTCTGCGGCGATCGCGGCTGCCGTGAGCGGGTTGTCGCCGGTGATCATCACGGTGCGAATGCCCATGGCGCGGAGCTCGGAAAACCGCTCGCGAATGCCGCCCTTCACGATGTCCTTGAGATGGATGACGCCAAGTAGCTTGCCGTCCCTTGCAACGGCAAGAGGCGTGCCACCCGACTTTGCGATCTTCTCGGCGATCGAGACGAAGGCGGTTGCTGCGTTCTGTCCAAGGATCTTGATGGCGGCCGCCGGCACATCCTTCGTGGCTGACACGCCAGTCATCCCGTTGCGTTCCATGACGTAGTTGAGAACGGCATCGACCGCGCCCTTGCGGACAGAGGAACCCTCTGCATCCACGCCGCTGATGCGTGTCTGGGCCGAGAACGGAATGAACTGCGCGTTGAGTGGCGCCATGTCCCGGCCGCGGATGCCATACTTCTCTTTTGCCAGCACCACGATCGAGCGGCC
>DASZCC010000140.1:0-3104 GCA_035943485.1 Rhizomicrobium sp. | reverse complement strand
CTTTCACCCAATCGGGAGCTTTGCTTTTCGACAGGTCGAACAACTCGACGTCCTCAGGAAGAGCCTCCACAGCCCAGACAGCCGCAGCATCATCATTGGCTGTCCCGATCGCGTTCTTCAGATCGGAGTATTTCCAATCCTCGATACGGCGATGCGGCACGCCGAGCGCGCGGAAGCGGTTCTCCGCTTCGGCGCGGCGTTCATCGAGCCAGGTGTTGGCTGATGCGTTCATGCCGCTTTGCCCACGATGTGTTCGTAGCCCTTGGCTTCCAGCTCATGCGCCAGTTCCTTGCCGCCCTCGGCCACGATGCGACCCTTGGCCAGCACGTGAATGCGGTCCGGCACGATGTAGTCGAGCAGGCGCTGGTAATGCGTGATCACCAGCATGGCGCGCTCCGGCGAACGCACCATGTTCACCCCTTCCGCCACCAGTTTCAGCGCGTCGATGTCGAGGCCGGAATCAGTTTCGTCGAGGATTGCCAGCTTCGGCTCGAACAGCGCCATCTGCACGATCTCCAGCCGCTTCTTCTCGCCGCCGGAGAAACCGACATTGAGTGCACGCTTCAGCATCTCCTCGGACACTTTCAGCGCGCCGGCCTTCTGACGCACCAGCTTCAGGACGCTCATCGCGTCGAGGTCCTTCTCGCCCCGCGCGCGGCGCTGCGCGTTCAGCGCGGTCTTGAGGAAGGTGAGCGTCGTGACGCCAGGAATTTCGACCGGATACTGCATCGCCAGGAACACCCCCTGCGCGGCACGCTCTTCCGGCGCCATCTCGGCGAGGTCCTTGCCGTTGTAGCGGATGGTGCCCGACGTGATTTCATAACCTGCGCGGCCGGCCAGCACATAGGACAGCGTCGACTTGCCGGAGCCGTTCGGCCCCATGATGGCGTGCACCTCGCTCGCCTTGATCGAGAGCGTCAGGCCTTTCAGGATTTCCTTGCCGTCGACGGCAACGTGAAGGTCTTTGATCTCAAGCATTATCCGACTGAACCTTCCAAACTGATGCCGACGAGCTTCTGTGCTTCGACCGCGAATTCCATGGGGAGCTGCTGCAGGACTTCCTTGCAGAAGCCGTTGACGATCAGCGCCACCGCCTCCTCCTGCGGGATGCCACGCTGCAGGCAGTAGAACAGCTGATCCTCGGCGATCTTCGACGTTGTCGCTTCATGTTCGATGCGCGCCGTCGAATTGCGGCTTTCGATATAGGGCACGGTATGCGCGCCGCACTTGCCGCCGATCAGCAGCGAGTCGCATTGCGTGTAGTTGCGCGCGTTCGACGCCTTGGGATGCACGCTGACGAGGCCACGATAAGTGTTCTGCGCCTTGCCCGCGCTGATGCCCTTGGAGATGATCCGCGAGCGCGTGTTTTTGCCCAGATGAATCATCTTGGTGCCGGTGTCGGCCTGCTGGAAATTGTTGGCGATGGCGATCGAATAGAACTCACCCACCGTGTCGTTGCCGCGCAGGATGCAGCTCGGATATTTCCAGGTGATCGCCGAGCCGGTCTCGACCTGCGTCCACGAGATCTTCGAGCGGTCGCCACGGCAATCACCGCGCTTGGTCACGAAGTTGTAGATACCGCCCTTGCCCTCCTCGTCGCCCGGATACCAGTTCTGCACCGTCGAGTATTTGATCTCGGCGCCTTCCAGCGCGACGAGTTCGACCACAGCCGCGTGCAGCTGGTTCTCGTCACGCTTGGGCGCGGTGCAGCCTTCGAGATAGGAAACATAGGAGCCTTCGTCGGCCACGATCAGCGTGCGCTCGAACTGGCCGGTCTCGCTGGCATTGATGCGGAAATAGGTCGACAGCTCCATCGGGCAGCGCACACCCTTGGGCACATAGACAAACGTGCCGTCGGAGAACACCGCCGAGTTCAGCGTCGCGAAGAAATTGTCGGTCACCGGCACCACGGTGCCGAGATATTTCTTCACCAGATCGGGATAATCGCGGATCGCTTCCGAGATCGGGCAGAAGATCACGCCGACTTCGTTGAGCTTCGCCTTGAATGTTGTCGCGACCGACACGGAGTCGAACACCGCGTCCACCGCCACGCCAGCCAGCGCCATCTGTTCATGCAGCGGGATGCCCAGCTTCTTGTAGGTCTCCAGCAACTTGGGATCGACTTCGTCCAGGCTTTGCTTAAGAGGGGTGTTCTTGGGCGCCGCGTAGTAATAGGAGTTCTGATAGTCGATCTTCTGGTAGTGCACGCGCGCCCAGTTCGGCTCGCGCATCTCCAGCCAGCGCTTATACGCACCAAGACGCCATTCCAGCATCCACTCCGGCTCGCCCTTTTTGGCCGAGATGTAGCGCACTGTGTCGGCGGACAAGCCCTTGGGCGCCCGCTCCATCTCGATATCGGTGACGAAGCCGTATTTGTATTTCTCGCCGAGTTCGGCGACCTGCTGTTTGGTTTCGACGGCGGCCGACATCAGGCAGCTCCTGCCAGCTGAAGCCTGCGCTCCAGCAATTTCGTCAGTGAACGGAAGAAATGGTCCAGCTCCGTCTGGTTCGTCTCAGGCCCGAAGCTCGCACGCAGGGCGCAGCGCGACAGGCTCTCCGGCACGCCCATCGCGGCCAGCACATGCGACGGCGTCACCTTGCCCGACGAGCAGGCAGCGCCAGAACTAATGCAGATGCCATCGAGGTCGAGCGCGATCAGCGCCGCTTCGGCCTTCAGGCCGGGAATGGCAAAGCTCGATACGTTGCTCTGGCGAAGCTCACCAGCACCGAAGATCGTGATCTCAGGATTGAGGCGCATAAGGCGCTCCTCGAATTCCTTGCGGATGGACGCGATGCGCGTGTTGTCGGCATTGATGTCCGACGCGGCCGCGGCGCCGAAGCCCGCGATGCCCATCACATTGTGCGTGCCGGCGCGGCGGCCGCCTTCCTGCGAGCCGTCGAACAGCGGGCTGAGCGGCGCGCGCTCCTTCACGATCAGCGCACCGGCGCCCTGCGGGCCACCGATCTTGTGCGAGGCGAGCGAGAGATAATCCGCACCCCAGGCCGAGAAGCGCATCTCGCTGTAGCCATTGGAAACTGCATCAACGTGCAGCAGCGAATCCTCGCCGCCTTCGGTGCGCAGGATGGCGTTCAGCGCCGCCACA
>DASZCC010000139.1:0-10303 GCA_035943485.1 Rhizomicrobium sp. | reverse complement strand
CTTCATCGCACTGCTGGACGATAAGTCACCCGAAGGCGCCAAGCAGTATGCGCGTGACAAGGCAGGCCCTCGGCTCGATTACCTGAACGCGAAGCTCGAAGGCCGCGAATTCCTGCTGGACCGCTTTACGGTGGCCGATGCCTATCTGCTTACCATCCTCAACTGGGCCGCGCCTTCCGGCATCGACCTCGCGAAGTGGCCGAACGTGCAGGCCTATCACGCCCGCATGCGGACGCGGCCCGCTGTCGCGCGTGCGCTCACCGAAGAGTTCAAGCTCTATGGGGAGCAGCAGGCGCGGCGCAAGGCGGCCTAGCCGATACCGGGCACTGGATAGCGGCGGCACAGCGCGCGAACCTCGACGTGACGGCGCTCGGTCGCCGCCGCGTCGCCGGGTGCGCGCAAGGTCTCGACCATCCAGCGGGCGAGGGTGCGCATATCATCCGCGTCCATGCCGCGCGTCGTGCAGGCGGGCGTGCCAAGACGGATGCCGCTTGGTCGCAGAGGCGGACGCGGATCGTCGGGGATGATCTGCTTGTTGGTCGTGATGCCGATGCGGTCGAGCGCTTCCTCCGCCGCGCGGCCGTCCAGTCCGAAGCTCGCCATTGTGTCGATGACGAGCAGGTGATTGTCGGTGCCGTCCGTCACCAGCTTCGCGCCTTGCGCCATCAGTTCGGTGGCCAGCGCCTTCGCATTGGCGAGGATCGCGTTGGCATAGTCGCGGAAGGCCGGCTCCGCTGCCTTCTTGAAGGTGATCGCGGCACCGGCAACGTTGTTCACATGCGGTCCGCCCTGCAGGCCAGGGAAGACAGCGGCATCGATCTTCTTCGCATGCTCTTTCTTGCTCAGGATCAGACCGCCACGCGGGCCCCGGAGAGACTTGTGCGTCGTCGTCGTCACTACGTCGAACCCTGCATCGAGCGGATTGCGCATCACATCCGCGGCCACGAGTCCGCCGATATGCGAGATGTCCGCCATCGTCAGCGCACCCACTTCGTCGGCGACGCGCTTGAATGCTGCATAGTCGTAATCACGCGGATAAGAGGAGTAGCCGCACAGCACGAGTTTCGGGCGCGTCTCCTTCGCGCGCTTCATCAAAGCGTCGAAATCGATCGCGCCGCCTTGCGCCGTCTCGGTCTTGTAGCGCTCGAACCTGAACACTTTGCCCATATGGCTCACCGGCGCGCCGTGGGTGAGATGCCCGCCATGCGACAGGTCCATCGCCAGCACGGTGTCGCCGGGTTCGAGGAAGGCGAAGTACACTGCCTGGTTCATCGGCGAGCCGGACAGCGGCTGCACATTCGCATGCTCCGCACGGAGCAGCGCGCAAGCGCGGTCGCGCGCGATGTTCTCGATACGATCGGTGAACTCTTGGCCACCATAGTAGCGGCGGCCCGGATAGCCCTCTGAATACTTGTTCGTCAGCACCGAGCCGAGCGCGGCCAGCACTTCGGGGTAGGTGTAATTCTCCGACGGGATCATCTCCACGCCGTCGGCCTGGCGGCGTTCCTCGCCGGCGATGGCACTATCGACGTCGGGATCGAATGAATGAAGCTGTTTGCGGTGCGCGTCCATGGGCGTCCTCCTTTTCAAGGATGGACCGATGTCTCCATCGGTTGCCCAGGCGATCGGCGGTTCACTACCGCGCTCCCCGATGGTGACCCATCTGCTTCGCCAGTTGCGCGGCGAAAGCCGTGTAGCACTTCTGGGCGGAGAATGACATTTCGTTTTTCAACCCTTTCCGGAAACGCTGCAATTCCCCTATCGGTTTCGGACTCTCGTTGTGGCTGCTGCCGGGCTCTGTCTCAACGACGGTCGATGTCATCACCGGCGCCCTTGCCGTCGCCAGCATCTACGCAGGACTGCGCATGCCGAAACACAGGCCGCCGTCAGCGACGGCCGATCCCGCCTAGCCAGACGGCACCGGACTGTTCTAGGCTCGCCCAACTTCTTCCAATGGAGGCGCCATGATCACCGCAACGGGTCGCGCATTTGCGCGATGCGGGGGCGTGCGCGCCGCCTGAACTCCCCATCGCATTTTCGATAACCGAAAACGCCGCGCGATCAGCGCAGGCGCGATGGAGAACACATGACTGATTCCAATGAACTCGACCGCAAGCTGCTCGGCTACCTGCGCGCTTCTGCCCAGCGCGGTCCAAGCGGCGAGCGTTCCGGTGCGTTCGTCATCACGTTCAACAGGGAAGACGACAATCCCTATCTGAACTACGCCATCCCGGACGACGGAGCCGATCCGACGCCATCCGATATCGCGGCCCTGATCGAAGTGTTCGAGAAGCGGCAACGCAAGCCGCGTCTGGAATACATGCCCGGTGCTGCGCCAAAGCTCGAGGCAGCGCTGCTGGCGCAAGGCTTCCAGACCGAGGCCCGGGTGCCGGTCATGCTCTGCACACCGGCCATGCCGGTCATCATGCCGGAGACCACCGGTCTGGAGATCATCACCGCCACGGCGGACGAAGACCTCGTCGCAGCGGAACTGTCCCAGGCCGAAGCTTATGACAGCCCGTCGCACGGTCCCGCCGGTTTGAAGCGCACTCTAAAACTCGGCGGTGTGGTCGCTGCTGCACGCGATATACCCAGCGGCGTGATCATCGGCGCCGGCGTCGCCACCCCGCCGCTGGATGGCGTGACAGAGATCGCCGGCATAGGGGTCCGGCCATCACACCGGCGGCGCGGCGCGGCGGGTGCGATGACGGCACTGCTGACTCGGGAAGCGTTCGCGAAAGGCATCACACTCGCGTGGCTGACGCCGGGCAGTGTCGAGGCCGAACGCATTTATGCTCGAGCGGGGTATGTGGTTGCGTCGGAAGCGCTGCACATTTCGCGGTAGGGATTCAATTTCAACTTGTCATCCCCGGCGAGCCGCGAAGCGGCGAGGGAAGGGGATCCACGACGGGGTGCGATGCCTAGTTCGTGGATTCCCTTCCCCTCGCTGGCGCTCAGCCGGGAATGACATCTTGCGATCATCACCGCATCTTCGCGCGCGGGTCGTAGTCGCCTGGCCAGCCTTCGACGAATTTCGTCAGCTCGGCGTCGGGCTTGTCGGGCAGGGTGACGATCAGCTTCACGTAGAGGTCGCCGGCCGTCTGTCCGCCATGCGCCGGAATGCCCTTGCCCTTGAGGCGCAGGACCGCGCCCGTATTGGAATTGGCCGGCACGGACAGCGAGACCGTTCCGCTCAGCGTCGGCACCGGCACCTTGCCGCCTGCGACCGCTTCCTTGAGCGTCACCGGAAGATCCATGCGGATATCGTTGCCGTCGCGCGTCATGTTCGGATGCGGCGCGACCTTGATGTTGATCAGGATATCGCCCGGCGGGCCGCCATTGATGCCGGCGCCGCCGCGGCCCTTCACGCGAACCTGTTGGCCTTCCTTCACGCCGACCGGAATGCGCACATCGATCTGCTCACCATTCGGCACCATCACGCGGCGCGTGCCGCCATTGGCGGCTTCCTCGAAACTGATCGTGGTCGCGACGGCGAAATCCTCGCCGCGCTGAACTTGCGGCTGACGCCTGCCACCGCCGCGCCCACCCCGGCCGCCAAGTCCGCCGAACAGATCGGAGAATAGGTCCTCGGCGCGGAAGCCTTCCGCCTGATCGGCGTCGGCATTGGTCCAGGTAAAGTGATAGTCGCCGCCCGGCTGCTGCCGTCCGCCGAACCCGCCGCCAAAAGGTCCCCCGGCGCCGCCACCACCCTGACGTGGATCGAAGCCACGCGGATTGCCGCCTGCATCGATCTCGCCGGCGTCGAATTTGGCGCGCTTGTCCTTGTCGCCCACGATGTCGTAGGCGGCCGCGATTTCCTGGAACTTCTTCTGTGCGTCGGCATCCCCGCCCTTGGTATCGGGATGGTGCTTCTTGGCCAGCCCGCGGAAGGCTTTCTTGATCTCGGCCTCCGTCGCGGTCTTGGAGACGCCGAGGACTTCGTAGGGATCGCGCATAATTTCTCCGAGCGGGAACACGGAATCGTGCCCGGCCGAGATCACCATATAGGAAGCGATTTCCGTCCGTTAAGGGCCACTTGCCGGCGGAGGCGGCGACGCCGGGCCGGTCTCTTGCGGATGAAGCGGCTTGGGCGGCGGCCCGCCCAGCGTCTTGAGGCGATCGGCCGCCGCCGTCACGCCGCGCGCTGCGGCGTCGGCGTAGAGGGACTTGGCCTTCTCGATGTCCTTGGGGACGTATTCACCCTGTTCATAGAGTGTGCCGAGACGGTACTCGGCGATCGGATGGCCGGCGGAGGCCGCCAGCGTCAGCCAGGGCAACGCGCCTTTCACGTCGGGCGGACCGGCCTCACCGTCCATCAGCATTTCGGCGTAGTCGTATTGCGCGGTGGGCAGTCCGTCCTCGGCGGCGAGTTGCAGAACCCGCTCGGCTTCCTCGGGATCCTTCGCCACGCCCTGGCCTTTGCGCAGCATGATGCCTTCGTTGCGCGCGGCGGCCACGTCCTCCTGATCGATCGACTTGAACAGCGCGAAGGCCTCGGCGTAGTTGCCTGCGTCGTAGGCCGCGACGCCGCGATCAAAGATCGACTTGAGTTCCTCGCTGTCCTTCACGGTCGCGCAGGCGCTGGTCATCATCGCGAGGGACAGGACGGCGATCGCGGCACGCATGCTTGCTCCGTTCATGGCGGGTACGGTGATGTCCCCCAGCCCAGGCTGTGCGCCAGGGCGTCGCCCGTGCGCTTATAGCCGTCGCGGCTGAGATGCGTCAGGTCCCGTCCCATCAGCGGCGGCATGTTGAGCGCCCAGCCATAGGAGCCGCCGGGCCCGCCCATCAGATCCTGCCAGTTCCAGGCGACACAGTTGTACTGCGCGCCAAGCAGGGCTTGCACTGCCTCGATCTGCTGGTGGATACGGCTGAACGTGAGCAGGTCGAGCGACCCGCCGCCATGGCGCAGCAGCACGCCACGATCCGGCGGTCCGACGAGCACGCAGGACGCATGGGGAAATACCGCGCGCATGTTGGCGAGTGCGGTGACGAGGCCGGCCTCGTACTTGCCGCTGTCGAAACTCAGCGTGTTGCCTTCGTTGGTGCCGTACTCCAGCACGACGCCGTCATAGTCTGTGCCGTGCAAGGCTTGCGTGAGATAGCTGGTATCGACGTTCGCCCAGCTCCGCGCTGTCGCGGAGGGCAAGCCGAACACGTCGAACGTCATGGCCGGCGGAGTGTCGTAGTCCAGCATGAACCCGTGCAGGACGAATTCGCCGGCAACGACACGCATTCGTATATTGGAAATCAGTGCATCACCTTTGATGACGAGCGCCTGACTGTCGGACGATGCGGTCAGCTCGGCGGTCTGTTCGGGCCCGTCATTGACGGAATAGGCGAGCGTCGCACCCTGCGGGGCGCGATAGACGATGGAGAGCTGACGGACCGTCGCTTCGAGCGACGCGTTGCGCAGGTCAAGCCAGAGATAGCTCTCCGGTCCCGCGTCGGCGATGCGGTTAATCAGGCCGGGACCTGTGCGGACGACCGTTGGCGACGTAAATGCAAGCTCCGACGACCAGCCATGTCCGATGCAATAGGCATGCAGAGCAGGCAGACGCACATTCGCGCGTCCCATGGTCGGCGGCAGGAAGTGGGTGGCCACCGTGATGCCTTTCGCGCGCAGGACCTCTTGCACCGTCGGCATGAACGGACCGGCGGCGATGTGGCTGTCGCCCCAGACTGCGATGCGCCGCGGACCGTTGCCGGTGGCGAACTGCGGGATGCGCGCGGGATCGATCACCGGTTCGTCGCGGATCACGGTATGCGCGAGCGGGCCAAGTGTGTCCGCACTTGGCATGTCCGTTCCACCCATCGGTTCGGGGATGTGCGGACCTGTTGGCGGCTTCGGTGGCGGTGCGTTTGGGCAGGCGAGATCGCTGACGCTCGGCCCGGAGACGAAGCTTGCTGTCTGCGCATGCGCGGGCATTGCGAGAAACAGCGCAACGGCAAGACCGGCAGCAAATCTCGAATCGAATGTCATGTGCCGGATTGTTACCCGGAAATCATGACGAAGACCCGGCAAGCGTCTCCGGCAGGCCCTTTTCGCGCAGATAGGCGAGGTGCTTCAGGCGGACGTGCTTGCCGTAGATGCCGTCGCGCGGCAGGCCCAGCGTGAGTTCCAGGTCGCGCACCACATCGCCGCGTTCTCCAAGATGGAACGTTTGCGCTATCACGCTGTCCGGCGTGTAGGTGTAGCGCGACGAGGCGGGCGGATGGCCGACCGTCGACAAACAGCGCCACCCCGAGAATCCAACCGGCGCCACGCGCTTGCCATCCGGCCGCGTGTAGCCCTGGGTCGATATGCGGTTGGCGATCTCGATCTGCTGCTCCTGCGTGGCTTGCGCCGGGATGGGCGCGAAGTCAGTTCCGCCCCAGGCCTTCCAGCTGCCGATATAGATGCCAAGGCCGCCAGAGTAGTGTCCGCCATTCTGCCAGTTCGATCCGGTCTCGCAGCGCGCCATCTTCATCCAGAAGGAGTCCGGTGCTGCGGTCTGTTCGTTGCGGACGAGAGTGGGAGACAGATCGCCTGATCCCGAACCGTAGGTTTTGGTCGGATCCACGACTTCGGACGACGGTCCGGTCACGTCACCGGGCACGAGGTGACCGACGCGCATGATCTCGGCAATGAAGGCGCGCTGGCCGATATCGGTGAGATGCACGCCGTCTGAGACGAAGTAGTCAGGCTGGCCGTCCGACACGTCGCGCCAGTTCACCAGCACGGTGTTGGGATAGTCCGGCAGCACGCGATCGATCAGGGCGTTGTTTTCTTCCATCCAGCGGCGCGGCACATGGGTGTTCACGAGGATGACGCGCTTGCAGTCCGCGAGCAGCGACAGAATTTTGCGCAACGGCCCTTCGCCGATCTCGCCATTGGTGCCGAGATGGACGAGGACGACGGGCGTCAGCTGCTCGTTCTTCTTAAGCGTCTCAATCTGCTTGAGCACGTCCGACGACTGCCAGCCCATCGTCGCGTAGACCTGCGTGCCTTTGAGCGTCGCCTTGAGCAGAATGCTTGAGCCGAGCAGCACGGAGTCGCCGACGCCGATGAGATCCTTGCCGGTGAACGTTTCGACGGGCACTTCACCGGCCGGTGTCACGATCGGCGGCGCCGCGACTGGTACGACATCGGCGGGCGCAGAGACGGGCTCGGGCGCAGGTGTGGTGCTCGCAGCAGCGTTGAGGCCGAGCGCCTCCTTTACGTCGTCGGCAGGCGTTGCCTGGCTCGGCGCGCGCACGAGGATGGTCGTCACCGTACCGAAGGCAAGCAGCAGGCTCAGACCGACCGACATGCCGTGGCGCATCGCACGCCGCTGTGTTGCCGGATTGCGCATCCCCGCCCAGATGCGTTCCAGCGCGCCATGGCGGATCGGCGCCTCGATATAGCGGTAGGACAGGGCCGAGATGCCGACGGTTAGCACGGCGCGGATCAGGAGGATCGTGCTGTCGTCCAGCGAGCGGATGTCGATGCCCGGCCTTGTCAGCATGAAGATCGGCCAATGCCAGAGATACATGCCGTAGGAGCGTTCGCCGATCCAGCGCATCGGCTGTGTGTCGAGCCAGCGGCCGAGGAAGGAGCCACGCCATGTGGCGGCGGCAATTAATGCGATGCTTGCGGCGGCCGACAGCAGGAAGCCCCAGGGATAGAGCCACGGCGTCGCCTCTCCCATCCGCGCGAACAGCAGCAGCGAAGCGGCAAGCGCGAGCAGGCCGATGACGAACACGCCTTCGCCATCGGCATGATTGGTCGAGGCAGGCTGACGGTTCGGCTGCCACAGCAGACCGAGCGTCGCGCCGATCAGCAGCGGAAAGCCGTGCGTGTCGGTGCCGAAGTAAAGCCGCGTCGGATCGCCTGCGCCGGGATAGCCGAGCTGGTGCGCCTTGATCACGGTCCACGCGACGGAAGCTGCCGCAAGCAGAGCTGCAAGGAATGCGAGACCGCGCCGTCCGAGCGCTGGAAGGCCGAACAGGATCACCGGTGCCCAGAAGATGTAGAACTGTTCCTCGATCGCCAGCGACCACAGATGCTGCAGCATCGGCGGACGGCCCATCGCCTCGAAGTAGGAGGTGTTGACCGACAGCAGCTCCCAGTTCGTCACATAGAAGAACGAGGCGAGCGCATCCCATTTCAGGCGGGGCAGGGCGTCAGGCGCCAGGATGGCGGAGGCGATCACCGCGCCGGCGATCATCAGCCAGGATGCCGGAAGCAGCCGCTTGGCGCGCCGCCAGTAGAACTGTTTCAGATCGAGACGGCCGGTCGCCTCCTTCTCGCCGGCGAGGATGCCGGTGATGAGGAAGCCCGAGATGACGAAGAACAGGTCGACGCCGAGATAGCCGCCGCGTGCCCAAGTCAGGTCGGCGTGAAACAGGAACACGGCGATGACGGCGACGGCGCGAAGTCCATCGAGCCCGGCCAGGCGTGGCTCGGCCCGCACCGACGCGCGCGCGTTTCCACCGCCGCCGCCTGCAAAACCGTTGCCCCCGTCTCTCATGGAAAAAGTGCCCGTCTGCCGTTGCGCATCGTTATCACATTGTATGGCTGATTGAAGGCTTCTCAGCGTCGCTTTGCGGATTTTGCAACCCCAAAAAGTAAACGTCGCGCTACCGTGGGAACCGGCGAGATGCTATTGCCCAAACCATGAGCGATATCGGCGGACCCATCGACGACGGCGGCATAGCCGCGAAAGACGATCCCCTGACGCTGTTCGACACCTGGCTCGCCGAGGCGAAGAAGTCCGAGCCGGACAATCACAACGCGATGGCGGTCGCCACCGTCGACGCACAGGGCCGGCCGAACAACCGCATGGTGCTGCTCAAGAGCGCTGACCATTCCGGTTTCGTATTCTTTACAAACTACGAAAGCGCCAAGGGCACCGAACTCGTCGGCCACCCTTTCGCCGCGCTCAACTTCCACTGGAAGAGTCTGAACCGGCAGATCCGCATCCGCGGCAGCGTCGAGAAGACAAGCGCCGAAGAGTCCGATGCCTACTTCGCGACGCGTCCCAAGGACAGCCAGATCGGCTGCTGGGCCAGCGCGCAGTCGCGTCCTCTCGAGACGCGCTGGGCGTTCGAGAAGGAGATCGCGAAGGTCGCCGCGAAATACGCGCTCTCCAAGGTTCCGCGGCCGCCCTACTGGGGCGGCTTCCGCGTCGTGCCCTATGAGATCGAGTTCTGGCGCGACCGTCCCTTCCGCCTGCACGACCGGCTGGTCTATCGCCGCGATGGCGCGGGTCCGTGGCGAACCGAGCGGCTGTTCCCCTGATGGAAACCCATGGCCAGCTGATGCGGCGGGCCGCGTTGCTGTCGCTCGGTGTCTCGCTGCTGCTGGTGGCGATCAAGCTCGCGACATACCTCTACACAAACTCCGTCGCGATGCTGGCGACCTTCGCGGACTCGGCGATGGACCTGTTCACCGCCACGATCAATATCGTCGCGATCCGCAGTGCCCTTCAGCCCGCCGATGAGGAGCATCGTTTCGGGCACGGCAAGGCAGAACCGCTGGCCGGCATGGCGCAGTTTGCCTTCATCGCGGGCTCGGCCGTCTTTCTCGTCATCCAGGGCGTGCAGCGCTTCTTCAAGCCGGAGCCAGTCGATCATCCGCTTGCCGCGCTCATCGTCATGGCGATCTCGATCGCAGGCGCCGGCCTCGTGATCCTCTACCAGCGCTATGTGATCGCGAAGACCGGCTCGATCGCGATCCGTGCTGACGCCGCGCAGTTCGTCGGCGACCTGGCGAGCAGCATCGGCGTCGTCGTCGCGATCGTGCTGCTGCTGGCGTTCGGCTGGACGCGCGCCGATCCGCTGATCGCGCTGTTCGTCGCCGCTGTGCTCGTCTGGAATGGCTGGGGCGTGTTCCGTCAGAGCTATGACCAGCTGATGGACCGCGAGCTGCCCGACGAAGACCGCGAGCGCATCAAGGCCATCGTGCACGGGCACAAGGATGTGCTCAGCCTGCACGAGTTGCGGACCCGCGCCTCGGGCGTGAACAGCTTTATCCAGCTCCACATCGAGCTTGCGCCCGAGATGACGCTGATGCGCGCCCACGCCATCAGCGACGAGGTGGAAGACGAGATTCGCAAGGCTTTCCCGCAGGCCGAGGTCATTATCCATCAGGACCCTGCGGGATTGGAGACGGCCCCGAGCGAGTAGTTGCGAACTATTCGCTATTCGCCAATGCGCATTGGCCGTAAGCTTGAGCCATGACGACACCCCCGGAAGAACAGCGCACGCTTATCCTGACCGGCGCCTCGCGCGGCATCGGCCACGCCACGGTGAAGCGGTTTTCCAGCGCCGGCTGGCGGGT
>DASZCC010000138.1:0-3950 GCA_035943485.1 Rhizomicrobium sp. | reverse complement strand
ACGGCGGCGGGTTGAAGGAACGCGCGACGCTCGGCGCCGGGCTGACGCTCTACGACATCCTTTCGTTCGACAAGTCGTGGCTTGATGATCCCGACCAGAAGCTTCCGAACCACTCCTGGCTCTCGCGCGACGCGGCGCTAGTGGCTGAGCCGGTGCTGGATGGTCCGGGATTTCAAGGCGCCTATCGTTACTTCGACGCGCAGATGTACGCACCCGAGCGGCTCGCGCTCGAGTGCCTCATTGAGGCCGATGGCGACGGCGCCGCAATCGCGAATTATGTCGCTGCGGACAAGCTGCTGATCAAGGATGGCAAGGTCACCGGGGCCAGCGTGCGGGACGTGACGACCGGCGACGGCTTCGACATCAGGGCCAAGCTCACGCTTGTCGCTGCCGGACCGTGGGCGGATATCTTTCTTGAGCAGGCGCTCGGCAAGCCCGCCTCACACAAGCTGCTGCGCTCCAAGGGCATCCATGTGATGGTCCCGTCAATGACGCGCAACAATGCGCTTACAGTTGCCGCGGGCGGCGGACACTTCTTCGTCCTGCCCTGGCATGGCCACACGCTGCTTGGCACCACCGACACCGCGTTCCAGGACAGTCCGGACTCCGTGGGTGTGAGCGAAGACGATATCGACGCCTTCTTCGCCTTCATCAACAAATACCTCCCCGGCGCCCATCTCGCGCGCGACAAGGTTGAGTACTTCTATGCCGGCCTGCGCCCGCTGGTGGACGACGGTTCCGGCAACACCTATGGCGCCAGCCGCCGAGCCGAACTCGTCGACCACGGCGAAGACGATGGACTCGACGGATTGCTCTCGGCCATCGGGGGCAAGTGGACGACGTCGCGCGAACTGGCGCAGGACATCGTCGACACCATCGTGGAAAAGCTCGCGATCCCCGCCGCCGACTGCGAGACGGACGAAGAGCCGACCGCCGGCGGTGACATCGGATTATTCGGGCCCTTCCTTGCGGCGCAGAAGGCCGAACATCCCGACCTGCCCTCTATCGAACATCTTGCGCGCATGTACGGCACACGCCTACCCGACATGCTGGCAGAGTCCGGCAACAGGCCCGAACTGCGCCAGCCGCTCGGCGCGGCCGGCGATATCGGCGCGCAGGTCATCTTCGCCATGCGTGAGGAAATGGCGCTGACGCTGGCGGACGTGGTGATGCGCCGGACCTGCATCGGTCAGTTTGGCGCGCCGTCTGCTGAGACACTTGAGACCGCATCGCACCTGATGGCGACCGAATATGGCTGGAGCGAGGAACGCCGCGCGCTGGAGATCGCCTCTCTTGCGCCCTGGTTCCAGCTGCGATGAGTGCGTTCGTCGTCGTCAATCCGCGGTCCGGCAACGGACGGACAGCGCGCGAGTGGAACACGATCGCGCACGCGCTTGGCTCCGTATATCCAGCCATGTCGGTCGGGTTCACGCGCCGCCGAGGCGATGCCACAGCGCTCGTGCGAGCCGCAATGCAGGAAGGTCACGATGAGATCGTCGCTGTCGGTGGTGACGGCACGATCAACGAAGCCCTTAACGGTATGTTCGACGCCAACGGTCCGATCGATCCCGACGCGGTGCTCGCGTTCGTCACAAGCGGCACCGGCGGAGACTTCCGCAAGACGTTCGATCTGGCGCCTGGTGTCGACGCCGCAATTGCGCGACTAAAGCAGGCGCGCATCCGACCGGTAGACGTCGGCCGCGTCTCATGCCTCACACGCGACGGCGGGCCCACGATCCGCTATTTCATCAACATCGCTTCGTTTGGACTTTCCGGTGCCGTGGTCGACTCCGTGAATCGCGCCCGCATCGCAAAGCTGTTCGGCGGAAAGTTCGCGTTTGCCTTCCACAGCGCCAAAACCGTCATCGGCCATCGCAATCCGACCGTCCGGCTGATGGTCGACGGCGCGGCCGACGAGATCGCCACCATCTCCACGGTCGCCATCGCGAACGGCGTTTTCTTCGGCGGCGGGATGAAGGTCGCGCCGGATGCACGCCCGGATGACGGTCTGTTCGACGTGATCATCATGGGCGGTGCGCCGCGGGGACAGACCCTTGGCTCGATGCAGAAGATCTACACGGGCGAGCACATCCACGAGCCGCATGTACGCGTTTTGAGGGGGCACAAAGTGGTGGCCGCACCCGTGGCCGAGACCCGGGGCCGCGCGGTCCTCATCGAAACTGACGGTGAGCCGGCCGGCCGTTTACCAGCTTCGTTTGAAATCTTGCCGCGGGCCGTCAATCTGCGATGTTGAGGCCATGACTCTGGATCGCACGAAGATCCGCTGGAACGGCTGGGGCTGGACCGCGCATCAGGACAATCTGGCGGGGCGCGACGAGGTCTGGTCGTGGCTGGCAGCCGAGCTCGGCATGCCGACATTGCTTGTGACGCCAGCGCGGCAGCTTGAGAGCATCACCCTGTCTGCCTCACGCCTGACGGATGACGCGCGCGCAAAATTTCTAAGTACGCTCGGTACCGATCGTGTGCGGCAAGACAATTACGAGCGCGCCTTCCATGCGCTTGGCCGCTCCTATCATGACCTGCTGCGTCTTCGCGCCGGCGATCTGTCGACCGCGCCCGATGCCGTGCTCTATCCGCGCACAACGGATGAAGTGCAGGCCGTGCTGGCGACCGCGAGCGAGTACGGTATCGCCGTCGTGCCGTTCGGTGGCGGCTCGAGCGTGGTCGGCGGCGTGACAGCATCGCCCGGCGCTTTCGGCACTGTCGTTACGATCGATCTCACCAGCATGGATCGCGTGATCGCCATCGATCCTGTCTCGCAGACCGCGACAGCAGAAGCGGGGATATATGGTCCGGACCTGCAAAGCGCGCTGTCCGCGCAGGATCTGACGCTCGGCCATTATCCGCAATCCTTCGAGTTCTCGACACTGGGCGGCTGGATCGCCCATCGCGGCGCGGGCCAGTCATCGGATCGCTACGGCCGCACCGAAGACTGGCTGGTCGGCGCGAAGCTTGTAACACCGCGTGGCGTGCTGAAGGCCGGCGGCTTTCCGGGTTCATCAGCCGGACCGCATCTGCTCGATCTCGTCATGGGATCGGAAGGCGTGTTCGGCATCGTGACCGAGGCGACGGTGCGTCTGCGTGCGCGTCCGGCTGCGAGCGAATATCGCGGCTATCTGTTCCACGACTTCGCCAGCGGCATCGCCGCCATCCGCGAGACTGTGCGGGCGGAGATTCCGGTGACGATGCTGCGCCTGTCCGACGCGGCCGAGACGCGGTTCTACCGTGCCTTCGGCTCGGTTGGGAAACGGCCCGGCATCGGCGGACGGCTAGCGCAGATGCTTCTCAACTCCCGCGGCTTCGATGAGAAGGCATGCGCGCTGATCGCCGGGTTCGAAGGCGATGAGACGGCGGTCTTCGCCGGACGTCACGCCTTCGAGGAGATCATCAAGAAGCATCGCCCGATGAAGCTAGGCAGCGGTCAGGGCGAACGCTGGAAAGCCGGCCGCTTCCATGGACCCTATCTGCGCGATCCGATGATGGACCGTGGCGCCGGTGTCGACACGCTGGAGACCGCGACGAGCTGGTCAAATCTGGATGCGCTCTACGTCGCGGTGCGTGACGCGTTGGAAAAAGCGATCCGCGAGAACGCCCCGCGCGCCGGCGCACATGGTGTTGTGATGTGCCATGTCAGTCATGCCTATCCGGATGGCGCGAGTCTGTATTTCACCTACATCTTCCCGCGCGCCCTCGATGGCGAGATTGCACAGTGGAAGGCGATCAAGAAGGCCGCGTCGGATGCGATCGTCTCGCATGGCGGCACGATCAGCCACCATCACGGCGTCGGCGAGGATCAC
The DNA here is from genome assembly GCA_035943485.1 of Rhizomicrobium sp. Classification (GTDB taxonomy): domain Bacteria; phylum Pseudomonadota; class Alphaproteobacteria; order Micropepsales; family Micropepsaceae; genus Rhizomicrobium. Next base: position 132 of record DASZCC010000138.1, on the reverse strand, counting down.
CTGCCCTGGATGGCGGCCGAGAAAGGCTCGCTGGGCATCGACGTGCTGCGGGCCGTGAAGATGGCGGTGGACCCGAAGGGGATCATGAATCCGGGGAAACTCATCCCGCCGATGTGAGTGGGGTTTATGCCG
>DASZCC010000137.1:0-1929 GCA_035943485.1 Rhizomicrobium sp. | reverse complement strand
GAGCGCCAGGCGGTCCTTGCCCGGCTGGTCGGCGAAGGCGCGAAAGCCGCGCGCATTGGCGTTGGTGATGCTGGACGGGTCGTCCGTCGTCAGCGCCGCCACGATCTCCGCCCGCACGCGCGGATCGGCGACGCGGTCGCGTAACTTGTCGGGCGGGTCGAGATAGCTCTCGCCCACGCCACCGACGATCAGCTTGCTCACATTGGCGGGATGTTCGGCCGCGAGATGGATGGCGATGAAGCCGCCCATCGAGTAGCCCATGACGATCGCGCGGCCGATGCCCGCCGCTTCCATCACCGCCAGCACGTCGCCCTTCATTTCGTCGTGGCGATAGCCTTCGACCGTGTGCGGCTTGTCGCTCTCGCCGTGGCCGCGGCAATCCATCGCCGTCACGCGCAGGCCGGCCTCGTTGAGTGTCTTGTACCAGCCGGTATCGCGCCAGTTCTGCGCGCGGCTGGAGCCGAAGCCGTGGATCAGCACGATATCGCGCCCCTCGCCGATCGTTTCGTAGGCCAGGCGCACGCCGTCTTTTGCAGTCGCAAACAGGATCATGGGGCCGACCTTCGCAAAGCGTGATGGGACTGTCTATGATGGCGGTTGGTGGAGGAAGGCATAGCTATGTCCTTGGAACAACTCAAGAAAGACGCGTGCGCTGCGGTCGACGCGATGCGCGCCGAGCTGCTGGACCTCAGCCACACAATCCACGGCGAGCCGGAGCTGGCGCTTGAGGAATTCAAGGCGGCCGCCCACCTTGCACAAGCGGTCGAACGCAATGGCCTCACCGTGCAGCGTGAGGCCTTCGGTCTTCCCACCGGTTATGCCGCCGAGTTCGGTCGTGACGGTGGTCCGGTCATCGCGATCCTGTCGGAGTACGACGCCCTCCCCGGCATCGGCCACGCCTGCGGCCACAACATCATCGCGACATCGGGTCTTGGTGCGGCACTTGCGCTCTCCAAGCTCAAGCTTCCCGGCCGTGTCCGTTATCTCGGTACACCGGCAGAGGAACGCATCGGCGGCAAGGAGATCATGGCCCGTCATGGCGCGTTCGACAGATGTGACGCCGCGATGATGATCCATCCCTCGAACGAGAATCTGATTACGATGCCCTGCATTGCGATCGCAGAGGTCGAGGCGATCTATCACGGCAAGTCCGCGCATGCCTCCGCGATGCCCTATCGCGGGCTGAACGCACTCGACGCTGTTGTCACCGCCTATCAGTCGATCGCGCAGCTGCGCCAGCACATCCGCAACAGTGACCGCATCCACGGCATCATCACCGAGGGCGGCCTCGCGCCGAACATCGTGCCTGAGCGGGCCGCGTGCCGCTTCTTCGTCCGCGCCGCCGACGCGCACGCTCTTGGTCCCCTGAAGCAGCGCGTTCAGGCCTGCTTTGAGGCCGGCGCGCTCTCCACCGGTTGCCGTCTTGAAGTGCATTGGGGCGACACCGACTATCTTGATCTCAAGACCAACTGGCCGATGGCCGAACTGTTCGAAGCCAATGCTGTCGGCCTTGGCCGCGAGTTCTTTCCGGTGAAGGATCTGCCGCCCGGATATGCCGGCTCCACCGACATGGGCAATGTCAGCCATCGCGTTCCCTCCATCCATCCGATGCTCGGTGTCGCGCCAGCCGGCGTCATCATCCATAATCCGGAGTTCACGCGTTACGCCGCGTCGCCACAGGGCGACCAGGCAGTGATCGACGGCGCCAAGGCGATGGCGATGACGGCGCTTGATCTGATGGGCGATCCGGCGCGGCTTGTTTCCGCGAAGGCCGACTTCGAGGCGACCGCCGAACTCTCCCGCGGCGCCATCGCAAAATCCCGCGAGCCGGTCGTGATCCACGATCATGGCCATGGCGGCTGCGGCTGCGCATGAGCCCCTGGCTTCTTGTCGCCGCCATCAACGGATTTCTTGCCGTAGCGTGCGGCG
>DASZCC010000136.1:0-6115 GCA_035943485.1 Rhizomicrobium sp. | reverse complement strand
CCTATAAGCTGGCGAACGCCTATGTCGTATCGCTCGACGGGCGCGACTTTCATGTGACGCATGCCAATCTGGCCGCCGGCAATCTCAGCCTGGATATCGACGGCCAACGCTACTCGGCGCTCACCGAATGGCGGGTGGGTCCGCCGATCATGCACATCTCGGGGCCTGACGGAGAGCATGCGATCCAGCTCACGCGCGTGCAGGGCGGCTACAAGCTGGGGCAGGGCGGCCGCACAGTGACGGCGATCGTCCGCTCGCCGCTCGGCGCGTCGCTGGCCGCGCTGATGCCGAAGAAAGTCGCGGCCGATACGTCGAAGCTTCTGCTGTGCCCGATGCCGGGCCTCGTCGTCACGGTGAACGTGACCGAGGGCCAGGAGGTCAAGGCCGGCGAGACGCTGGCGGTGGTCGAGGCGATGAAGATGGAAAACGTGCTGACCGCGGAACGCGACGGTACGATCAAGAAGATCAACGCCGCCAAAGGCGACAGCCTGGCGCTGGATGATGTGATTTTGGAGTTCGTTTAATCTGTTTTCCTCCCCCGTTGTTACGGGGGAGGGGGACCGCACTTGCGGTGGAGGGGGCTGACGCTGGGCGATGTTCGAAAAACGCGTCGCTACGCTCCGCGCCCCCTCCGTCTCGTCGCTGCGCGACGATCCACCTCCCCCGTAACAACGGGGGAGGAAAGGTATCACCCGAACGTCTTGCGCACCTGGAAGAACAGCCTTGGCTGTGACTGAAGGTGCAGGAAGTCGATCGACTCCACCTGCGAGGAGCCGCGTGGGCCACCGTAGATGTATTCAAAGCGGTTGTAGCGGAAGGGTATGAAGTTATCGACTTCGAAGTGCAGGCTCCAGCTCGGCACGGGCTTGTACTCCCAGAACGCGCTCGCGAATCCGGGCGGGACCTCACGGTGCTGCACCAGCGCCAGACGATAGGAGAGTTCGTCCCAGCCGTTGAACCAGCTGACGCTCCAGGTCGAATTCCATTTCGGGATGTCCTGGCTGAGCGTGATGTTGATGTCCTGTGGCCTCTCGCTCTGATTGTTGTAGATCGAGATGCCGCGCATGACGCCGGTCTCGGGGTCGAGCACCTTGAAGTGCCGGAAGATCGTGCTGGTCTTCAGCAGGCCGTTGTCCAGCCCGAGCTTGTCGAGCGGCAGTGTCAGCTCGACGTCGATCTGGTTGTTGTGGCCGTTGCCGATGTTTCCCGGCGCGTCGAACGTGCTGGTCGGCGTGACGATCGGCACGAAGTCAACGACGTCCTTGATGTCCTCGTGCATCAGCGTCACCACCAGCGCGCCCTTGCCCCAGAAATGCTGTTCCAGGGAGAACTCAAGCTGACGGTGCTGGTCTGGGCGGATGTCTGAGTTGCCTGTCGTCACGCCAGTCCCGGACAGGTCGCTCACGGCGATGAAGTCATTGAAGTCCAGCTGGCCAACGACGTTCTCATAACGCAGGCGCGCCTGGAGATCGGGATTGATGTTCCAGGTCACCACGGCGCGGGGCTTGGGATAGAAGAAGGTACGGTTCGCCGGGTTGGTGCCGTTCTCGCTGATGTTGGAATATTCGGCACGCGCGCCCGCCTCGATCATCAGGTCATCCATGGCCTTCCAGGTGGCCGTCGCGAAGATCTCGGCGCGCTTCTCCTGCACATAGGCATCGGCCGAGGGCAGGGGCACGTCCACGCCGTCCTGGAAGAAACTCGACTTTCCGTCGAGGTAGTTGAACGCGCCCTCTGCGCCAGTCTCCAGCGTGAGTGTGGGAACGGGCAGATAACGCAACGTGCTGCGCAGGATGCTCTCACCGGTATCGTAGAGCGAGACGAAGCGCTGCGTCATGCCGGGATCGCGCTCGCCGCTCTGGTCGCGCTCATGCGCGAGACGTTGCAGCGCGAGCGTCTCGAGTTCGACGCCACCGATCTTGCCCTTCCAGTTGACGCCGGCTTCGAGACTGTTCTGCGAGTTGGCATCCCAGAATATCTGCGTGAAGCCCGGCGAGGTGTAAGTGAGGCTGTCGTGGCTCGGGTTCGCCTGCAGAGTCAGATTGGCCTTCAGCTGACCGCCCCATAGCGGCACTGTCACCGCGCCATGCGCCTGGCCGCCGGTGGCAGAGTTGTTGTTCGTCACGAAGTTGTGGACCAGCACCGTGCCGTCGGGCGCCAGGATGTTGTGGTAGCCGTGGCCGGCGGAGTCGTCGTAGTTTGTGAACAGGCCGACCGAGCCTTCATAGGTGCTGTCACCGCTGTGCTGGGTGAACTCGACGCTGGTGTCCGGCACCATATGGCCGTCCGCGAAGATGTTGGTATCGGCGTTTACGACGACGGTGGTGATCTCGCCCTGCTTGCGCACGACATTCGCCACGACCGTCTGACCCTGCATGTCGATGCCGGGCGCCCCGCCACGGATCAGGTCGATGTGATCGACATCGCTGGCCGGAATGCGCTTGAGAATGGACTGAAGGTCGTCGGTCTTGGAAGTCGGGCGGTTGCCGTCGATCAGGACGTTGCCGGCGGTGCCTGCGAAGCCGCGCGCCGTGGCGCCATCGTCGAAGACAAAGGCCGGTACGCGCTTGATCATGTCGTAAGCGGTGTTGGGCTTCTGGTCGGCAAAGTAGCTCTCGGGATAGGAGAGGACGCTGTCCTTCCCCGGATCGGCAAGCGCGGGCCCCGTCGCCAGCAACGCCACACAGACGGCAACCCCCAATGAAACGCGCAACCGTGACTCCCCTTAAGCAGCTGTCCGAACATGGAGACTGCTTTTCTAATCCCGCAATCTGCGGAAAACGCATGGCTGCCCATGCCGTGCTGTTTGCATTCTGAACTAGTGGCGCTCCGTGCGCGGCGAAGCTGTGCCATACTCCGGGTATGGCAGACGAGAGCGACGACATCACAACTCTGCGACTTCGCATTGAAGGCGCCGTCCAGGGCGTCGGCTATCGTGATTTCGTGATAGCCAGCGCGCGGGAGTTAACAGTCCATGGCTGGATCCGGAACCGCTCGGACGGAACCGTGGAGGCGCTGGTGTCGGCGCCCAACGCGACGGTGGAGAAGCTTGTTGGTCTCTGCATGAAGGGCCCGCCGGGCGCACGAGTCGCCAATGTCGAATTGCACAAGGCCGAGCCACCGGCTGAGACCGGCTTTCGCCGCCGTCCGACACTCTAGGCCGCTGCGCGCTTGCGCACGAGCTCGCGATAGACGGACACCATGAAGACGAGCAAGCCCAGAATGGCGATGCCGCCCGCCACCCCGGTCAGCGGTCCCCAAACAGCCGTGTTGCCGCTGATCAGCAGAAGGGTCAGCGTCGGGATCATCGCAACGATGCCGACCGTCGACAGGACGAAGTTCAGCCATGCCAGCCGGTCCGACATCGTGCCGCGCGTCAGCGCGTAGAACGTGCCGTAAAGCGCCATCGTCACCCAGCCCAGCAGATTGATGTGCGCGTGGACAGGCGCCAGCAGGAAGTCCTCCTTCGCACCCATGTACTGGCCAAGCACCATGCCGCAGAGAAGCAGCACGGTCGCGACAGCGAAAAAGGCGGCGGATACGCGTGGCATGAATGTCCCCCAGATGATGTGCAGGCATCTTTGATCGACCAAGACGAGTCAACTTCACTTAACCTCCCCCTTGTGGGGAGGTCGACAAAATCGCGCAGCGATTTTTCGGGTGGGGGTTCTCAACGCCCCCGCACTTCCCCCCACCCGAAATTTGCTATGCAAATTTCGACCTCCCCACGAGGGGGAGGTCAAGTGTTGAACACCTCGTTGAACGCGCGGCGCATCGCGACGTCGACATCGGCCATCGAAACCAGCAGTCCCAGATCGGCGAGGCTGGTGACGCCGTGCTCCCGGATGCCGCAGGGCACGATGCCGTCGAAGTGGGAGAGGTCGGGATCGACATTGATGCTGACGCCGTGGAATGTCACCCAGCGCCGCACGCGCACGCCGAGCGCCGCGATCTTGTCCTCGCGCGAGCCGCGCTGGACCCAGATGCCGACGCGTCCCTCGCGCCGCTCGCCCTTCACGTTGAACTGCGCCAGTGTGCGGATCAGCCATTCCTCGAGATTGTGGACGAACGCCCGCACGTCACCGCCGCGCTGCTTCAGATCGAGCATCACATAGCCGACGCGCTGGCCGGGGCCATGATAGGTGTACTGCCCGCCGCGTCCGGTCTTGAACACCGGAAAGCGCGCGTCGATCAGATCGCTTTCCTTGGCGCTCGTGCCGGCGGTGTAGATCGGTGGATGCTCGACCAGCCAGACCAGCTCAGGACGGTGACCGTTGGCGATGGCGGCTGCCCGCTCCTCCATGACGGCGACGGCCTCGTCATAGGGCGTCAGGCCGGGCGCCACGCGCCATTCCACGGCAGGCCGCGTTAAGCCTTCGGAAAGCATAATCGACGGACTATCGGCGCTGTCAGCCATAGGGTCCTTCATGTCCGCGAACATCAACGGCGTCAAAGTCGAAATCTCCGTCGTGCTGGGCAGTTCGACAATTCCCATGCATCAGTTGCTGCGCATGGGCCGTGGCGCCGTCATCGAGCTGGATTCGCGCCAGGACGACGCCGTCCTGATCCTTGCGAACGACAAGCCGGTGGCCAAGGGCGAGATCACGATCCATGGAGATAAGATAGGCGTCTCGGTCACGGAAATCCTGCGCGGATACCAGTAATCTACGCGTCCTGATTGTGGAATATTTTATTCCCCATCCATTCCTTGCATTTTGGTTGCCCGATGCGTAGCTCTGCTGTGGAATAGTCCTTACCGGACCTAAGCAGAGGGCGCCTTGCTCCCCATCGTTCTCACAGACAGCAGCACAATCGGCCTTGCGGGTCAGGGCGAAGCCCTAGCGCGTCGTGCCACGCTACTGGCCGAGGCGGGGCTGAAAACGGTCGCAGTGAGCCCCGGCGCTTCGCTGGACGGTTTCCGCTTTCTGTTTGTCGCCGGGCTCCCCGCCGACGAAGCCGCCGCGCTGGCGCGCCGCGCACGGGCCGCGGGCATCCTGGTCAATGTCGAAGACGTCCCCGAGTTCTGCGACTTCCATGTCCCCGCCATCGTCCGCCGCGGCGAACTGATGTTGACGGCCTCCACAGGGGGACAGGCGCCCGGTCTAGCCCGCCGTCTCCGCGAGTGGCTCGAAGAGCGCTTCGGGCCGGAGTGGAAGCTCCATATGGAAGATGTCAGCTCGGCGCGTGCCGGCTGGCGTGCCGAAGGTCTGGAACCGCAGGAGGTCTCGCGCCGCACGCGCGAACTCGTCACCGAAAAAGGCTGGCTGCAATGAGCGCCACCGTCACAGTCATTGACCGTTCCCGCAACATCGCACCGCGCGCTTTCGACCGGGCGGGTGCAGGTGTCGCCGATCCCGTATTCGCAGCCAAGCTCGCGAAGCTGCAGGCCGCAGCGCAGGGCAAGGACGCGCATGGCATCCTCGAACTCGCGCTGACCGGCGAACTCGCCGGCAAGTCGGCCGTCGTGTCGTCGTTCGGCGCGGAGTCCGCTGTGCTGCTGCATCTGGTCGCGCAGATCGATCCACAGACGCCGATCCTGTTTCTCAACACCGGCAAGCTGTTCGGCGAGACGTTGCGTTATCGCGACCGCCTGCAGGATCAGCTTGGTCTCGGCGATGTGCGCTCGCTCGCGCCCAGCATCGCCGACCGCGAGAAGTTCGATCCCGAAGGCACTCTGTGGTCGCGAGACACCAACGCCTGCTGCGACTTCCGCAAAGTCATTCCGCTCAAGAAGGCTCTCGAACCGTTCGCGGCGCAGATCACCGGCCGCAAGCGCTTCCAGACCAAGGAACGCGCCGCGATGCAGCCGGTGGAGTTCTTCGAAGGCCGCTTCCGCTTCAATCCGCTGACCGACTGGACGCTGGCCGATCTCGAGGCCTACACGGAGAAGTTCAACCTGCCGCGCCACCCACTGGTGGAGGACGGCTATCCCTCGATCGGTTGCATGCCCTGCACGCGCCGCGTGGCGGCGGGCGAGGACTACCGGGCGGGCCGCTGGTCCGGCCTGGACAAGGACGAATGCGGCATCCACCTGACGGATGGCGGCGGCATCTAGACCGCCCTTGCCCTTACCGGTCCGGATTGCTAAACCCCGCGGCCTACCTGATTTTCCTGA
>DASZCC010000135.1:0-1610 GCA_035943485.1 Rhizomicrobium sp. | reverse complement strand
ACTCGGCGCCGGCACGCTCGCGCTTCTTGCCGCGAAGGGCCATCGCATCACCATCGCCACGATGACCGCCGGCGATTGCGGCGCGACGGAGACAAGCCTCGAGGAGACGGCACGAATCCGCAAGGCAGAGGCAACTGCGGCCGCCACACTGATCGGCGCGGCTTATCATTGTGTCGGCATACCCGATCTCGGCGTGTTCAACGACGACGCCCAGCGCCGCCGCACGACGGAGATCCTGCGCCTGGTGCGGCCCGAGATCGTCATCACCGGCTCGCCGGCCGATTACCATCCGGACCATGAAGCGACGAGCATCCTTGTGCGCGACGCCTGTTTCGCTGCGCCGGTGCCTAACTACAAGACGGGCGCCTCACCTGTGCTCGAAACAATTCCGCATCTCTATTTCATGGACCCGATCGAGGGCCGCGACCGCACCGGTGCGAAGGTCATGCCGGATTTCGGCGTCGACATCTCGGCTCAGATCGCGACCAAGCGCGAGATGCTGTCCAAGCATGTCAGCCAGTTCGGCTGGGTCGCCAAGCAGCATGATCTCGACGATTACACCGGCGCGATGGATCAGTTCTCGGTCAAGCGCGGCGAACTGTTCGGCGTCGCCTATGCGGAAGGCTTCCGGCAATATACCGGCACGCCTTATCCGCGATCGAAGGTGCTGCAGGAACTGGTGGGCGAGGCGCTGCGGCTGCCGGCTAGTCCGCTGCCGCAACGTGACCGCCGCCGCTGATCGCGCGGCGCGCCATCCACACGACCACGATCATCGCGATCGACAGCCAGCCCGAGATCCAGAAGATGTCGTCGGCCGCCAGCAGGTAGGCCTGCTGCGTCATCGTGCGCGCAAGCACGGTATAGGCCTGCGGATCGGTGAAGCCGAAATTGTGCAGCCGCTGCATCGCCTGTTGCAACGGTGGACTGTAGACGGTCGCGATATCGGCCAACCGGCTCTGGTGCAGCGCCTCGCGCCGGTCCCAGAACGTCGTCGTGAGCGACGCCGCGAAGCCACCAGCGGTGATGCGCGCGAAGTTGGAGATGCCGGAGGCGGACGGGATGCGCGCGGGCTCGATACCGTCCAGCGAGATCGTCACCATCGAGACGAAGAAGACGCTCATCGCCACGCCCTGGGCCAGCAATGGAAAGACGAAATCCCAGAAGCCGGCATCCTGGGTGTAGCCGGCGCGCAGGAAGTAGGAGAGCGCGAAGGTGGCGAACGCGATCGTCGCCATGATGCGGGCGTCGACGCGCGACATGAAGCGCGCGGCAAAAGGCGTCAGCAGCACGGCGACAGCGCCGCTGGGTGCCGCCACCAGACCGGCCCAGGTCGCGGTGTAGCCAACATTCGTTTGCAGCCAGAGCGGCAGCAGCAGGTTGTTGCCGAAGAACACGGCATAGCCGAGACAGAACGCGATGGTGCCGAGCGCGAAATTGCGGCTCTTGAACAGGGTGAGATCGACGATCGGGCTCATCTCGGTCAGTTCCCAGATCAGCCACGCACAGAACGTGATGGCCGAGATGATCGCGAGTATCACGATCTCGGTGGACGAGAACCAGTCGGCGTCCTTGCCATTGTCCAGCATCACCTGCAGCGAGCCGACCCAGAT
>DASZCC010000134.1:0-2786 GCA_035943485.1 Rhizomicrobium sp. | reverse complement strand
GCTCGCCAAACCCACCGGCAAGCAGCATCACTGCTTTCGCAAAGAGCCCCAGACTCCGATTGTAACAGGTGTGATCAATAACAGGGAGAAAGCGGCGCACCCGGAAGGATTCGAACCTCCGGCCCTCAGATTCGTAGTCTGATGCTCTATCCAGCTGAGCTACGGGTGCGTTTGAGGGCGCAGAACCTATTGAGGGGCGCGGGCAAACGCAAGTCGCCCTCCAGCGCGCGCTCACTCTGCTCCATTTGGAGCCAAGTCCTTTCGCTGCTAGCGAAATTTCCCCAGGAAGCGGCATCGCGCACCCTTGTCCCCGTCGCGGACGCTGGTTAAGACTGCCAGCGATAGGACTTGCGCGGCCATTTTGGGGCGCAGGCGGGCTGGACAGGCCGGTTGCCTCCGACGGGGGGAGCGTGAGCCGGTTTCGCGGAGAGCGGCACATGTGGGGAACACGCACAACCAATGCGAGGCTAAGGTCTCGCCTGCTCAGTGCTCTTGCACTGACGGCGGCACTGGGGCTTTCCGCATGCGGCGACGTCGACAATGCGCTGTTCGGCGATGAAGGTCCCGGCCCGGTCGCGGCCAATCAGTTTCCGCCTGGCGGTCCGCCGCCGCAGGGCGTGCAGCCGGGCGCACCCGGCACGCTTCCCGGCGCACCGTCCGGCGGCGAGTCGAGCGGCCCGGCGCCGTCGATCGCCATAACGCCGATCGCCATCGAGCCCGGCTCGAACACCGGCACCGCCGTAAGCGCCACGATCGCGACGATCCGCTCGCAGGTCGCCGCGCTTGAGGATCATCTCGCGGCCAATGCGGCACGGCTGCAGGAGCTGCGCAACCAGGGCGCCGATGCGGCCGGCTCGTATCACCAGGCCAAGGCCCACATCACGACGCGCCTGCAGATCGGCACGACACGCGGCAATCCCGAGCTCGTCAGCGAGTGGAACGTGGCGCAGTCGGCGCTGGACTCGCTGGCAGGCAACATCAACGGGTTGAACGCGCTCTCCACTTCGGTGGCCTCGGACTCGTCAGCCGCACACTTCGCCCTCGACCAGATCACGGCGACGTTCAACGTCTCCGGCGCGGTGGACGAGGATCATCGCCAGCTTTCGGTGCTGGAGGATGAGACGCAGCAGACCATCGTCGTGATCGACCGCCTGCTGCGCGCCGCGACCGACGACACGCAGCGCCAGACGGCCTATGTCGCCAATGAACGCTCCAACCTCACGACGCTGGCCGGCGCGATCAAGAACGGCGAGCTCTATGGCGGCGACATCTCCGGCGCGGCCTATCCGACGGGATCCGCCGGCAGCTCTTACTCAGGCGCGTCCTTTGCGGGCGGCGCGCCGCTTGTCACCATCCGCTTCGACCACCCCGGCGTGAACTATCAGCAGATCCTCTACGCCGCGCTGAGCCAGACGCTGCAGAACCGTCCCAATGCGGCGTTCTCCGTCGTCGCCGTCTCGCCCACGCGCGGCAACGCCACAGCCGTGCAGTTGGCGCAGACTGCCGCCAAGAACCATGCCGCCGATGTCATGCGCACCATGACCGACATGGGCGTGCCCGCGACGCGCCTCGCCGTCGCCTCGCAGACCGACCCGTCGGCCTCATCGAGCGAAGTGCGCGTCTTCGCGCGCTGAGTTTTCGAATTCTCAGTTCAAGACTGTCATCCCGGACAAGCGATGCGACAGCATCGCGCCGATCCGGGACCCATTCCGATGCGTGGGAATGGGTCCCGGATAGTCTCGCTGCGCGAGCCTTCCGGGATGACAGCGTCAGTTAAGTGAAGGTCCTTTCAAACCCCGTTCGCCTTGAACCACTCCAGCATCCGTCCCCACGCTTCCTTTGCGTCCTTCTCGTTGTAGGACGGGCGATAGTCGGCATTGAAGCCGTGCTGCGCGTCGGGGAATACGTCAATGCGTGAGGCGATGTTGCCGGACGCGGACAGCGCCTTGCGCATCGCGTCGATATCGGCGGCGGTGATGTTCTGGTCGAGGCCGCCATAGAGACCCAGCACCGGCGCCTTGATCTCGGGCGCAAGCTCGATCGCGGTGTGGGTGCGCAGCGCGTCGTCCTTGCCGCCGAGCGGGCCGTACCACGCCGCGCCCGCCTTCACGTCGTGATTGTGCGCTGCGTATAGCCACACGATGCGGCCGCCCCAGCAGAAGCCGGTGATCGCCAGTCGTGCGGTGTCAGCGCCTTCTCCCTTCGCAAACGCGACTGTCGAGTCGAGATCGCTCATCACCTCGGCGTCGGGCACCTTTGAGACGATATCGGTGATCAGGCCCTTCACATGCGCCATGTCGTATTTTCCGGGATCGCCGTAGCGCGCATAAAGCGACGGCGCGATCGCGTAGTAGCCGGCATGCGCGAGACGGCGGCAGAGGTCCCGGATGTGTTCGTGTATGCCGAAGATCTCCTGCACGACGAGAATCGTGGGCGCGCCCGTCTTGCCGGCCGGCCGCGCGCGATAGCCGGGGATCTTGCCGTCGGCAACCGTGATCTCGATTTCGCCGGCATCGAGACCCTTGGTGTCGGTGACGATCGCCGCCGCATTCAGCGGCCCGGTCGCCAGCGTGAAGCCCGCGACGAGGGTGGTGACGAAGGTGCGCCGTTCGATGGTGATGGCGGGCATGGTGCTGGTCTCCCTGTTTATCCTATCCCCGTCATCGCCGGGCTTGTCCCGGCGACCAATACGCTCTGTGATGCAGTTGTGCGTATGGGTGGCCGGGACAAGCCCAGCCATGACGACTAAGTTTTGAATGTCTCCCCATACCCCTGCATCGCGCCCA
>DASZCC010000133.1:0-1816 GCA_035943485.1 Rhizomicrobium sp. | reverse complement strand
ACCGCACACCGCCACCGGCAAGATCCAGAAGATGGCATTGCGGGAGAAGTTCAACGCCTATCGCCTTCCCACCGCGGCGGAGTAGCCAAGTCATTTCATGCGATCGCAGCACGCCGCCGCCATTCTCTCCCTCGTCACATTCATCATTGGGGCCGCGATCGCGCTGACGGCGAGCTATGGCAGCCGCTTCGGGCTTTGGGACTACGCGCTGGGGCTGAAGATTCTCGTGCCCGGGGTGGTGCTGGGGATCATCGGCGTCCTGAGCGGCGGGTTGTGGCTGGCGCGCGCGCTGACCGGCAACAACAGTGCGGGCTGGCGCTACGGCGCGGCCGGTCTCGCAGGCTCGCTGTTGCTGACCTACATCCCGCTCAACCATCTGTGGCTCTATCTCACCTCGCCGCCCATCCACGACATCTCGACGGATGTGGAATATCCTCCGGCTTTCGTGGCGCTGCTGCCGCTGCGCGCCAGTGCGCCGAACGGGCCGGAATATGATGGGCCGAAAAAGGTGGTCTACAAGGGCCGCACGATGAACACGGCCTACGCACAGAAACTGGCCTACACCGACATCAAGACAGACGGTCTGCTGAGCAAGACTGACGTCATCTTCTGGCGCGCTGTCGAACGGGCCAAGAGCGCGGGCTGGAACGTCGTCAACTTCGACGAGAAGACGGGCAGCATCGAGGCGACCAACACCTTCTTCTGGTTCGGCCTGGTGTCGGATATCTCCATCCGCGTGAAACCGGCGGGCAAACTCGGCACCCGTCTCGACATCCGCTCCAAGAGCCGCACCGGCGAGAACGACATGGGCATGAATGCCGGCCTAGTGCGCAGCTTCGTGAAATCGCTCTGAACCTTCGACCGCGGCCGAAACATCGGCGCGGACGACAGTGACAGTCTGGCGTTTTCGCCGGAGCCGCCGATGACCGCCGTGACCTGCTGCATCCGCTACACGCTCGATCCCTTCAAGCGCGCGGCGTTCGAGGAATACGCGAGGAACTGGCTGACGATCATTCCCGCTTGCGGCGGCGATCTCGTGGGTTACTGGATGCCGCATGAGGGAACCGACAACATCGCGCACGCGATGATCTCGTTCGACAGCCTGGCGTCCTACGAGAAATACCGCGCGCGGCTTCGCTCCGATCCGGCCGCGCTAGCGAATTTCGCGTTGGCCCAGGACCAGCGCTTCATCTTGAGCGAGGAACGGACGTTCTTGCGGAAGGTGGAATGAGGTCGAACGGGCGCAAAGGTTGGTCAACTCTTATGGGGCACGCGTCCTGTCGGAAGCGGCAACAACAGAAAGTCCTCTGGTAATGGTGCGTCGAAATCCGCTGCAACATTCGAGAACAGAGTTGTTACGCCTCGGTTGCGTAAAAACTTCTCGCCCGCGTCCCAGTCGATTCCGGTCAGCTTGGCCACTGTCTTTAGGTCCTTAGTCACACCGAACTTTCCGCCTTGCACACCGCAAGCCTATAGCTCGGTTCAGCCGTGATCTATCGCGAAGAAGGAATCGGGTGAGGGGAAGTGCCACCGGCAATTGCCCTCACCCGAACGCCGTTACGCCCTTGCCTCAAGCACGATATTGAACGGGCCCTCCGCGGCGCGGCGCACTGACGAGAAGCCTGCTGCCTTTACGATCTCGCTGATCTTCGCTTCACCGGCCTGGGCGCCGAGGCCTTCGCCGACTTCCTGGTCGAGCGAGGTCGGCACGCAGATCATCGTCGAGGCGTTGTAATAGAGCCGCGAGACCGGGTTCATGTTCGCTTCGACCGTGTCGCCGGCATTGGGCTCGACGATCATCCACTGTCCGCCCGGC
>DASZCC010000132.1:0-8769 GCA_035943485.1 Rhizomicrobium sp. | reverse complement strand
AGATGTTATCAACGCCGCCGGCGAGCACAGCCACCGTGCCGCCTTCGAGCGCGCCTTCGTGCGCTGACGTATCGATGCCGCGCGCCATGCCCGAGGCAATGACGAGCCCTGCTGCCGAAAGATCGCGCGCGAGAGTGGCCGCAAGTCTGCGACCCAGCGCCGATGCGTTGCGCGCGCCGACGATCGCGACCGTTTCGCGCTGAAGGATTGCCGTATTGCCGAGGATCGAAATGACCGGCGGTGGCGGATCGAGCGCCGCGAGTCCCGGTGGAAAATCCGGCTCGCAGGATGCAATGGCGCGTCCGCCCAGCGCATGCAGCTTCTCGATCTCGCGTTCGACCTCACCTTCGTTTGCCATGCGGAGATCGCCGCCACCGCGCTTCGCCAGTCTGGGCAGTTCCTTCAACGCATCGCGCGCCGAGCCGAAGCGCGCGATCAGCTGGGCGAATGTGACCGGCCCGACATTCTGTGTGCGGGATAGCCTGACCCAGTCGCGCCGTTGCGCGTCACTGAGCGCCGTCACGTCGTGGCGCTAGCGCCAATACGCGGCTCGTCGCCGCGCAACAGGCGGCGGATATTCTGGTTGTGCATGATAAGCACGAGGACAGCGAGAATCACGGCGAGAACCGCTTCATGCCAGCGCCCGAAGGCCAGCATGTAGAGCGGTGTCACCAGCGCTGTGACAAGCGCAGCGAGTGAGGAGATGCGGAAGAAATAGACCATCGCGCCCCAGGTCGCGAAGGCAAGTAGAGCCACCGGCCAGTAGACGGCGAGCAGGATACCCAACGACACCGCGACTCCCTTGCCACCGCGGAACAGCAGCCAGATCGGGAAGCAGTGGCCGAGGAATGCGCCAAACCCTGCGAACAGCGAAGCCTCGGTGCCGAAGAACTCACGGACAAAGAGTACGGCTACGGCGCCTTTGAGCGCATCAAACAAGAGAGTGAGTGCGGCAGCTGCACGGTTGCCGGTTCGCAGCACATTCGTCGCTCCGATGCTTCCGGAGCCGATCTTGCGGACATCGCCGGCACCGAAGGCATAGGAGAAGAACAGCCCATACGGCACCGATCCGAGCAGGTAGCCGATACCCGTGGCGATGGCGGCGATTTTGAAAGTGAGGAGTGGGATGAGCAATTTGCGACTCGTTCTCAGTTATGACACTGTAGCCGCAAGAGAGCGGAGATCATGATGCAGATTACCTCAGTCCATCAGCTTCGTGAACGCCTGCCGGAGGCCAATCCGGCGACGAAGATGAAAGTGCGGGATCATCTCGACACGCAGTCGGTCGACTTCATCGCGCTCTCGCCGTTCCTCTTGCTGTCGACGGTTGCCGAGGATGGCACGGTTGAAGTCAGCCCGAAGGGCGATGAAGCCGGGTTCGTAAAGGTTGACGGACCCAACACGCTTCTGATCCCCGATCGCGCCGGCAACAATCTCGCATTCGGACATCTGAACGTCATCGCCAATCCGAGTGTTGGACTCATCTTCCTTCTGCCTAGCACCGGCGAAACGTTGCGTGCTAGCGGTCACGCGACCTTGCACGACGACGAAGATCTGTGTGCGAAGCTGACGTCGCGCGGCAAGCCGGCCAAGCTTGTCATGCGCGTCGAGGTCACCCGTACTTATTTCCACTGCGCCCGCGCCATCCTGCGTTCGAGCCTGTGGGAGCCGACGGGCTGGCCGGAGCCGATGAAGGTCTCGTTCGGAAAGATCTTCGCGGAGATCATGAAGGCGGATGCCTCAATCGTCCCGCAGATCGATGCGAGCGTGCATCAGGCGTACACGCCGGAAAATCTCTGAGCCTCAGCGCATTCAGTTAGCTGCGGTGCTTTGCGCCGTGGCGACCGTTCGACTGCGGTTTCTCAGTCAGCAACATAAAAGTCCTAGTTTCCTGCTGATTTACGTCTCCACTTTGATATTAAGACTGAGTTGCAATTGCATTTTATCCGCCGTATGACGGTCCCGTAACCTTTCGGAACTGTCAGAGCCCATGAACCGCCTTGCACGAATCCTGCTTTCGACCGCGGCGGTTGCCGGCGCCTCCTCTCCGGCACTTGCGGAGACAATTACGAGTGTGCCGGAGACGGTGATTGTGACCGGCGCACGCACGGCGTCCTCGACCGCAGCAGTGCTGGATCTCAGCCTGATGGAAACACCGCAATCGGTGACGGTCGTCGATCAGACCCGCATCCGGGATTTCAAGCTCAACACCGTGAACGATCTGCTCGACACCGTAGTCGGTGTGAATGTCGAGCGAGTGGAGACTGATCGTACGGAATATACGGCGCGCGGATTCGACATCGTCAATTTCCAATTCGATGGCGTGGGCCTGCCGCTGCTCAATGACCTGCAGACGGGCGATATCGACACGGCGATTTTCGATCGCGTGGAAGTCGTGCGCGGCGCCGATGGTCTGTCGGCCGGTACAGGCAATCCTTCGGCGACGGTCAACTACGTCCGCAAGCGGCCGACGGCCGATCTACAAGCTTATGTTTCTGCCGAATACGGCTCATGGGACGCGAGGCGGATCGAGGGTGATGTATCGGGACCGCTGGACGACGCCGGTGATATCCGGGGCCGGATTGTCTACGCCAACGAGGATCATGACTCCTATCTCGACTACTATCAGGTCAACCGGAATGTCTTTTACGGCGTGCTTGCCTGGGACATCACGCCCGATATGACGGCGACGGCCGGCTATTCCTGGCAGAACAATCGCTCGCGCGGTGTGCTGTGGTGCGCTGCCTCTAACCTATTCGAATGGCGTGCCGATCGACTACCAGGTATCGGCAACGACCTCCGCAGACTGGACGTTCTGGAACACGCGCGAGCAATATGCCTTCGGCGAGCTGGCCTATCACCTGTCCGGCGACTGGACAGTCAAAGGTGTCGTCACCTATCACCAGTTCGACGAACGCGCGCGGCTGCTCTACGCCTCCAACTATCCGGACCAGGACACAGGGCTCGGCCTGAATGCGATGAGCGGCATGTACCCGTCACGAGACGACCAGTACATGTTCGATCTCTATGCGTCCGGATCGGTGACGCTGTTCGGTCGTCAGCACGAACTCGTCTTCGGCGCCAATGCCGCGCAATCCTATCTGGACGAATACGAAAGCTTTCACGACGGAGAACTCGATTATCCGGCCGTGGATTTGTGGGGTAAGGAGCAGATCGCGTTGCCGGACTATCCGGACCCTTATCACGCAGCGCATGTCTCCGATCGCCAGTACCGGTTCTACGCAGCAGCCCACATAAATTTCAGCGACAGCCTGAAAGGCATAGCCGGGTTCGACGTCATAAAGCTGCTGTCGAAAGGGATTTCCTACGGCGTCGATCAGCGGCGCGACAGCTACAATGTCAGTCCCTATGCCGGACTTGTCTGGAGTTTGACGTCGAACCTCAATGCCTATGCGAGCTATACGAACATCTTCAACCCGCAATCCGACGTCGATATCAATCATCAGCGTCTGGCCCCGGCGACCGGCAACAGTTATGAGGGCGGCCTAAAAACCCAGTGGTTCGATGGCCGGCTGATTGCAACAGCCGCGGTGTTTCGCGCGGAACAGCTGGGACTGGCGCAGTACGCCGGCACGTTCGACGACGGCAAAAGCTACTCCACGGGTGTCGATACATTCGTGACCGGCTACGAGTTCGAGATCGGCGGCGCAATCAGCGACGACTGGACTGTGAACGCCGGATGGACCGAACTGAAGATCAAGGGCTCCGACGGGCAGGACGTCAGCGGATACGTTCCGCGCCAGAGCTTCAAACTGTCGACAGTTTATACGATGCCTGAACTGCGCGATCTGAAGCTGGGTGGCTCCGTGCGCTGGCAGAGCAGCATCTATACCGATGACCTCATCCGCTTCCGGCAGGAAGCTTATGCGGTGCTGGACTTCCTTGTTGGTATCCGCGTCGTGGACGGTTTGCGCGCGACGCTCAACGTCAACAACGTCACCGATGAGAAATATCTGGGCAGCCTGAAGTGGAACCAGGCGTACTACGCGGCGCCGCGCAGCTTCACAGTCGGCCTGAACTACGCCTACTGACGGTGGAGGCGGTCGAACACCAGTTCGCCGCCGACCCAGGTCTTCTGTGCGCGACCGTGGAAGTGGCGGCCCTCAAACGGCGTGTTGCGGGCGCGGGAGCGGAGTTCGCTCTCTTTCACGATGAACGAGTCGTTGGGGTCTATCAGCACCAGATCTGCTGGTGCGCCCTTGGCAAGCGTGCCGCCCGGAAGGCCAAGGATGCGAGCAGGGGCTGTACTAAGTGCGGCGATGATATGAGAGAGGTCGGCCCGTCCGTCGTGATGCAGCAGCAGCGCGACCGGTAGCAGCGTTTCGAGACCTACCGCACCAAACGCAGCCTGGGCGAATGTCTGGCGCTTGGTATCGGCGGCCTGCGGATCGTGGCTTGAGACGATCACGTCGATGACGCCTGACGCTACGCCTTCGACCATCGCCACGCGATCGTCTTCCGATCGCAGCGGTGGCTTGACTTTCATGAAGGTGAGATAGGCGCCGACGTCGAGTTCGTTGAGCGCGAGATGATGCGCCGCTACTCCGCAGGTGACTTTCACGCCACGCTTCTTTGCAGCCGCGATGGCGTCAAGTGAGGCGCGTGTCGAGATCTGGCTGAAATGGTATCGCGCCCCGGTCAGCTCCACGAGGCGGATGTCGCGCTCGATGATGATCGCCTCAGCAGCGGCCGGTGCGGAGGGGAGGCCGAGGCGCATGGAATATTCGCCTTCGTTCGCCGAGGCACCTTCGGAAAGATCAGGATCTTCGGCATGCGCCACGATCAGGGCGCCGAACGTGGTTGCGTAGCCAAGTGCGCGCCGCAGAACGCGGGTATTGGCGATCGTCCGGTCTCCGTCGGTAAAGGCCACGGCGCCGGCTTCCTGCAGCAGGCCGATCTCGGTCATCACTACGCCGGCGAGCGCCTTGGTGAGCGCGGCCATTGGGGCGACACGCACTTTTGCGGTCGCGGCGGCGCGGCGCTTGATGAAGTCGACCAGGGATGGCTCGTCGATCACGGGATCTGTGTTCGGCATGGTGACGATAGTCGTCACGCCACCCGCGGCTGCGGCAAGCGAGGCGGACTCCAGCGTCTCGCGGTATTCGGTGCCGGGCTCGCCGGTGAAGACGCGCATGTCGATCAGGCCGGGCGCGAGCACGAGTCCCTTGCAATCGATGACTTCGGGGTCGCTCGCGCCAAGGCCGAGATTTGCGCCGACATCGGCGACGCGGCCGTTCTCGACGATCAGCTGTCCTTTTACGTCCAGCTTGTTGGCCGGGTCGATCAGGTGCGCGTTGCGGAAGGCGATCCGCTTGCTCATGGCGCGTTCCGCCTTCCCGCGATGCGGCCGCGCGACAGCGCGTCGAGCACCGCCATGCGAATCGCGACGCCCATCTCGACCTGTTCCTGGATCAGGCTGATCTCGATGTCGTCTGCGACGGACGAGTCGATCTCCACGCCACGGTTCATCGGACCAGGATGCATGACAAGCGCACCGGGTTTGGCGGCCTTCAGCTTGTCGTGGTCCAGGCCATAAAAGCGGAAATACTCGCGCGTCGACGGCACGAAGGCGCCGGACATGCGCTCGAGCTGCAGGCGCAACATCATAACGATGTCAGCGCCTTCGAGGCCCTTCTTCATGTCATGGAAGATCTCGACACCGAAGCGGTCGGCGGCCGACGGCAGCAAGGTGCGCGGAGCGACAAGGCGGACGCGCGCGCCCATCTTGGCCAGCAGGTGGATGTTGGAACGCGCGACCCGGCTGTGCAGGACGTCGCCGCAGATCGCCACGATCAGCCCTTCGAACCCGCCGCGCCGGCGCCGGATGGTCAGTGCGTCGAGTAGCGCCTGGGTCGGATGCTCATGGCTGCCGTCGCCAGCATTGACGACCGAGCAATCGAGCTTGCGCGACAGGAGTTCGGCTGCGCCTGAGTCCTGATGGCGGACGACCAGGATGTCAGGCCGCATCGCATTCAGAGTGGTGGCAGTGTCGATGAGCGTCTCGCCTTTTGAGACCGAAGAGGTCTTTACGCTCATGTTCATCACATCGGCGCCGAGCCGTTTGCCTGCGAGCTCGAATGAGCTTTGCGTGCGAGTCGAGGATTCGAAGAACAGGTTGATGAGCGTGCGGCCGCGCAGGATGGCGGTCTTCTTCTCGGCCGAACGGTTCAGGGTGACGTAGGTCTCGGCCAGATCGAGCAGGGCGCTGATCTCGGGCACCGAAAGCGTTTCGATGCCGAGCAGATGGCTCGTCTGGAGGATGGGATCGGCGTGGGCCGCGCTGGTCATTAAAGCCCGGCTTATAGGTAAGGAGGGGAGCGCGCGCAAGTCGGATGCAGGAAAGGTGTCGTTAACCTGTGGAGGAAGGCTACAGACGCCTCAACCGGTCCAGCACTCCCTGCAAAATGTACGCAGCCGCCATCTTGTCCACGACCTCACTGCGCCGTTTCCGGGAAGCGTCGGCCTCGATCAGCGTTCGGGTGACGGCGGCGGTCGACAGGCGCTCGTCAGACAGCACGGTCGGCAGCAAGCTTCGCGCGGTGAAGTTGCGCGCGAAGGCGCGGGCGGATTGCGCCGACGGGCCTTCGGTACCGTCCATATTGAGCGGCAGGCCCACGACCAGTCCGCCGATGTTGAGGTCGGCGATCATCTTCTCCAGCTTGGCGGCATCGGCGGAGAACTTGCCGCGCGCCAGCGTCTCCATCGGCGTCGCAATGGTGAGCATGGTGTCGGAGAGGGCGAGGCCGATGGTCTTCTCGCCGAGGTCGAGGCCGATCAGCCGTGCGCCAGGGGCGAGGGCGGATTTCAGATCCGGCAGAAGGACTATGGCCAAACGCTCACCGTTGGCCGATCTCGATCCGGTTGCCCGCCGGATCGCGGATGAAGAAACGCGACAGGCCCTCCGCCACGCTTTCTTCCTCAATCGCCACGCCGTGCCGGATCACATCTGCCTTTGCCTTCGCCAGATCGCCCACCAGGAAGCACACATGCCGCTTGCTGCGTGGTGAGGCGTCCGGGTCAACGCCGATATGCATCTGGAGCGTGCCGATCTGGAACCAGGCGCCGCCGCGGGCGCGGAGTTCTTCCGGCTTGGGGATTTCGGGCAGCGACAGAACCTCGCGGTAGAATTTCAGGCTTTCGGCTTCGAGGGCCTTGGGCACCGCGATCTGGACGTGGTCGATACTGGTAATGCCGAGCGACATAGCAGCTCCGTGGCCTGGATTGCTTGCCAGCCCGCCCCCCGATTGCTAGCAAGACCGTGGATTTCCAAGCCTATAGGCCGCTTCATGTCCGTCGACAAGGACACCGTTCGCCGTATCGCCAAACTCGCCCGGCTGGCTCTGCCGGACACTGCTTGCGAGCCCATGGCGGCGGAGCTGCAAGGCATCTTCAACTGGGTGGAGCAGCTGAACGAGGTCGATGTCGGTGGCATCGCGCCGCTCACCAGTGTGGTCGAGCAGAGCTTGAAGATGCGCGACGACGTCGTGACCGATGGCGGCAATGCGGGTGCGCTGATGGCGAACGCGCCGGGTGGCGAGGACGGCTTCTTCGTCGTGCCGAAGGTGGTTGAATAATGTCGCTGCCATCCTCCCCCACGGATTTCACCCTCGCACAGGCGCGTGACGCCGTACACGGCAAGAAGGTGTCGTCGAAAGAGCTGACCCAGGCCTTCGTGAAGGCGGTCGCGGACGCGCGTCCTCTCAACGCGTTTGTTACCGAGACGCCGGAGAAGGCGATCGAGATGGCGGTGGCCTCCGACGTGCGCATCGCTGCCGGCAATGCGCGCCCGCTCGAAGGCTTGCCGCTGGCGATCAAGGACTTGTTCTGCACCAAGGGCGTGAAGACGACCGCGGGCAGCAAGATTCTCGGCAATTTCATCCCGCCCTATGAGTCCACCATCTCGCAAAACCTGTGGGATGCGGGCGCCGTGATGCTGGGCAAGACGAACATGGACGAGTTCGCGATGGGTTCGTCGAATGAGACAAGCGCATTCGGTCCGGTGTTCAATCCTTGGCGTGCGCGCAATTCGAACCAGAACCTGGTGCCCGGCGGGTCGTCGGGCGGATCGGCAGCGGCAGTGTCGGGCAACCTGTGTCTGGCCGCGACTGGCACCGACACCGGAGGATCGATCCGTCAGCCGGCTGCTGTCACCGGCACGGTCGGCCTGAAGCCGACCTACGGCCGCTGCTCCCGTTGGGGCATCGTCGCCTTCGCCTCGTCGCTGGATCAGGCTGGTCCGATGACGCGCACCGTCCGGGATGCCGCGATCATGCTGAAGCACATGGCGAGTGTTGACCCGAAGGATTCCACCAGCGTCGACGTGCCGGTGCCCGATTACGAGGCCATGCTTGAAGGCGGAGTGAAGGGTCTGCGGGTCGGTATCCCCAAGGAGTACCAGATCGATGGCGCTCCCGCCGAGATCGACCACCTCTGGACCAAGGGAGCGGAATGGCTGAAAGCGCAGGGGGCGGAGATCGTCGAGGTCTCGCTGCCTCACACCAAATACGCGCTTCCCACTTATTATATTGTGGCTCCGGCGGAGGCCTCCTCGAACCTCGCCCGTTACGACGGGGTCCGCTACGGGCACCGTGCCCAGGGTCCGTTCGAGGACATCACAGACCTCTATGAAAAGAGCCGGGCCGAGGGCTTCGGCAAGGAAGTCCAGCGCCGCATCCTGATCGGCACCTATGTGCTGTCATCCGGCTATTACGACGCGTACTACGCGCGCGCTCAGAAGCTGCGCTCCCT
>DASZCC010000131.1:0-1945 GCA_035943485.1 Rhizomicrobium sp. | reverse complement strand
CCGGCGATGACGGAGCAAATTTAGATCAGCGCTTTGCGCGCTGAATTCCGGCCTGCACAAGTTCATGTACACGTGCGGCAGTCAGCAGACCTACAATCGGCGACGCCTCGCCCTCTACGATCTTTGCTCTGAACCAAGGTTGGGCGATCACAAGCTCCAACTCAGCGTCGCGCGCTTCTTCGGATATTTCGATTTTTGCTTTCGCACCCATAGTGCGTTCTAGCATGTTAATGCGCCGCATCCCAGTTGTCCGCCGAGCGGGCATCCACCGTCAGCGGCACCGTCAACGAGATCGTCGGCAGCGCGGCTTTCTCCATTACCTGCGCAACCAGCTTCTTCGTTGCTTCGACTTCTTTCTCGGGCGCCTCGAAGATCAGTTCGTCGTGCACCTGCAGCAGCATGCGTGCCTTCAGCTTCTTCGCCGCGAGCGCTTCGGGCACGCGTGTCATGGCACGGCGGATGATGTCGGCAGCGGTGCCCTGGATCGGTGCGTTGATTGCGGCGCGCTCGGCGCCGCCGCGATGGGCGGGGACCGACGACTTGATCTCGCGGATATGGACGCGGCGGCCGAACAGCGTTTCGACATAGCCGTGCTCGCGCGCGAACTGCTTGGTCGTCTCCATGTAGTCGCGGATGCCGGGGAAGCGCTGGAAGTACTTCTTGATGTACTCGTCCGCCTCGCCGCGCGGGATGCTGAGCTGATTGGCGAGACCGAAAGCCGAGATGCCGTAGATGATGCCGAAATTGATCGCCTTGGCGCGGCGGCGTGTCTCGGCCGGCATGCCTTTCACCGGCACACCGAACATCTCCGACGCAGTCATCGCATGGATGTCGACCTCGTCGGCGAACGCCTTTTTCAGCTGCATGATGTCGGCGATATGCGCCAGAAGGCGCAACTCGATCTGGCTGTAATCGGCGCTGATGAGCTTGAAGCCCTTCGGCGCTACGAAGGCCTGGCGGATACGGCGGCCTTCTTCGGTGCGCACCGGGATGTTCTGCAGATTCGGATCGGTCGAGGCCAGACGCCCGGTCGATGTCGCACCCATTGCATAGGACGTGTGCACGCGGCCGGTCTTTGCATTGATGTAGGTCGGCAGCGCGTCGGTATAGGTGCCGCGCAGCTTGGCGAGGCCGCGCCAGTCCAGCACCAGCTTGGCGATCGGATGCCCCTGCGCCGCGACATCTTCCAGCACGTCGGAATCGGTCGACCACGCACCGGTCTTGGTCTTGCGGCCGCCTTCGAGTTTGAACTTGCCGAACAGGATATCGCCGAGCTGCTTGGGCGAACCGATGTTGAACGACTGGCCGGCCAGCTTGAAGATCTCGGTCTCCATCTTCGCCTGGCTCTTGCCGAAATCATTCGAGAGACGGCGCAGCATGTCGGGATCGATCGAGACGCCAGCGTTCTCCATCTCGGCCAGGATCGAGACCAGCGGCCGTTCGAGCGTCTCGTACACCGCGCGCTTGCCGGTCGCGGCAAGGCGCGGGTGCAGCAGCATCCACAGCCGCAGCGTGACGTCGGCATCTTCGGCCGAATAGCGCGTCGCCGCCTTGATCGGCACGCAGTCGAACGTCGTCTTGTCCCTGCCCTTGCCGGCAACTTCAGAGAAATGCAGTGGCGTGTGGCTGAGATGCAGTTCCGAAAGCTCGTCCATGCCGTGGCCGTGCAGACCGCCATCGAGAATATAGGAGATCAGCATCGTGTCGTCATAGGGCGCAACGCGGATGCCACGCTGCAGGAAGATCAGATAATCGTATTTCAGGTTCTGCGCGATCTTCACGATCGACGGATCTTCCAGCAGCGGCTTGAGCCGCTTGAGAACCTCAGCCTCGTTCATCTGCACCAGATCGTCGAGCGCGCCGAGATCGAGTCCCTCGCCCTTGCGATGCCCGCAGGGCACGTAGCACGCCTCTCCCGGCGTCACCGCCATCGACACCCCGCACA
>DASZCC010000130.1:0-12780 GCA_035943485.1 Rhizomicrobium sp. | reverse complement strand
TTTCGTCGAGATGGTCGAAGCGGGCTTCACGCGTGTCGGCGAATTCCACTACCTGCACAACGATATCGACGGGCGCCCTTACGCCAATCCCGCCGAGATGGCGTCTCGGGTTGCGGCGGCTGCGAGCACGTCCAGCATCGCGCTCACGCTGCTGCCGGTGTTCTACGCGCATGGCGGATTCGGCGGCGCGCCGCTGCAGGACAGGCAGAAGCGGTTCGCCAATTCGCTCGAAAGTTATGCGCGCCTGCTCGACACCAGCCGCGCCGCTGTCTCGGGATTAGCCGACGCCATCGTAGGCATTGCGCCGCACAGCCTGCGTGCCGCGACACCAGAGGAACTGCGGGCACTCGTTCCGCTTGCGGGCGAAGCACCAATCCATATCCACATCGCGGAGCAGATGCGCGAAGTGGAGGAGTGCCTCGCATGGTCAGGGGCACGGCCGGTGGCATGGCTGCTGGATCACGCGCCGGTCAACCAGCGCTGGTGCCTGGTGCATGCGACGCACATGGACGCCGGCGAGACACAACATCTTGCCGCCAGCGGAGCCGTGGCGGGGTTATGTCCCATCACAGAAGCCAATCTCGGTGACGGTCTGTTCGACGGAGCAGCCTATATGGCGGCAGTCGGAGCCATCGGGATCGGCACCGACTCCAATGTACTCATCGACATGCGCGAAGAGTTGCGGCTGCTGGAGTATGGCCAGCGCTTGCGCGACCGCACGCGCAACGTGTTCGCTTCAGAAGGCACGCCATCTGTCGGCCGCAAATTATTTGACGCGGCGTTAAAGGGTGGGGCGCAAGCTCTTGGCGCCGCGATAGGCCTTACTGTGGGTGCGCGTGCCGACATCGTGGCGTTGCGATCGGACCAGCCGGCCTTCGCAGGTCGCGCGGGTGACGCGCTGCTGGACAGCTTCATCTTCGCCAATGGCCGGATCGCCGATGTCTGGTGCGCGGGAGAACAGGTGGTCTCGGAGGGCAGGCATCGTCATCGCGAGAGCGTCGAAACCCGCTATCGCAGCACGCTTGAACGGATCCTGTCCGCATGAGCGCGCAGGGCGGCACGCTGCACGACCGCATCCGCGGCAATATCGAAAAGCGTATCCTGTCGGGTGCGTGGCGGCCCGGTCACCGCATCCCGTTCGAGCACGAGCTGATGGCGCAATATGACTGCGCCCGCATGACGGTCAGCAAGGCCATCGCCAGTCTTGTCGAGGCGGGGCTGATCGTGCGGCGGCGCAAGGTCGGTTCGTTCGTCGCACAGCCGCGCATGCATTCCGTTGTGCTCGACATCCCGGACATTCAGGCCGACATCACGGCGCGGGGTGACGACTATTCGCTCCGCCTGCTGTCGCGAAAAGAGCGGCGCGCCGACCTTCGCGTCACACAGGAGAGACTGCTCGAATGCAAGATGATCCTGGCATTGCGTTGCCTCCATCTTGCGAGCGGCAAGCCCTTCGCGCTCGAAGAGCGGCTGATCAATCTGGATGCCGTGCCCGACGCCGCCGAGGTCGATTTCGCCACGGTGTCTCCGGGTACGTGGCTGCTCGGACATGTGCCGTGGACACAGGCGGAGCACCGCATCACCGCGGTGAGCGCGCGGGACAAGGTGGCCGCGTTGCTTGGTGTCGCATCCGGCACAGCCTGCCTGGCGCTCGAGCGGCGGACCTGGCGCGGGCCGGCGCATATTACGCAGGTGCGGCAGACCTTTCCGGGCGCCGCCTATGATCTTGTCGCGCGATTTGGGCCGCAGAATAAGTAGGCGGCCTTGCATCGCCGATTCAGGTTGCACATCATCGCGCCCCAACCAGAAAAAATGTCCAGGGGAAGCGGCAATGACCGACATCGTAAAAGTTGAAGACAAGGGCCATGTCAGGACGATCACCCTGAACCGTCCAGACAAGAAGAACGCGCTCAGCAATCCACTTGCCTGGGGCGTGATCGCCGCAGTTGAAGAAGCGGCAAAGATCGACAATGTCTGGGTCGTGGCGCTGACCGGTACAGGCGACTCGTTCTGTGCCGGGCTCGATCTGACAGGCGGGGAGCGCTTCCATCCGCTGTCGGAGCAATCGGCGCAGCTGGACGACATCAGCTGGGTCGGACAGTTCCTGCTCGCGATCCGCAAGCGCTGCGACAAGCCGGTCGTCGGCGGGATCAACGGCGTCGCGGTCGGTGCTGGTCTTGGCCTGGCGATGGCGACCGACGTCCGGCTGGTCACACGCAGCGCACGGTTGATGGCGGGTTACACGCGGATCGGCGGCTCGCCCGATGCAGGCCTCACGATCACGCTGCCGCAGGCGATGGGTTATGAGCGCGCCATGCGCTTCATGATGGAGAACCGCACGGCGAACGGCGACGAAGCCGTGGCGCTCGGAATGGCCGGCGAGGTTGTCGACGATGCGCACTTTGCTGACCGCCTGCAGGAATACTGCCAGCAGCTTTGCCAGTGGTCGCCGATCACTCTGCGGCTGCTGAAGCGCGGCATGGTGAAGTCGCTGGAGACAACCGACATGGAGCAGCAGCTGCGCTATGAGGTGTCGAACATCCGAATGGCGTTCGCGAGCGAGGACGCGAAGGAAGCCCGCAAGGCCTTCTTCGAGAAGCGCAAGCCTGTGTTCACCGGCAAGTAGCCAGTTAGCGCTGCCAGGTTGAAAGCGTCTGTATCTTCCCGGCGTTGCATGCGAATGATTGCGTCAGCGGAGGACAGATGACGACGCGACAGATCACGGTCAACGGACTGCGCCTCACGGTCGATGAAGAAGGCGAGGGCGATCGCGTCGCGCTCTGCCTGCACGGCTTTCCGGAGAGCCGCTATTCGTGGCGTTATCAGCTGCCGATGCTTGCAAAAGCCGGCTGGCACGCGATCGCGCCGGACATGCGCGGCTACGGCGACAGCGATCGCCCGCTGGAGCAGTCGGCCTACGCGATGGACCGGCTGGTAGAGGACGCCGGCGCGCTGTTCGACGCGTTCGGCGCAAGGCAAAGGCTGCTTATCGCGCATGACTGGGGCGCACTGATCGCGTGGACGTTCGCGCTGCGCAAGACGCGGGCGCTGGACGGCCTTGTCATCATGAACGTGCCGCATCCGGCTGTGTTTCGCGATGTCTGGCAGCGCTCATGGGACCAGAAGGCGAAGTCCTGGTATGTCGCGTTCTTTCAGATTCCGTGGCTGCCGGAGAGGATGCTAACGGCGAACAACGCACGCGCCGTGGGCGAGATGTTCCGTGGCATGGCGGTAAACAAGGCCGCCTTCCCGGACGACGTGCTCGACCACTACCGGCAGAATGCGCTGAAGCCCGGCGCGATGACGGCCATGATCAACTACTACCGCGCCAATCTCCGCGTGCTGGCCGATCGCAGCACGCCGGCACCGATGATCGAGACGCCGACCCTGATGATCTGGGGCGAGGCGGACGCGGCGCTCAGCATCGAGAATACGCGCGGCTATGAAAAACTGGTCCGCGACTTCACGCTCGAGCGGCTGCCGCGTGTGTCCCACTGGGTGCAGCAGGAAGCGCCGGATGAGGTGAATGCGCGGCTGAGCACCTGGCTGGCGGCCAAGGGACTGGCTGCAACTTAAGTAGCCTTCTGCATCCGCGCCTGCACACGCTGGCGCGCCAGGATCCTGTCGCGATCGTCGACATAAATGAGTGTGGCCAGCTTGCGGATGAGGGCGTCCTCTTCCGGATCCAGCACGCCGTCGGCATAGACGACCTCCCACAGCATCTCCATGAAGGTGAGGCGCTGATCGGGCGTCAGCTTGTCTGCGATGGCCGTCGTATAGGGGTGCAGCTGGACGAGGTCCGCGCTGCGCGCTTCGGCAGTCGCCAGAAGGGCCGCCAGCTCGTCCTCCGAGAGGCTGAAAGCATTGGTCAGAAGTGCCTTGATGGCGGCACGTTCCGACGGCGCGAAGTCGCCATCGCCATGCGCCGCTTCAAGCAGAAGGACGGCGGTCGCGAGTTTCGGGTCGATGTCCGGACTGGCTTGCGTGTTCAGGCCGTTGATGAAGCTGCGCAGTCGATCGAGCATGCGTGTTCCTGTTCAGCTTATGTAGCGAGATCGAATTGCGCCTGGAGCGTGCGGACCAGCTCAAATGCGCGGCGGCAAGCGAGCTCATTGTCCTCGACTGTCCAGGCGGCGTCCCAGTTGCGGCCTGACGGATTGATGATCGTCACGTCGAGGATATCGCTGCATTCGGGATGCGCCTGTACGCCGGCCATCAGCATTGCGGCCAGTTCATCTTTCGTCTTCAGCTCTTTGACAGTCATGCGCGCGCTCCTTCGGGTGCCGCGAAGCTAGCATCAAACAGAATTTGCCGGAACGCGCCGTCCCACGCCAAGGCCAGTGACGCAAAAGCATCACTCAGGCCAAGATACTAATTCATATGTGAATGAATATTGACGGTCCCGGGGTTCTCTGCCAGCGTCGTCGCACGTGCCGAAGAGCGCGTGTGAATCGCCCGCGGGCGAGAGGGGGAAACCAATGAAACGCACACTCCAAGTGTCGACGTCTGTCTTTGCGCTTCTTTGCAGCACGGCCGCTTACGCACAGATCGCATCGGACGGGGGCATCGAGACGGTGGTTGTGACGGCCGAGCGCCGCACGGAGAATCTTCAGACCACGGCGATCGCGGCGACGGTCCTGTCAGGCGCCGATCTCATTAACAAGGGCATCGTGAATGTCGACGCGCTGCAGTTCTCCGTACCCAACGTCACGATCAACAATTTCGGCCAGGGTCTCGATTTCAACATCCGCGGTATCGGCAAGGGCGAGCACAACTCGCAGACCACCACCGGCGTGATCACTTATCGCGATGGCGTGGCGACCTTCCCGGGCTACTTCACCGAGGAGCCGTATTACGACATCGCAAGCCTGGAAGTGCTGCGCGGTCCGCAAGGGACCTTTGTCGGCCAGAATTCCACGGGCGGCGCGGTCTTCGTCACGACAAACAATCCGAGCATCGATGGCGGCTACAATGGCTATGCGCAGGCGCAGGTCGGCAATTACACCGACTTCGGACTGCAGGGCGCAATCAACATCCCGATCAGCGACACCCTTGCAGCGCGCATCGCGGTCGATGGCGAGACGCGCGACAGCTTCTATTCGATCACGGGGCCCGGCGGAACCAAATACACCGGCAACAAGGGCGATCTTCGCATGGGGGCGGCGCGCCTCAGCCTCCTGTGGAAGCCGAACGACCAGCTCACGATCCTGTTCAAGAGCGACGCGGATTATCTCGATATGGGCGCCTATCCGGCGGATCCGTTCTACAATCGCTTCCGGACGTTTCCCGGCACCAGCATCCCCAATCCCGGATTCACGGATCCCTTCCACATCACGGCCAACGCACCGCAGCTGGCGATCGACCAGTTCATGCGCGACGTGCTGAAGGTTGACTATGTGTTCGGCAACGGCATCACGCTCCAGTCCGTCTCCGGCTATCAGTATGGCAACACGGCCTACAAGGCCGATCTGGACGGCACGAGTACCGGGATCAACACCTTCATCGACACCGTGGACGAGACGATCTTCTCGCAGGAGATCAACCTGATCTCGCCCGACACGGGCCGCGTGACATGGGTGCTCGGCGCCTATGCCCAGTCGAACATGTACAACTTTCTTCCGCCCTACAAATTCCTGATCGGCACGCCACCAGGCAGTCCCTTCAGCGAGTACCGGTTGCAGGGCAAGAACCCGAACCTTTCCTACGCCGCTTTCGGTCAGATCAACGTCGACCTGTTGCCGGACGTCCAGGCGCAATTCGGCGCGCGTTACACGCAGACCAGCTCGAAGAACGATGTGTCGGTGCTGCAATACGGCACGCTGATCAACGACCAGCAAAAGACAACGGCGTCCAACATCTCCTACAAGGGCACGCTGAACTGGAAGATCAACGACGACAACTTCGTCTATGCCTTCGTCGCCACCGGGTTCACGCCCGGCGGCCTGAACGTGCCGGTCGGGCTTGGCCAGCCGGCGCCGTTCCGCCCGGAGACGGTGACGTCGTATGAAACTGGCTGGAAGGCCACGCTGTTCGACGGTCACGTCCGCACGACGCTTGACGGCTTCTATAATGACTACAAGAACTTTCAGGTCATTGTCGGCTACCCGGCCATTCCGACGTTTGGCTTCGAGCTGAACGTCCCGGGCACGACCAAGATCTACGGCGTCGAAGCGGACGCGGACATGGTGTTCGGCGCCTTCTCGCTGGATGCCGGCGTCAGCCTGATGCACAGCGAACTCGGTCAGTTCTTTGCGACGGACCCGAGAATTGCCAGCTTCCTGCCGTGCAACATCAATACGGGACCGGCGAGCGTCAGCTGCTTCAACCTGAAGGGCAATGAGCAGACCTATGCGCCGAACTTCACACTCAATATCGGTGCGCAATACGACTTCGCGCTGGACGGTGGCGACAAGCTCACGCCACGGCTGAATTTCGGGCATGTGTCACCGCAATGGGCGACGCTGTTCGAGAACCCGGCATTGGGCGATCGGCTAGCGGAGCGCAACATCCTAAACGCCCAGCTCGCCTGGTCGCACGACACATGGATCGTGACGCTCTACAGCACCAACCTGACGGATCAGCATTATATCGGCGCGCTCAACAGCGGCCTCGACTTCGCTGGCCCGCCCCGTCAGTACGGCATCCGCCTTATGAAGGCGTTCTGACGCGAACCTGCCGCCGGTGGTCGTGCTGCGGCCACCGGCGGCGATTGACAAGCGCCAGCTTCGTGCAGAATACGCAAAGGCGGTCGGGGCAGGCCGTCGGGGCACGCAGCAAGGGTCGACGCGATGATGAACACACAGGCAAAGCCCGCCCGGAAGCCGAGGAAGAAGGCGCCGCGGACCAAGGCCGAACAACGCGCCGAAATGCTCGAGCAGCTCATGGATGCAGCAGAGCTTCTGTTCTCCCGGCAGGGCCTTTACGGCGTCACGCTGCGCGATGTCGCCGAAGAAGTGGGCGTGCACACCTCGCTGATGCACTACTATTTCGAAGACAAGCTCGCGCTGTTCAAGGCCGTCTTCGCGCGGCGAGCGGGCATTACCAGCGGCCGCCGCATGAAGGCACTGGAGGAATATGAGAGGAGCGCCGGGGGAAACCCTACGGTGGAAGGCGCGCTGCATGCCTTTCTCGATACCGACTTCGACTTGTACATCGAGGGCGGCGAGGGCTGGCGCAATTACGCCGCCTTCTGCGCCCAGCTCGCCAACACACCAGAAGGCGCCGCGCTGTTCGACGAGCATTTCGATCCCGTCGTGCTGCGCCTGATCGAGATATTGCGCAAGGCTCTGCCCGGGGTGTCTAAGAAGGATGTGTTCTGGGGCTACCACTTCGTGACGGGCAGCCTCATGCATTCGCTGGCGCGCAGCGGACGCATCGATCAGCTCTCTGGTGGCTTGTGCAAGTCGGAGGACTTCAAGGCCGTAAAGGCTCGCATGGCCGACTTCATGGCCGCCGGTTTCCTGGCGCTGAAGGACTGACGGTCAGAGCACTTCGAAGAGACTGTAGACGGGACCATCGGGCAGGCGATGCCCGGTGCCGACTGCGAGCACATTGTTCAGCCAGGCGTATTGCGGCGCCGCCGTCTCGAACAGCGGGCTGATGCGGAAATAGTACGCGGCCGGATCGACGGCCTCTCCCTTCGCGAGCCGCGCCATCACATCTTTCGGCCCATGGCGCAGACCGCGATAGGTCATCGTGATCAGCGCGTCGTCGGTCGTACGCAGCAGCACGCGGACATCGAGTCCGGTCGCGCCGTCAGTATGCTCCGTCTGCCAGTCATTGCCGCCGTCCAGCACCGTGCCGGAGAGCCGCTCGCCTTCAAACCGCCCGCCGGTGATGATCCCGACCCGGCGCGAAGCGCCCGGCGTCGGCCCGACAACTACTGGCCCCTTCACTTCGAGCTGCATGACAAAGAGCGGCCGCGTCCGGATGGACTGGAGGGCTGCGGGAAGCGACATCAGAGCGAGCGACGTCATTATTTTGGCAGGGCCAGTCTGCGTTTTTGCGAGTCGATGGTGCTGACGAGCCGGCCAACCTGGGCGCGGTGACGGGCCTTCAGTGTTGCGCCGATCGTCAACAGAAACTCAAGCTTCACGTGATGAGGAAGATCCTCGTCTGCAATTCTTCCGATAAGCCAGTCGTGGATCGTTGTCATGAACACGTTTGCGTAGCGATCCGGCAGCGACTCGATAGGAAACCACGACTCGACCATGTTCTTCTTTATCGCCATGTCTGTCCAAAGACGGATGATGCGGGAGGCGGTATGCTTGAGCGCCAGGTAAACCTTCTCGTTGGCATTGGGCGAGAAATACAGGCTGACCATGCTCCGCGCGTATTCGCGTGTCGCAATGATGTCGGCAACGCTCTTGTCGAGGTAGTACATGATGTTTGTGAGCGTGACTTTCTTGCGCCAATATTTCGGGCTGTTGAAGCGGTCGGCGTAATGCTCCTCCGTCGCGCGCGCAATGATGCCTTCCTTGTCGCCGAACGCGTTATATAAAGTGCGGGGTGCAACGTTGGCGCGACGGCTGAGTTCCTGGATCGTGAAGCCGCTCTCACCCTTCTCGACAATCAGCGCCTGCGCCTCGGCGAGGATGCGCTTGCGCCGTTCATGTATCTGAGGGCTCGAATAACGTTCGCGTTTGCGGGTGCGTGAGCGGTTCATGGCCCCGGAGGCTTGGGTCGTCGACGTCATCTGGCTCCTTGCTCCAGGGCAACCATGCCCTCTGTTCTGTTAGCGCCCGGCCCCTGCCGCCGCAAGGACCACGCATTAGCGCTCGACAGCGAAAAATAATCTGCATTATAGTTTTCGCGGCGCGCATGCTCACAAGAGGCATGGCGGACGGAGGAGGCCAGTCATGAAGATGAGGGAGGTTCGGCTGGCGCGGCTTCCAAAAGGCGCGCCCCGGGCCGACGACTTCGCAGTTGCAACCGTCGAGTTGCCCGAACCGTCTGATGGCGATGTCGTCGTGCGCAATCTCGCCATGTCGGTTGATCCCTATATGCGATTGCCGTTGACCGGACTCGCTGGCGTCCATGCGCCGATGAAAGTCGGCGATGTGATGGACGGCGCGGCGGTGGGGCAGGTTGTCCAGTCCCGCAACAACGCGTTTCCGGTGGGAACGCATGTCGCGCATCCGATGATGGGATGGCGCGAGGCCTATCTGTCGAACGGCACCGGACTTGCGCCAGTCGATCCCGCGCTGGCGCCACCATCATACTTCCTCGGCATCCTCGGGATGACGGGGATTACGGCCTTTGCCGGCGTCGAACATGTGCTGAAACCAAAACCCGGCGAGACTTTGTTCGTTTCCGGTGCGGCCGGCGCGGTCGGATCGCTTGTCTGCCAGCTGGCAGCGCTGCGGGGTGCATCGGTCGTCGGAAGCACAGGCTCGAAAGAAAAAGCGCGGTGGCTGAAGGACACGCTCAAGCTTTCCCATGTGATCGACTACCGCACCGAGAAGCTTGCAGAAGCCTTGAAACACGCGGCTCCGGCCGGGCTCGACGCCTATTTCGACAATGTCGGCGGATCGACGCTTGAGGCTGCCATAACGGCAATGAAGACCTCGGGCCGAATAGCGCTGTGCGGGGCGATCGAGCTTTACAACGAAGCCAACTATCGCGCTGGTCCGCAAAACTTCTTTTCCGTGATCGAGAAGGGTCTGACGCTCACCGGCGTCAATGTCGGCCATTATTACTCACGCGCACCACAGATCATCGCGGAGCTGGCGGGCCTCATAAACAGCGGCAAGCTCATCTGGCGCGAGACGGTGGTCGACGGGATCGAGAACGCCCCGGCCGCTTTTGTGTCGATGCTCGACGGCGGAAACACCGGAAAGATGATCGTTCGCCTTTGGGGTGGATGAGGACGCACGCAGACGGCCGAAGGAGGTCATCAAGTGGCACTGACTCATGTCGACAAGCCGATAAAGATTGCAGGCGCTGCGATCAAGAACCGGGTCGTTCGCACGGCGCATGCGACCAATATCGGTGGCGGAAAGATGAGCGATGACCTGATCGCCTATCATGAGGCGCGGGCGCGGGGCGGCGTCGGCCTCTCGATCATCGAGATCATGGCTGTACATCCGACTTCCGTGGCGGGGCTGAATTCCTTCGATCCGGCCATTGGCGACGGTTATCGCAAGCTGGTCGAGGCAATACGGCCCCATGGCATGCGCCTGTTCCAGCAGCTTTGGCACGCCGGCCACAATGCGCATCCACTCGACGGGTCGCCGCCGTGGTCGGCATCGGATGTTGCGAGCCCAACAGTCGGAATTGTGCCGGTTCCCATGACAAAAGCGATGATCGACGAGATCATCGCCGCCTATGTCGACGCTGCCAGGAAATGCGAAAGCTTCGGCCTCGACGGGGTCGAGATTCACTGCGCACATGGCTACCTCATCCAGCAATTCCTGTCGCGCAATGCCAACAAGCGCAGCGACGCCTACGGCGGCTCCTTTGAAAACCGGGCACGCTTCATGCTGGAGGTTGTCCGTGCCGTGCGCGCCGGCGTGGGTAAGGACTTCGCGGTTGGGGTGCGCGTGGCGCCGGACCTCACAACTGGCGGGATCGACGCGGACGACAGCGCGCGTGCCGTGCAGATGCTCGAAGCGGAACAGCTGATAGACTTCGTCAACGTCTCGCTCGGCAACTACCAGTCGTTCCCGAAAATGATCGGCGGCATGCACGAGCCAGTCGGCTACGAAATGCCGACGAGTGCGCGCGTCACGCGGCAGGTGAAGGCGCCCACGATCGTGACCGGCCGCTTCCGGACCCTGGAGGAGGCCGACCAGGTCATTCGTGCCGGCGACGCCGACCTTGTCGGGATGACGCGCGCGACGATTGCCGATCCTGATCTCGTGAAGAAGACGCTGGAGGGAAGGGCAACAGAAGTGCGGCCGTGCATTGCCTGCAACCAGGGATGCGTCGGGCAGCTTCTGGCGCCTCCCTATCGGATGGGCTGCGCCGTAAATCCCTCGACAGGGTTCGAGCGGCAGTTCGGCGATCATCGTATCGTGCGGACGGTGACGCCGAAGAAGGTTTTCGTTGTCGGTGGCGGCCCGGCAGGAATGGAAGCAGCGCGCGTGGCCGCGATGCGAGGCCACAAAGTCATCCTCGCAGAGGCGGAGCCCTCCCTTGGCGGAACGGTGAAACTTGCTGCACGCGCCCCGACAAGACACGGCCTCGCCGACATCACGACCTGGCTTGAGCAGGAGATCTACCGTCTCGGCGTCGACGTGCGCCTCAGTTCATACGTCGAAGTCGAGGACATCCGGCGCGAGTCGCCTGACGCGGTGATCGTTGCCACAGGATCCGTCCCGCGCATGGACGGCGTACAACTGTCCAATCCCGGCGAGCCGATCGATGGCATCGATAGGCCGAACGTGCTGTCCAGCAATGATCTGTTCCACGGTGATCACAAGCTCGGCAACAGCGCCGTGGTGATCGACGATGTGGGCCATTACGAAGCAATCGCCGCGGCGGATTACCTGGTGTCGCGCGGCCTTGCGGTCACGTTCGTGTCGCGGCAGACGGCGTTTGGCCCCAAGGTCGAGAGCGCGTTGATGACGGAGCCGGCCCTCCAGCGGCTTAACCGTGGCAAGTTCGCGGTCGTGTTGCGCAGCCGCGCCATTGCCGTCGATAGCGCCGGTGTATTGATCGGCCCGACCTATCTCCCGATCAATACGAATGAGGCGACGCACGTGCCGGCAGACACGGTCGTCTTAGTCTCGCTCAACAGACCCAATCGCGAGATCTTCGATGCGCTGGCCGGTGGGGCGATCGATGTCCGGATCGTCGGCGACGCTAACGCACCGCGGTTCCTGCCGATTGCGATGCGCGAAGGCCATCTCGCCGGCGCAGCGGTCTGAGAGGTGGGGCCATGACACTGGAAGAGATCGCAGCGCGTCTCGAGATCACGGATGTCCTGTACCGGTATTGTCGCGGTGTCGATCGGGGCGATATCGCGTTGCTGAAGAGCGTCTATCACCCGGATGCGCACGACAATCACGGCAGTTTCAAGGGGAACGGCCATGACTTCGCCGACTATCTCGTGCCAAGCATGGATCGCCCGCCGCATGTCGGCCAGCATCACATCACTAATACGCTGATCGAACTGCATGGCGAACAGGCCGACGTCGAGAGCTATTTCATCGCCTATCATCCGGACCTCGATGCCGATAACCGGCCCGTCATCGTGCGCGTCGGCGGCCGGTATCTCGACCGCTTCGAACGGCGCCACGGCGCCTGGAAGATCGCGCGGCGCGATGTGGTGATCGACTGGACGGAGACGCCGAGCCCGGTGGCGCAATGGGAAGCGCAGTCGCTGTTTCTTCAGGGCGCGCGGCGTGAACGGGACCCGTCCCATCTGCACTTTAAGAGGTGAGAGCCGTCATGCCTGAAATTGCGGATCGTATCCTTCCCGAGATCGTCAAGGAGCGTGCGCGACGCACACCAGTACAGGGTTTTCCGCAACTGCCGGAAATTCCAGGCGGCCGCTACACACGGCAGGATTACTTCGATCTTGAGCTCCAGCATGTGTTTCGAAAATCGTGGCTGCTGGCCGGGCATGTCGAGGAGCTTCCGGCGCGCGGAAGCTATTTCACCTTCAACAAGATCCCGCGCGCACCGATCATCGTCGTCCGCGGCCTCGACGACCAGATACGCGCCTTCTACAACACGTGCCGTCACCGCGGCGCACCTGTTGTGAAAGACGCAGAGGGCCGCTGCAATGTCCTGCGCTGCCAGTATCATTCCTGGGCCTATGACTTCGATGGCACG
>DASZCC010000129.1:0-9231 GCA_035943485.1 Rhizomicrobium sp. | reverse complement strand
GCGCTGGTCTCACGTGAGACAGGCCTCTCGCATGCCGACGCAATGGATCGTGTGAACGCGGTGCTCGGCGCTGCCGAGACCCGTGTCAAGCAAGCTGCCAATGTCGCGCGCAAGGCAGCAAGCTATGCCAGTCTCTGGACGGCACTGTCTCTGCTGTTCGGTCTTGCGATCGCGATGACGGCGGCCGTACTTGGACGCGAAGAGGACGACCGCGAAGCCCTCGCGTAATCAGGTCTCGCACTGGCGGGCGTCGCGAGCTAGCGATGTCCGCCGCCACCGTGCGATCCACCGTGGCCCATGCCGTGACCAAAGGGGCCGTGCGGAAAGCCGAAGCCGCGTCCTCTGAATCCGTTGCCGCGCATGACGAAGTAGCTGGACGGGTAGTAGTCGTCCGTGGCTCCGTAGCGGTCTCCGACGCCGCCGCTGAAATCGGACGTCGAGAGCTGACCATTCAGCACAAGCGGCCCGCCTTGGGACGATCCGGCCTCGGCCGTTGTGCCGAAAACGGCGAGAAGAATAGCGGTCGTCGCGGCAAGTCGTGAAATCCCGGCCATGATCGCGCCTTTCTGGCGTTGGCGTGCATTCTGCACTAACCGGAATCTAAGGCGGCCAAGGCTCGAATTCAAAGGCGGAACATATGGGCGTTAACCATGTTTCGCGCCAATTTGACTCGATAGTGTGGTTGCTGGATACGGTTCGATTATCGTTCGGAAGTCAGTACGGGGAATGACAATGAAACTTCAGATCGCAGGCGCGGTGATTGCTCTTGCCATGTTCGGCGCTTCCAGCGCGAACGCCGGCATCATCCTGACGGACAATTTCGACGCCGACGCGCTGCAGCTCAACTGGACCGGCGACAGCACGTTCAGCCCGATCCCAGGCGCTCCCGTGCAGGGCGTGCCCTCCGTCGATCTGATCGGCGGCGCGAGCTTTGGCGAACTCTGCGGTGGTCCGTCCACGAACCATTGCATCGATCTCGACGGCTCGACCGGCAGCGGCAACAACCCGACCGGCGAGATCCAGTCGGCGATGACCTTCGCCGCCGGCCATTATCACCTGACCTTCACGCTCGGCGGCAACGCACGCGGCGCCGCGGACCAGACGACCGTGATCTCGCTCGGCGACTTCACGCAGTCCATCTCTCTGGCATCGGCCGATCCGCAGACGCTGGTCACCTACGACTTCGTGACCACCACGACCGGCACACTCAATTTCAAGGACATCGGTCCCTCGAACCAGCAGGGCAACATCCTCGACAACATCACGCTGGCGTCGGTGCCTGAGCCGATGACCTGGGCGATGCTGCTGGTCGGTTTCTTCGGTCTCGGCATGGTGATGCGCCGCCGCGACGCCGCACTGACAGCCTGAACCTGAATTCCGTCAAAGAAAAACCCGGTCGGCGAAAGCCGGCCGGGTTTCTTGTTTGTGCCTGCCGCTGCGACCTAGCGGGACTTGGCAATACGCGGCTTGGGCGGCGCCACCGGTTCGTCGGCCTTGGCTTTCGCCTTCGCCTTGGCGACCTCGGAGATATCGGCGCGTCTCTGCACGGCAGCAGCGGACATGTCATCGGGTGATTTCGGCATAGAAGACCTCATGGTGATTGCTGCTGGTAGGCGGAGACGGCCAGCGCGGATGGCAACGGAAATGGGACCATACAGGAAGTTCAAGCTGAAATCTAAACCGCGTCCCTAAGCGCCTGCAGAGCCAATGATAATTGGCATCGCGTTGGAGAAGAAGGCGGAGTCGGATGGTGTGTGAAGGTGGCCTGTAAGGCCTCTCCAAACAACCGCTCGATAAAGAATGGCTCCCCGGGCCGGATTCGAACCAGCGACCAACCGGTTAACAGCCGGTTGCTCTACCGCTGAGCTACCGAGGAACATCTTCGCGGACGCGGTGTCTAACCCGTCTGTCCGCCTATGGAAAGCCCCTTTCTCCGCGGCGAAAAACCGGAGACTACCGGCCCAAAGAAAAATGAGGCCGGGTGTTAGCCCGGCCCCAAGGCGT
Organism: Rhizomicrobium sp.; assembly: GCA_035943485.1. Classification (GTDB taxonomy): domain Bacteria; phylum Pseudomonadota; class Alphaproteobacteria; order Micropepsales; family Micropepsaceae; genus Rhizomicrobium. The sequence goes on along the minus strand of DASZCC010000129.1, from coordinate 7,227 downwards.
TGGGTAATGGTGGGGTGTCTTCAAGGGAAGACGGGAACATCATGGGCCACCAGGGTTAATATTCCCTTAATTTGCTCAGGAATGAACCATTTGCGCAGGAATGTCGTCCGGGGAGCCGGACTTCCGGGCGGCGGAAGTCTCAACAGGTTCAACCCGTTCGCTCCGGAGGCAGGCATTGTCGCCAGGTGCAAGGTTCTGATATAGCCCGCGTCCGCGAATTTCGCTTTTTGAGGCCACGTGGCGGAGTGGTGACGCAGCGGATTGCAAATCCGTGAACCCCGGTTCAATTCCGGGCGTGGCCTCCATCGCCTGCCGGCTCGGCAAAGTTCACGCGGCGAATCTCCTGCAGGCTCGTTGCACTGATAGTTCCTTCAACCAGTTCATAGCCCATCAACCCGAACACGCGGCCACCGGCAAAGATCGGACGCGCATTGCCGTACCAGTCCACGCAGGACGCGACGCAGTGATCATCGATCACCGAGTCGTCATTGGCCTTTACCTCGCCCAGTTTGGCGAAGGTGTCCGGCGTCCGGCGCAGAAAGACGATAGCGGCCGAAGTCTCTGACAACTGCTTGTAACCAGGCGCACCAGGAAGCGAGACCGGCAGGCCCAGCACGCCTGTGTCTGGATCGCTCGCATCAGGCTTGAAGAAGAATCCATGGCTGCGTGTCTCCGATTGCGCGGAGTCGCTCAGCACATACTTCGCGCCGATCGCAGGCGATCTTCCGGAGGACAGCAGAATGGCGGAGAAGACCGTATCGCTCGTGCTGCTTCCGATAACGATCGCGTCACGCCCCATCGCCTCGATGCGATCGATGCCATAAGGCAGCGGCAGGCGCGCAACCTTGCCGCCATTGAGCGGTGCCACGAACAGTGTGTTGGTCCGGTCGCTCGGTGCGCCCCAGCCATTGCCCTGGCCATACAGGACATGATCGCCAACGAAGCGGTTCTGGAACACGCCGTTGCCATCCGGTGTCGGCAACGTGCGGTAGTCGGCTCGTGGAAGCTCTGTGCTGCCATCACGGAAAAGGTCGAGCGGGACATGCGCGAGCGCCACGGCGCCCGCCGCGGCTTCCGACGCCCACATTGCGTCACCCGCGCCTTCGGACTGCACCAGCACATTCAATGTCCCGTGATCTTCCTGGAACGAGAACTGATCTACCGGAGCGCCCCGGGTACGGATCGCCGACGGCGCGCCGCCATCGAGTGGGAGGCGGTACAGAATTGAATGCGGAACGGTCCTGATATCATTCCGATACGACGTCACCCAGACGTACACGGCTGTCGACGAAACGTAGAACACGCGCCCGTCAGACCCCAGCACACTTGTCGCCATGCAATGCAGGACAGGCGCACTCAGATCACAGGAGGTGATGGTATGGATCGTGTCGATCTGATCATCGACCAAACTGGGCGGCATGTAGACCTGGCGTGATGTCCCGATCGGCTCGAAGCCGGCGTTGGGAGCATCGCTATTCCAGCGCCGCATCGCCGGAAGAACCTCACGCAATGTTGGTGTGCCATAGGGCAGGTAGCGCGGCGCATAAAGCACCAGGCGCGTCCCGATGAGGCGCGAAGCGTAGTTGCGCGACGAGTAGTAGTCGTTCGAGCGCATTTGATAAGCGTCTTCGAAAGACAAGTGCCCGGCAGCGTCGAGATGAAAGCGATTGATCTCCGTGCCACCGCGGCCATAGCTGTAGCCGATGACAATGACGCGATCGCCGGATATCAGCATCTCGTCGTACCAGTCAGCCCTCGCATCGGTACCGGGAGGATAGGCGGCGATTGATCCGACCCGTTTCATGCCGCCACCCGCGACCGAGACTGTGAACAGCCGTCCGCGCCGCAAGATCACGAGCGTGTCGCCATGCAGCTTCACAATGTCGCCTTCATCGACGCCTGACACCTGCGTGTTCGTGATGGAGTCGGATGCCCTGGCCGCGGTTACGACCACGGGCTCTGCAAAATTTCCGGCCATGGGTGCTGCAGGTAGCGCGCCTTCAGCCGAAGCGACGCCACGCCCGCGCATTTTCTGCACCCGTACAAGGAATTCCTTGAGGTCGGCGTCGGACTTGAATGCCTTGAGAGTTGTGGTCCGTGGTGGCGTGGCGTTGGCGCCGGGAAGTGAAAAACTTAAAGCGCCAATTATGGCGAGGGCGGGCAAGAGCACGGTCGCTGCAATGCGGTTGAGACGGCTGGCAATCGGTTGCATTCCGAACTCCCCAATCGATGCGATCGAGCGTCATCCGAAATCGTGGCGGGAATTGGGGCGGCGGCCCGATTGGCGGCCGGCGCGCAACACGAATTGGTGAGGCGAGCGCAAACGTGCACATCCGGCACAGTTGTCATCCCATCCAAGCGCCCCCGGTTGGGCAGAAACCCCGAATTTTGCGCTCCGTTGTCAGTCCCGCAGCCCACCCGTATAAACCGGCGTCCCTAACCGAGCCGATTCACCATGGCCGATTACGCCGCTCTCCGCTTCAACATGGTCGAGGCCCAGGTCCGCACCAACGACGTCACTGAGATCCGCATCCACGACGCGATGCGCGAGGTGCCGCGCGAGCGCTTCGTCCCGACGGCGCGCCGTGCGCTCGCTTATGCCGATGTGCCGGTGGAGGTCGCGAACGGCCGCTACATGCTCGATCCGCGAAGCTTCGCGAAAATGCTCCAGCTGGCTGACTTCAGCGGCAACGAAACCGTCCTCGATGTCGCGTGTGGCACAGGCTATTCGACGGTCGTGCTGGCGCGGCTCGCGAAATATGTCGTCGGCCTCGAGCAGGATGCTGACCTTGTCCGTCTGGCGTCCGATCTTGTACCCCAGTTGGGCGCGGTGAACGCCACGGTCGTGCAGGGCGGACTGACGGAAGGCTTTGCGGCCAAGGCACCCTACGACGTCATCATGATCAATGGCGCCATCGAGCAGGTTCCCGACTCGCTGACCCGGCAGTTGACCGAAGGCGGCCGGCTCATCGCCATCGTCCAGGATGGTCCGCGCGGTCGCGGCCAGATCTTCGTGCGCGAGCATGGCGGCATCAGCGGGCGGGCCGCGTTCGAGGCCACGGTTCCGGCACTCACCGGATTCCGCAAGGTGGTTGGATTCGTCTTCTAGAGTCCCTACTTGGGCAATGGATTGAAGGGGCTCATCCAATGAAAGCAGTTGCGGCCACAGCCGCCATCCTGTCGATGCTGGCTGTTGCGGCGATGCCGTCGCTAGCGGCGAGGCATGCGCGCCATGCAAAGCCGGTTGCCACACCGCCGCCAGGCAGCGGCGCGATGTTCAATCCGGTGCCGGCCCTGTTGCCACCGCAGCAGCCGGGCCAGGTGAGCATGACGCTCGATGACGCGCTGGCCATCGCCTACGAAACCAATCCCCAGTTCGCCGCCCAGCAGGCCGCGTTGCGCGCGACAGACGAAAACGTCGCCATCGCGAACAGCAACTGGCGTCCGCAGATCGGCGCGCAGGGCACGTACGCGTACAATCAATATTACTTCTTTCCGATCCCGACGGGTTCCTTTCCGGGTCAGACCGGACCGGTCTCGTCGATCTCGGCGCATCCGCTTCAGGGCGCATTGACTATCACCCAGCCGATCTTCCGCGGCGGACGCACCATCGCCGAAATCGGCCGCGCCAAGGCGCTGGTGCGGGCAGGGCGCGCGCAGCTTCTTGCTGCCGAGCAGACCGTGCTGCTCGCCGCGGCCACCGCCTATATGGATGTCGTGCGCGATACTGCGATCGTCACGCTGCGCCAGCACAATGTCGATGTCCTGCAAAAGCAGCTCTCATCGACGCAGGCTGAATTCAGCGCCGGTTCGCTGACAAGAACGGACGTTGCCCAGTCGCAGGCGCGCCTCGCCGTCGCGGTCTCAGATCTGACGGCGGCGCGCAGCCAGTTGCAGACCAGCCGCGCCAATTTCGTGCAGGCGATCGGGCGCGAGGCGGAGACGCTGGAGCAAGAGCCGGGCCTGCCGCGTGGCGTCCCGACCACGATCGACGACAGCATCACGCTCGCCGTGCAGCAGAACCCCTCCATCATCTCGGCGCGCGAGAATGAGGTCGCGGCCGACTATGCGATCGACGACGCTGTGGGTGCGATGCTGCCGAGCGTGTCGGTGCAGGGCCAGTACGGCTACGGCCAGGGTTCGCTGATCTCACCGCTTGGAACAGCCAACGTCCCAGACTCTGGTCCGCCACATACGGCGAACCATTTCTTGGCCGTGACCGGTCAGCTCAATGTTCCGATCTATCAGGGCGGCGCTGAAGAGGCGGCGGTGCGACAGGCCAAGCAGCTGCACGCGGAGTCGCAGTTCACGGTATCGCTGACCGATCGCCAGGTGCGCGACGCGGTCGCCACGGCCTGGGCGGCGTTCCAAGCGGCGCAGGCCAACATCGCTTCCAATGAGGCGTCAGAGAAGGCGAACGAGATCGCCTATGAGGGCGTCTACAAGGAACAGCAGGTCGGCGGACGCACCATTCTCGATGTGCTGAACGCGGAGCAGGAACTTCTGAACGCAGCGGTTTCCGTGGTGACCGCCAAGCGCAATGCGGAGGTTGCAGCGTTCCAGGTTCTGGCAGCCAACGGTGCGCTCACGGCGAAATCGCTGGGGCTGAAGGTCAAGCTGTACGACCCGTTGGAGTATTATGACGATAATGCTGCACGCTGGATCGGCTTAGGCGACTGACGGCGCTGTCAGTAATCGTCTTGCGTGTGGATTCGTTAAGATATTTTTTGCGTTCCATAGGGCACTATCCTAGGGTTGCTTGGCACCTGGCCCGCGAGCATCCGAGGAGATCTGCGTATGGCGTCGAGTCCGCAACACGAACCGACCATGGAGGAAATTCTCGCCTCCATTCGCAAGATTATCTCGGAAGACGCGCCAGAGGGCGCACCGGCTCCCGAGCCTGAGCCCGCTCCGGCGCCCGAAGAGCACGAAGTGCTGGAACTGACTCAGGAACTGCCGCCGGAACCGAAGCCTGAGCCGGTTGTGGTTGCCGCGCCTCCGCCGAAGCCAGAACCCGATGTAGTTTTCCAGGAAGTTGCGATCGAGGAGCCCCCCGTGCCCGACGCCCCCGCATCAGACGACATCTTCTCCGACTCCACCCGCAAGGCGATGGACGAGACCTTCGCGAAGATTCCCGAAGCGGTTGCGACCGCACCGGCGCCGCTGGCCGCTGCTCCGTCGCACTCGTTCACGACACCCGAAGGCCTCTCGGTCGAGGCGGTGTTCGAGCGCGCGATTACGTCCTCGTTCGATCCGATGCTCCAGAAGTGGATGGACACGAACAAGTCCGAACTTATGGCCTCTGTGAAGCCGCTCATCCGCGAATGGATGGACGAACACTTTCCGGCACTTCTTGAAGGTGCCGTGCGCAACGAAGTCGAGCGCGTCGTGAAGGCCCGCGGGCACAAGTAGCTCCCTTGACCTCCCCCTTGTGGGGAGGTCGAAAAACACCGCAGGTGTTTTTCGGGTGGAGGAAGTGCGGGGCGGAGGGCTTACCCCCACCCGAAAAATCGCTTCGCGATTTGTCGACCTCCCCACAAAGGGGGAGGTTAAGTACAAGCCAATTGGCAGACGCGCCCAATGGCCGTATTGATCGGTCATGCTCGAAAAGACCTTCAATCACCAGGATGTGGAAGGGCGGATTTACGCCCAGTGGGAAGCCTCCGGCGCCTTTAAGCCAGGCCGCAAGCCCGACGGCGAACCGTTCTGCATTATGATCCCGCCGCCCAATATCACGGGGCGTCTCCATATCGGCCATGCGCTGAACAACACGCTGCAGGACCTGCTGGCGCGGTTCGAGCGCATGCGCGGCAAGGACGTCCTCTGGCAGGTCGGCACCGATCACGCCGGCATCGCCACGCAGCTCATCGTCGAACGCCAGCTGGCGGAGCGGCAGATGTCGCGCCTCGCCATGGGACGCGAGAAGTTCGTCGAGGCGATCTGGAAATGGAAGGACGAGTCTGGCGGCGCGATCATCCAGCAGCTTCGCCGTCTCGGCGCCTCGGCGGACTGGTCACGCGAGCGCTTCACGATGGACGAGGGTCTGTCGCGCGCCGTGCTCAAGACGTTCGTCGAGCTGCATCGGCAAGGGCTGATCTACAAGGACAAGCGCCTCGTGAATTGGGATCCGCGGCTGCAGACGGCGGTCAGCGATCTTGAGGTCGAGAGCATCGAGGTGAGGGGTCACCTCTGGTACATCAAGTATCCCATCGAAGGGCTGATGGGGCAGTTCATCACGGTCGCGACGACGCGGCCGGAGACGATGCTGGGCGACACCGCCGTCGCTGTGCATCCGGACGACCCGCGCTACAAGAACCTGATCGGCAAGAACGTCATGCTACCGCTGGCGCATCGCGCGATCCCGATCGTTGCCGACGAGCATTCCGATCCGGAAAAGGGCACCGGCGCGGTGAAGATCACGCCGGGCCACGACTTCAACGACTTCGAAGTCGGCAAGCGGCACAACCTCCCGCTCATCAACATCCTGAACAAGGACGGCACGCTGAATGACAGCGTGCCGGAAGCGTATCGCCACCTCGATCGCGACGCGGCGCGCAAGGTCATCGTCGCCGACCTCGATGCGCTGGAGCTGATCGATCGTATCGAGCCGATCACACACGCCGTGCCGCATGACGAGAAGACCAAGACGGTCGTGCTCGAACCCTACATGACCGAGCAGTGGTATCTCGACGTTCAGCCGCTGGCCGACAAGGCGATAAAGGCGGTCGAGGACGGCGAGACGAAGTTCGTGCCGGACAACTGGTCGGGCGTCTATTTCAACTGGATGCGCAACATCCATCCCTGGTGCATCTCGCGCCAGTTGTGGTGGGGCCACCAGATACCGGCCTGGTACGACGAGGAAGGCGAGATCTTTGTCGCGGAGACTGAGGCCGAAGCGCAGAAGCTGGCGCCCGGGAAGAAGCTGGTGCGCGACACCGATGTGCTCGACACCTGGTTCTCGTCGGCGCTGTGGCCGTTCTCGACGCTCGGCTGGCCAGACAAAACGCCGGAGCTGGCGCGGTTCTATCCGACGTCCGTGTTGATCACCGGTTTCGACATCATCTTCTTCTGGGTCGCCCGCATGATGATGATGGGCATCCATTTCCTCGACGATGTGCCGTTCCACAAGGTCTTCATCCATACGCGCGTGCTCTACGAGAAGGGCGCGAAGATGTCGAAGACCAAGGGCAATGTGGTCGATCCCATCACCCTGATCGACGAGTTCGG
>DASZCC010000128.1:0-2543 GCA_035943485.1 Rhizomicrobium sp. | reverse complement strand
GCGGCGGCGCGCGCGATGGCGAGATCGCCTTCAGGCAAGGTCAGCATCCATTTCGGACGGACGCCGGGATATCGGGAGGATTTGCCTGCGCAGGGCAGCAAGAGCGTATTACGCATCGCTCACTTGGGGACATGAGTTTTCAGCCGCCAGTCTCGGGCATGCGTGGTTAAATTGGTGTTGACCATGTTTCGCTGGCGCGGCGCGTTTACCTTTCGCTAAGGTCTGCAGCACCGCTTCGGATTTGAAGATGTTTCCTGGCCGCCTTGCCGAACTGCCGCCCTCCGCCTTCGTGAAGCTGGCGACGCTTCTGGATCCGCACAAGCCGGGCAAGCCGCCCATCAGCCTCGCGATCGGCGATCCCAACGGCGCGGTGCCGTCTTTCGTCGGCGATGTTCTGGCGCGGCACGCTGGCGAATTCGGCCAGTATCCGCCGATCAACGGCAGTGCCGACTGGCGCGACGCCGCGGCCGCGTGGCTTACGACGCGGTTCAAGCTCCCCACCGACGCGATTGATCCGGACAAGAGCCTGCTGCCGCTAAACGGCACGCGTGAGGGACTGTTCCTCGCGCTCTTCACCGTGATGCCGGAGTCAAAGGCCGGACAACGGCCGGCTGTGCTGATCCCCAATCCGTTCTATCAATGCTACGCGGCCGCCGCGCTGGCGTCGGGCGGCGAGCCGGTCTTCGTGCCGGCAACGGCGGAGACGGGCTTCCTTCCCGACTACGCGTCGCTGCCTAAGGCGCTGCTCGAGCGGACGGCTGCTGTTTACATCTGCTCGCCTTCCAACCCGGAAGGCGCCGTCGCCGATGCGCAATACTGGCGAACGCTGTTCGCTCTGGCCGACCAGTACGACTTCACAGTGTTCGCTGACGAGTGTTACGCCGACATCTATCTGGAGAAAGAGCCGCTATCGGCACTGACTGCGCGCGGTGCGCCGTTCGAACGGCTGCTCACCTTCCATTCGCTCTCGAAGCGTTCTGGATTGCCGGGTCTGCGCTCCGGCATCGTCGCGGGTGAGAAGAAGCTGATCGAGCGCTTCCGCCAGTTCCGCAACTACGCCGGACCACAGGTGCCGCTGCCGATCATCGCGGCATCGGCCGCCGCATGGCGCGACGAGGCGCATGTGATGAGCAATCGCGCCGCCTATCAGCAGAAATTCCACCTCGCGCGCCGCATGCTCGGCAACCGCAGCGGCTTCCGCGTGCCGGAGGCGGGATTCTTCCTTTGGCTGGACGTCGGCAATGGCGAGGAGACAGCCCTCCGACTCTGGCGCGAAGGCGGCGTCCGCGTGCTGCCCGGCGCCTTCATGGGGCGCGAAACTGTGGCGGGAAAAAGCGGGACAAACCCTGGGTTTTCGTATGTCCGGGTGGCGCTCGTTAACGATCTGTCAACCATTATGGCCGCACTCGAGAGGATGGTCGAAGTGCTGGGGACGGAGCGCGCATGAGCCAGGTGTCGCGGCGAGTGTTGGCGGGTGGTGTTTATCAGCCCCGGTCGCGCGGCGGCGCCATGGCCGACGCGCTGGCGGATGCGCGGCGCGCTCTGGCGCGGCTGACACGGATCATCGTGATGCGCGGCGCCGGTGCGGTGCTGCTGCTGAGCGCGCTGGCCGCGATGGTGGCCCTGCTCACCTACAACTCCGCTGACGCCAGTCTCGATAACGCATCCGGTGTAGAGCCTTCCAATCTTCTGGGCGGGCTTGGCGCGACGGCTGCCGACATTCTTCTCCAGTCGTTCGGACTCGCTGCGGTCCTCTTCCTCGCGCCGTTGTTCTTCTGGGGCATCATCGCGCTTTCGGGTCAGCATCTGCGCCGCGCCTTGTGGCGCGCCTTCGCGTGGCCCATGGGCACGGTGCTGGTCGCGGCGGGACTCGGCGTCCTGCCGGCGCCGTTCACGCTGCCGGCCGGGACAGGCGGACTGATCGGCATCGCCGTCGCCGCACTCTCAAAGCACGTGTCGCAGGTCTACGGCCAGGGTTGGATCGCCATCGCCATGCCGATGCTTCTGCTGCTGGCCGGTCTGCCGCTCGCGTTCCTTGCTACGGGTCTTCGCCTGCGTCCTGTGATGCGTGGGCTTGCGAACATTCCGGCCGGCGCAATGTGGCTGGGCTCGAAAGTGAAGGTGCCGACGCTCACGCGTGGCGATCGCGACGACGAGCCGAATCACGACTACGACGAAGAAGACTACGAGGACGAGCACGAGGATCTTCACGAGGAAGACGCCTATGCGCTCGACGTGGCGCCCGAGCCGATCGCGGCGACGCGCCTGGCCGAGCGTCAGCAGAACCGCGTCAAACGCGACGAGGCGAAACGCGCGACCGCGACGGCCAATGCCGCCAAACGTCCGCGCCAGCCGGCGCTCGATCTGGTCTCCGGCGAGTATCAGCTTCCGGCGCTGAGCCTGCTGTCCGAGCCGGTGCAGGTGCAGGACACCACTGCATTGTCCGATGAGGCGCTGGAAGAAAACGCCCGCATGCTGGAAGCGGTGCTGACCGATTTCGGCGTCAAGGGCCGCATCATGGCGGTGCGTCCCGGCCCGGTCGT
>DASZCC010000127.1:0-1617 GCA_035943485.1 Rhizomicrobium sp. | reverse complement strand
GATCGAATGGTGCCGCGCCGGCAACGGGCCAACAATCCTTGAGATGAAGACCTATCGCTATCGCGGTCATTCGATGTCCGATCCTGCGAAGTATCGCACGCGCGAGGAAGTCACCGCCGTGCGCGAGAAACGCGATCCGATCGATCACCTGGGGCAAAAGCTGCTCGCCGCCAAGCTCATCACCGAGGATGAGATCAAGGCGATGGACAAGGATACGCGGGCGATCGTAAACGCCGCGGCCGAATACGCGACAGACAGTCCCGAGCCGGATGCGGCAGAGCTTTATACCGACGTGCTGGCCTGACCGATGTCCATTGAAATTCTCATGCCTGCGCTTTCGCCCACGATGGAAGAGGGCAAGCTCGCCAAGTGGCTGGTGAAGGAAGGCGACACGGTCAAATCCGGCGACATTCTTGCCGAGATCGAGACCGACAAGGCGACGATGGAATTCGAGGCGGTCGATGAAGGCCGCATCGGCAAGCTGCTGGTTCCGGAAGGTACTGAGGGCGTGAAGGTCAACGCGCCGATCGCGACCTTGATGGGCGATGGCGAGAATCCCGAAGACGACGCAGCGACGCAGCTCAAGGCGCCGCGCCCGCAGGAAACCAAGCGCGAGGCCGAAGCCGTCATTGCGAGGACGCCGGCCAACAAGCGCGACGAGCCGGAAGAGGAAGCGCTCGCCGCACTCGGCGATCCGGAAATTCCGGAAGGCACCGAGATGGTGACGATGACGGTGCGCGAGGCGCTGCGCGACGCCATGGCGGAAGAGATGCGCCGCGACGACACCGTTTTCCTGATGGGCGAGGAAGTTGCGCAGTATCAGGGCGCCTACAAGGTGAGCCAGGGTCTGCTCGAAGAGTTCGGCGCGCGCCGCGTGATCGACACGCCGATCACCGAACATGGTTTCGCAGGCCTGGGCGTCGGTGCCGCTTTCGCCGGCCTGCGCCCGATCGTCGAGTTCATGACGTGGAATTTCGCGATGCAGGCGATCGACCAGATCATCAATTCCGCAGCCAAGACGCACTACATGTCCGGCGGTCAGATGCACTCACCGATCGTGTTCCGTGGTCCGAACGGTCCCGCCTCGCGCGTCGGCGCGCAGCACAGCCAGGATTACGCGTCGTGGTACGCCCACATCCCGGGCATCCGGGTGATCGCGCCGTACTTCGCAGCAGACGCCAAGGGCCTGCTGAAAGCCGCCATCCGCGATCCCAATCCGGTGATCTTCCTGGAGAACGAGATCGTCTATGGCCGTTCATTCCCGGTGCCCAAGCTGGACGACTTTGTCCTGCCGATCGGCAAGGCGCGGGTGATCAAGACAGGCAAGGACGTCACGCTGGTTGCGCATTCCATATGCGTCGGACTTATCCTTGAAGCAGCCGAGAAGCTTGCAGCCGAAGGCATCGACGCCGAGTTGATCGATCTGCGCACGCTGCGCCCGCTCGACACGGCGACTGTGATCCAGTCGGTGAAGAAGACCAATCGCATCGTCACGGTGGAGCAGGGCTGGCCGGTGTGCTCCATCGGCTCGGAGATCGCCTCGGTCGTCGCGCTCGAAGCGTTCGACTGGCTTGACGCGCCGCCGACCAAGATCACCGGCAAGGACGTTCCGATGCC
>DASZCC010000126.1:0-6602 GCA_035943485.1 Rhizomicrobium sp. | reverse complement strand
GCGGTCAATTTCGTCATGAAACATGACCTTGAAGGTCTGACCACACGCTTCCAGGGCGGCACTTCGCAGGATGGCGGCGGCTCCAAGTATCTTGCCGCGGTTGCCTTTGGTCACAATTTCGACGACGGCAAGGGCAACGTCACCGTGGCGTTCGAAGGGTCCTATCAGGATCGCCTGTTCTTCACACAGCGGTCCTTCACCCGGGTGGGCGGCGCGACCTTCTTCATTCCTAATCCGGCCAATATCGGTCTCCCCAATCCTGTGGGGCCGCAGTTCGTGCCGACGACGGATGCGCAATTCATATTCTCCGCGCCAACCGGCGCACTCACCACCGTAGGAGATCTCAGCGGCAATCCTGACTTGCTGGGCAATGGTCAACCATACATTCCCGGCATCCAGCTTGACGGCGCAACCGCCACGCATTCGTCAGGCCAGCCGTTCGCCAACGTGCTGGAGGGCGACTTCCAGCCGACTCAGCGCCGCGCCATTGCCGAAGTCGACGCGCATTACGACTTCAACGACTATTTCCATCTGAGCGGCAGCTTCAAATACGCGATGGTCGACAGCAAGTCGTTCGGCTCGCCACCATTCGACGACTTTACTTTAATCTCTCCCGACAACGCCTTCCTGCCACCAAATGTGGCTGCGGCAATCGCGGGGAATGATGTCGGCCAGGGCATTCTGAGCGAAGACTATCTTGCGCTGCGCCGCGCAGAAGAGATCAAGCGCAATCTCTATCGCTTCAACCTCAATGCGACCGGCGACATTCCGTTCGATCCGTCGATCATGAACAACGTCAAATACAACTTCTCCTACGTCTATGGTCAGACCGACATCGACGACATCGACGTCGGCAATCGCATCGAGGACCGCTTCTTTGCTGCGATGGATTCCGTCAACGGTCCGAACGGCCCGACTTGCCGATCCAATCTTGATCCTGGGGCTGTACCGCCAGATCTGAGCGCGCTCTTCGGCCTTACGCAGTTCACCGACACGGACAACTACGATAGCTCACGGTTCCCGAGCACGTTCACGCCAGGACCGAATTCGGGCTGTCTGGCGTTCAATCCGTTCACTCCGAATGCCAACCAGAAAAAGGCGATCGCGTGGTTCTCGGCCAATACCGATACGCGCGGTGTCCTGACGCAGAACGTCCTGTCCGGCTATTTTTCGGCGGACTTCGACCAGTTCAAGCATTGGGGCTTTGCGGCGCCGCTGAGCCTAGTCGTCGGCGGCGAATATCGTAAGGAAACGAGCTCCTCGACGCCGGATCCCCTCGTATCTGGAGATCTGACGTTCGACAGCGGCACGCTACCGGTCTCCGGCCGCTACGACGTGGCTGAGTTCTTCGCCGAAGCGAACCTGCCGATCATTCTCGATCAGCCCTATGCAAAAGAGGTTTCGGTCTCGGGCGCCGTTCGTCAGTCGCACTACTCGACGGCGGGCGACGCGACCAGCTGGAACATAGGTGGCATCTGGCAGCCTTTCGACACGGTGCGCTTCCGTGCGACGGAAGCATTCGCAGTGCGCGCGCCAAACGTCGGAGAGCTGTTCGCACCGCAACAGCGACTGTTCGGCGGCGTCAACGATCCTTGCGACTCGACAGAAGTGGGTGCCGGCACGACGTTCCGGCAAGCCAACTGTGTCGCGTTGTTCCAGCAGATCGGTCTGCCTTACGACCCGAACAGCGCCAGCCTCACCACTGGCGCCACCATCCCCGTGCTTACAAGCGGCAACGATACACTCAAGCCCGAGAGCGCGCGTACCTTCACCGCTGGCATCGTGATCACGCCGCCAGACTCCAACTTCGTGTTCACCGCGGACTGGTACAACGTCAACATCACCAACGCGATCGTCGCCCCGGCGGCGCAGGACATCGCAGACGAATGTGTGGACCTCTCGACGATCAACAATCCGTATTGCGCAGCCATCACACGCTCCACAAGCCCGACCGATACGTTCCCGGGCGCCATCACACAGGTCACGTCGATCGAGACCAACGTGGCGGCCTACGTCACGGCTGGCCTGGACATCAGCGCAACTTACATGGCGGAGACGCGGGATTGGTTCGGTGACGACTACGGCAACGTAACCTTCCATCTGGTTGGCAATTATCTCGACAAGCTGTCGACGACCCCGCTGCCGCATCAGCATGCGGTTGAAGCCTCCGGCACGGTATCAGGCGGCCTCGACGGATCGTCCTCGCCCAAATGGTCCGGCAATTTCGACATCCTGTGGAACATCGAGAAGTGGACGTTCGACTGGAACATCACAGCATCGGCGTCGACGCTGAATGAGAGCAACCGGACAACCTTGCTGGCCGATCCCACGCGTTATGCGCCGACTTTCAAGACGGTTCCTGGCGTGTTCACCCACGACGTCCAGGTCAACTACGAAATCCAGCCGGGCTGGAACGTCTATGCCGGCATCAACAATCTGCTCTACCAGAAGCCGGCCATCGGGTTCCAGCTCACGCCGGTCGATCCGATAGGCCGCTTCTTTTACGGCGGTATACGCATCGACAGCGCGAAACTCGACGACTTGTTCTAGAAACTATCGCTTTGAGACCGGAAGTGGCGGGCCGCAAGCCCGCCATTTTCGTTTTCGTGGCGTCCGTCCACTAATGCTAATGAAACGTAAATGGTTTACAGCCAGCTTTCGGGGAGCGGTTCAGGCGTTGCGGCATGAAGGGTTGGCTTGCGGTCGCAGTCGGGTTGGTTCTGGCAGCTTTCGCGGCCGGGCGTGTCATTGCCGCGTCGTCGGGCGATGACGTCATCGCGAAGATCCTGAGCCAGGACCCTGCACCGAACGCACCGGCATCCGCCGTGGTCGGCGCTACCGCATCTCCGCCAAGACCGCAGGGCCCGCAGGCCGTCGTGATGAGCGCGCGGATCGGCGAGCATGCCGATCGCACGCGGTTCGTCGTCGAGATCTCCGATCCCGTGACCATGCGCATCTTCACTTTGAGCGCGCCGAACCGGGTCGTGATCGACATGCCGGCGGTGCAGTGGCATCTGAGCGCGCCGCCGCGGCCGACCGGCGATGGCGCGGTCCGCAGCTATCGCTACGGCCTGTTCCGCCCCGGCAATTCCCGCTTCGTGATCGACCTCAACAAGCCGGTTGCCGTGAGCAGCGCCGTCGTGGTGCCGCCGGAAGGAGGCTATGGCTACCGGATCATCATCGACCTGTTCCCGGCGACCCAGTCAGATTTCGACCACAAGGCGGGCTGGCCGGCTGACTTGAAGGCACGCGAAGCCGCCGCCGAGCGGGTTGCGTCGCTGCCTCCCGCGCGGCCGGTGCCGACCGAGAAGCACATCATCGTGGTCGATGCGGGCCATGGTGGCATCGACGCAGGCACGACTGGAATCAACGGCTTGCTGGAGAAAGATCTCGTGCTGGATGAAGCGAAGCGGCTTGCCCGCCTGCTGTCACGCCGCGCGAATTACGACGTGCATCTGACGCGTGACAGCGACATCTATGTTCCGCTGAACGAGCGCGTGAACTACTCGCGTTCGCAGAGGGCGGACCTCTTCATCTCGCTGCACGCTGATTCGAATCCCGACTCCGAAGTCAGCGGGCTGTCGATATACACGCAGTCCGAACGGGGGTCCGACCGCGAGGCCGCCGCCCTGGCGCGCAAGGAGAATCAGTCCGACGTGATCGCGGGTGTCGATCTCAGCGGCGGCAATTCGACGGTGGCGCCGATCCTGATCGACCTTGCCCAGCGCGACACCATGAACAGATCGACACGATTTGCTCAGGTCGCGGTAACGGCGCTCTCGCGGACGACGGACATTTTGACGCGCGATCCCCACCGCGCCGCCGCCTTCGTGGTGCTGAAGGCGCCGGATGTTCCCTCGGTCCTTATCGAGCTTGGCTATCTCTCCAACCGCCACGACGCGGCGCAGATGAGCACCGCGTCGTGGCGGGCGGCCACCGCACTGGCGATCGCATCGGCCGTCGACGGCTACTTCGCTCCGGCCTCCGCTTCGGGCAACAGCCGGGAATTTCCTCAATGACGGGTCTTTCCCGTGCCATAATGCGCGTCTAAGAAAGCCGCGCGAGAAGGGCTGGTCACGCGCATGTTGCGCCGCATATTCCTGTATCTGGGTCTGGGTCTGGTCGTGCTTGTCGTGGGCGCCGTCGCGGCCGCGGCGATCTACATCTATTCGGTCACCCGCGACCTGCCGAGCGTCGAATCGCTGCGCAACTACACGCCGCCGGTCACGACCCGCGTCTATGCCGGCGACGGCACGCTGCTGGGCGAGTACGCCCGCGAACGTCGAATCTTTGTGCCGATCGCCTTTGTGCCCAAGCTGGTGTCGGAAGCCTTCACCTCGGCCGAGGACAAGAATTTCTACAGCCACCCGGGCATCGACCCGAGCGGCATCATGCGTGCCGCGCTCAAGGACATCGTCAATATCTTCCAGCACCGCCGGCTTGAGGGCGCGTCCACCATCACCCAGCAGGTCGCCAAGAACTTCCTGCTGAACAGCGACGTGAAATTCTCCCGCAAGATCCGCGAGGCGATCCTGGCGATCCGGATCGACGCGACGTACCCGAAGGACAAGATCCTCGAGCTGTATCTGAACGAGATCTATCTTGGTGAGAACTCCTATGGCGTGGCTGCGGCGGCGCTGAACTATTTCGGCAAGTCGCTCGACCAGCTCGACATCGCCGAAGTGGCCTTCCTCGCGGCGCTGCCCAAGGCGCCGTCGGCGTATGACCCGGTGCGCAATCATCAGGTTGCACTCGACCGGCGCAACTGGGTCATCGGCCAGATGCACGAGAATGGTTACATCACGGCCGAGCAGGCGCAGGCCGCGATCGCCGAGCCCCTCGTCACCCAGACGCGCGCCATCGGTTCGCAGACCCAGGACGCGGACTACTTCGTGGAAGAGGTGCGCCGCCTCCTGCTCGCCAAGTTCGGCGAGAAGGGTCTGTACGACAGTGGCCTGCAGGTGCGCGCGACGCTCGATACGGCGCTGCAGAACTATGCGGTGAACGCGCTGCGCCAGGGCCTGGTGCGCTACGACCGCCGGCATGGCTGGCGCGGCGCTGTCAGCAACATCAACGTCTCCGGCAACTGGAAGGACACGCTGGCCGCGGTCGAGAACCAGTCGGGCATCGATACCTGGAAGGTCGCTGTTGTGCTGAGCTACGGCGACGACAAGAGCGTGAACATCGGCCTCGCCGACGGCACGACGGCGACGATCCCGTGGACCGAACTGACATGGGCGCGCAAGGGCAACAAGACGTCGCCCTATGCCGGCGCCGCACCGACCGGCCCGCAGGATGTCGTCAAGCTTGGCGACGTAATCTATGTCGAGCCGATCGCGACCGCGGGACAATACGGCCTGCGTCAGGTGCCGCTGATCAATGGCGGCATCGTCGCGATGGACCCGCATACTGGCCGCGTCCTCGCGCTGTCGGGCGGCTTCTCCTATGCGTCGAGCCAGTTCGACCGCGCTTTTCAGGCGATGCGCCAGACCGGTTCGTCGTTCAAGCCATATGTCTATGCGGCTGCGCTCGACAATGGCTACACGCCGGTCAGCAAGGTGCTCGATGCGCCGTTCGAGATGGACGACGGCACGGGCAAGATCTGGCGGCCCAAGAACTTCGAGCGCCACTTCCTCGGCATGACGACCCTGCGCCGCGGCATCGAGCTGTCGCGCAACCTGATGACCATCCGCCTGGCGCAGGCCGTCGGCATGGACAAGGTCGTGCAGTACCCGATCCATTTCGGCGCCTATGATCATCTCGCCCCGCTGCTGTCGAACTCGATCGGCTCGGGCGAGACGACGCTGCTGAAACAGGTCACCGGCTATTCGGTGTTCGTGAATGGCGGCAAGAAGGTCATCCCGTCGCTGATCGACCGCATCCAGGATCGCAACGGCACGACTGTCTGGCGCCACGACACGCGCCCCTGCACCGGCTGCAACGACGCGGAGTGGCATGGCCAGCAGGAGCCGCTGCTGGAAGACACGCGCGACCAGGTGCTCAATCCGCAGACCGCGTACCAGATCGTCTCGCTGCTTGAAGGCGTGGTCCTGCGCGGCACGGGCCGCTCCGTGCTCGCCGTGGGCAAGCCGCTCGCGGGCAAGACGGGGACGTCAAACGACTCCAAGGACGTCTGGTTCGTCGGCTTTGCGCCCGATCTTGTCTGCGGCGTCTATGCCGGCATGGATGTGCCGCGCACGCTCGGCGGGATAGAGCAGGGCGCCACCGTCGCCGCGCCGGTGTTCCGCGACTTCATGAAGGGCGCACTGTCCGGCCAGCCGGGCGTGCCGTTCCGTCCTGCGCCTGGGATCGAAGTCGTCAACGTCGACTACCACTCCGGCGCGATCTCAAGCGGTGCGGGTTCCATCCCGGAAGTGTTCAAGCCGAACACCGCACCGGGTGAACCGGACGCGCCCGGCGCCGACCTGGCGGGCTACACCGGCGATGCCAGCGGCGATGCTTCCGGCGCAGCGGCGGCGGCTGGTGCCGGCGCGACGGACCCGGGTACGGGCGGGTTGTATTAACGCCTCCCCGTCAGCGCTTGCTCATTCCTTCTTCGTCATCGCCGGGCTTGTCCCGGCGACCCATACCGCTCCGTGCTG
>DASZCC010000125.1:0-1514 GCA_035943485.1 Rhizomicrobium sp. | reverse complement strand
CTCGCCCAAAGGCCTCGACAAGCCCCCCTACGTCTGAATCCAGTATTGAACTCGCGGACATGGGCCACGCTTTCGTGGCCGCGCCGCATCAACTTGGCCATCGCGAACGCCTGCGCGAACGCTTCATCACCGGTGGCGCGGACGCGATGCCGGATTATGAACTGCTGGAACTCGCGCTCTTTGCCGCCATCCCGCGCCGCGACGTCAAACCGCTCGCAAAATCGCTGATCGACCGTCTCGGCGGATTCGCCGAAGTGCTGAGTGCGCCGCGCGCCCGCCTGCTCGAGGTCGACGGCATCGGCGAGACGGTTGTCACGCAGCTCAAGATCATCGAGGCGGCGGCGTTGCGGCTGGCGCGCAAACGGGTGCTGAACCGTCCGGCGCTCAGTTCCTGGCCGGCGCTAATCGACTATTGCACCGCGGCTATGGCGCGCAGCGAGCGCGAGGAATTCCGCGTGTTGTTCCTCGACCGCAAGAACATCCTGGTCGCCGACGAGGTGCTGACCCGCGGCACGATCGATCACACACCGGTCTATCCGCGCGAGATCGTCAAGCGCGCGTTGGAGCTGGGCGCGGCGGCTGTCATCCTCGTTCATAATCACCCGAGCGGTGATCCCACACCGTCGCGCGCCGACATCGACATGACGCGCAACGTGACGACGGCGACGAAGACGCTGGGCATCGCGGTACACGATCACCTGGTGATCAGCCGCGCCGGCCACGCGAGTTTCAAGGCGCTGGGTTTGATGTAAGTGCGTGCTTCGAGGCGTTGCTGCGCAACGCACCTCAGCATGACGAAGTTATTCTATTCCCTCGGCATAACGTCGTCCTGAGGCGCATTGCGCAGCGATGCCTCGAAGGATGGGGCGTAGAGCTACAGATACTTCCGCAGCTCAAGCGCATAAGGCGCAAACCCCGCTTGAGCGTAGATGGCGCGCGCCCGCGTGTTGCCGTCCAGCACACCGAGCATGATCTGCTTCAGGCCGAGCCTGCGCGCCTCGTCCTCGCAAGCGGCGATGAGCGCCTGTCCGACGCCGCGCCCGCGCGCCGCTTCGTCGACGAACAACTCGTCGATGTAGCCAGAATTGCGCTCCGGCTCGACGACGAACACCGGCGTCCGCACGACAATGAAAACGCCCCAGCCGATGGCGCGGCCGTCTTCCTCGGCGACAAACGCACGGCCCTTCTCCGTCGCCACACGCTCCATGAGCACGGTGAAATACTCGTCCGCGACCTGCGGATCGAGGCGACGATTCGGCTCGACCGCATACTCGAAGCGCTGCGATCCCATGATGAATGACAACGCGGCGGTCTTGTCGTCAGGCAGGCGGATGTCGCGGATTTTCATGGCGAAATCCTAACACTGGCGCGCGTTCGTTTCGCGCCCTATAACGCCGTGTAACGCCCAAGGCCGCGCCATGATTCCCCGCTATTCCCGTCCCGAGATGGTCGCCATCTGGTCGGATGACACCAAATACCGCATCCATTTCGAGATCGAGGCGCATGCCGCCGAT
>DASZCC010000124.1:0-5540 GCA_035943485.1 Rhizomicrobium sp. | reverse complement strand
GTCGAGCGACTGGTTCATTCCGAAGACGATCTTCGCCATATCACAGCCTCCTAAGCGCTGACTTCACCCGCTTCGAACGCGCCAGCCTTGAACACATAAACGCGCAGCCCTTCCGCACCTGCGATCAGCCAGAGGAAACCTTCCTCCGCCGCGCCGGTGCGATCGTACTCCGACGGCTCCGCCGCCCCGCCGGGATGCGAGTGATAGCAACCGATAATCTGTCGCCCGTTCGCGCGCGCCGCATGCAGGGCGCGGAAATGATCGGCCGGGTCGATCTCGAAACGATCGGCAGCCTCGGCAATGTTGCGCGCCGGATGCAGCGCAGCTGCCGTGAACACGCCGTCGATATGCGCGCCCTCGATCAGGCCGCAGCACTCGCGTGGCGACGCCTCGCGCGCCTCGCGCTCAATCTGCGCGGCAAGCGTTGGCGGGAGACGCAGGATCGTCACTGCCGCGCCGGTGTCGGTGGCGGCGCCGCCTTGATCTGCGCGATCAGGTGGCCGTCATCGGTGGAGAGGATATCGATCTCGTCGCCCGCCGGCGACGTCACATGCAAGACGACGCGGCCGCCCTGCGTCTCGCTGCTGACGATCTTCGCGCCCGGCGGCAGCACGAAAGCGCTGGTGTTCTGGGCGCCGCCGATGACACGCGTTGAGCGGCCGGTCAGCTTCATCACCGAGCCTACTACTAGCCCGATCAGCGCCAGGATGATAAGCGCCGACAACACAATCACCGCGAGCCGCGCCATGCGGTAGGATAGCGTCTTACTGGGATCGGCCGGCGACTGGATGTCTGACACAAATTCCTCCGAAGACGGGCCGCGCCGCGCCGTGGTGCCTGACGATCAGGCGGGCTGGCGGCTCGACCGTTTCCTTGCCGCCGCGCTTGGCGATGTGAGCCGGTCACGCATCCAGCAGCTGCTGGAATCCGGCGCCGTCACCCATACACGAAAAACGATAAGAGACGGCAATTTCAGGGTCAAACCGGGCGAGGCGTTCACCGTCTCAGTACCGTTGCCCCTGCCCGCCGCGCCACAGGGACAGGATATTCCGCTCGACGTCGTCTATGAGGACAAGGATGTCATCGTCATCAACAAGCCCGCTGGGCTGGTTGTTCATCCGGCCGCCGGCAACCTCGACGGCACGCTGGTCAATGCGCTGATCGCCCATTGCGGCCCGTCGCTCGCCGGCATCGGCGGCGAGATGCGGCCCGGTATCGTCCACCGGCTCGATAAGGACACGAGCGGCCTGCTGGTCGCGGCCAAGAACGAGCGGGCGATGACAAGCCTGGGCAAGCAGTTCGCCAAACACACGGTGGAGCGCGCCTATCACGCCGTCGTCTGGGGCGCGCCCCGCGCCGGCGACGGCATGGTCGAGGGCCAGATCGGGCGCAATCCATTCGACCGCAAGCGCATGGCCGTCCTGCGTGGCGGCGGCAAGGAGGCGCGCACCCGCTATCGCGTGATGGAGACCTTCGGCGATCCGGCCAAGCCGGTCGCCAGCCTGATCGAGTGCCGGCTGGAGACCGGACGGACGCACCAGATCCGGGTGCACCTCACCCACATCGGACACCCACTGATCGGCGATCCATCCTATGGCCGCGCCCGGCAGGCGCCGCGACCGAAAACCACAGAGGAAGAAGTGGCTTTCACCACCGCAATGAACTTTCCGCGGCAGGCGCTGCACGCATGGTTGCTGGGGTTCCAGCATCCTAAGCTGCACAAAAATGTCCGCTTCGAACGCAGCGAGCCTGCTGACATGTTTGGGCTCATAAATGCCCTGCGCGCCTTGAAAAACTGAGCTTTGTTCCCATATCGGTCCAGGGTGCGGCTATTTCTCAAGAAGTCGTCATCCTCGCGCGTGCCGGGGCATCGTATGATGGAGGCACGCGAACCGCCGGTCGATCGTTGCTTGGATCGAGGTGGCGGAGGAAAGGGGTTTGATCATGAGCAGCCGTGGTCTGCCGGTCCTTCAGGGTGAAGGCGGCCTGTCGCGTTATCTGACCGAGATCCGGAAGTTTCCGCTTCTGGAGCCGGAAGAAGAATACATGCTTGCGAAGCGCTGGAAGGAGCACGAAGAGCCCAGCGCCGCGCGCAAGCTCGTCACCAGCCATCTTCGTCTCGTCGCCAAGATCGCGATGGGTTACCGCGGCTATGGCCTGCCGGTCTCCGAGATAGTGGCTGAAGGAAACGTCGGCCTGATGCAGGCCGTGAAGCGGTTCGAGCCGGACAAGGGCTTCCGCCTGGCGACCTATGCGATGTGGTGGATCCGCGCCGCGATCCAGGAATACATCCTGCGCTCGTGGAGCCTGGTGAAACTCGGCACGACAGCCAACCAGAAGAAGCTGTTCTTCAATCTCCGCAAGGCGAAGAACAAGATCAATGCCATCGAGGAAGGCGATCTGACGCCAGAGCATGTGGCGACGCTGACCGATCAGCTGGGCGTGTCGGCGCAGGAGCTGACCGAGATGAACCGCCGCCTGTCGGGCCCGGATTCGTCGCTCAACGCGCCGTTGCGTTCGGACTCGGAAAGCGAGTGGCAGGACTGGCTGGCGGACGACACGCTCGATCAGGAAACGCGCATGGCCGAACGCGAGGAGCTGGGCGACCGGCACTCGCTGCTGACCAACGCGCTCGACGAACTGACTGAGCGCGAGCGTGACATCATCCAGCAGCGCAGGCTTCAGGATGAGCCGGCCACGCTCGAGGAGCTGTCGCAGAAATACGGCATCTCGCGCGAGCGCGTGCGCCAGATCGAAGTCCGCGCGTTCGAGAAGCTGCAGAAGCAGATGAAGAACGCGCTGAACGACAAGCGTCCGGTCGTCGTCGAGGCGACGCCGTAACATCCAATTGTCATCCCCGGCCGAGCGACAGCGAGGGGAAGGGGACCCACGACTGGGATAGGCACCCCGTCGTGGGTCCCCTTCCCTCGCCGCTTCGCGGCTCGCCGGGGATGACAGTTTTTCTGTATGACCGCTATGCGTGATGTCCACTATCGCGCGATGAAATCGCACCCCACTCTCAGCCTCTATTGAGTTCGGGAGTAGCACATGAATCTCAAGATGTGGCAGGTCGATGCCTTCGCATCGAAACCTTTCGAGGGCAATCCGGCAGCGCTCGTTCCGCTCGACAAGTGGCTCGACACGGACCTGATGCAGAAGATCGCGCTCGAAAACAATCTCGCCGAGACCGCCTTCTTCGTGCGCACCGCGCCGGGCAAATACGATCTGCGCTGGTTCACGCCGACGGTCGAAGTCGATCTCTGCGGCCACGCCACGCTTGCCAGCGCATGGCTGCTTCTTGAGAAGCTTGAGCCCTCGCTCAAGTCTGTCGCGTTCCAGACGCGTTCCGGCGAACTCGTCGTCGAGCGCGGCGCCAATGGCCGCAACGTCATGTCCCTGCCCTCTACCGCGATGACGCCCTATGGCGATGCTGCTTTCGCGCAGGCGATCGGCAAGGCGTTGGGCAGCGCTGTGCCAAGCGAGACCTACAAGGGCAAGAACATAATGGCGGTGTTCGAGCGCGCCGCCGACATCCGCGGCCTCGCAGGCGCCGGCAAGATCGCCGACGTGATCGACGCCGACATGGGGCTGATCGCAACCGCGCCAGGCGATGCGGGCTACGACTTCATCTCACGCTATTTCGCGCCGCATCACGGCATCGCGGAGGATCCGGTGACGGGTTCGGCGCATACCGCGCTCACGGCCTACTGGGCCAAACGCCTCGGTAAGAAGACGCTCAAGGCCCGTCAGGTCAGCCCGCGCGGTGGCGATCTCGATTGCACCGATGCGGGCGAACGCACCATAATCGCCGGACCATGCGCGCTCTACATGACAGCGGAAATCACCATCTGATCCGCCCAGGCACACGCAGCGACGACGACGCGATCTGGAAGATCCTGGAGCCGACGCTGCGGGCCGGAGAGACCTATCCTCAGCCACGCGACATCACGCGCGAACAGGCGCTGGCCTATTGGTGGCAACCGGCGCACACGATCTTCGTCGCAGAAGACGAT
This sequence comes from Rhizomicrobium sp., assembly GCA_035943485.1. GTDB lineage: Bacteria > Pseudomonadota > Alphaproteobacteria > Micropepsales > Micropepsaceae > Rhizomicrobium. The sequence continues at coordinate 1,527 of DASZCC010000124.1, read as the reverse complement.
GACGGCAGGCTTGTCGGCACCTACTACATCAAGGCAAACACCGGAGGACCGGGCGCACATGTCGCCAATGGCGGCTACATGACGTTGCCCGGTGCATGGGGCCATGGTGTCGGCCGCGCGCTTTGCATGCATTCGCTGGACGAGGCGCGGCGGCGCGGCTTCCGCGCCATGCAGTACAATCTGGTAATCGCAACGAATGCGCGTGCCGTGCACCTCTGGCAATCCTGCGGCTTCGAGATCGTAGGACGCCTGCCCGGCGCGTTCGAGCATCCGGTGCACGGCTTCGTTGACGCGCTTATTCTGTATCAGACGCTCTAGCTGTCGTCCTCGTCAGACGGACCTTCAAGATCCTCGTCCATGTCGACGACGCTTTCACCGAACGCTGCGAGACCTTCCTCGAGATAATCGCCAAGCAACGGCATCTGCATTAGATACTTCGCGGGCCTCTTGCCGTGTTCGGCAGCCGCTGTGTCAAGCGCCTCCTGCCATTCGGCGAGCGTGTAGGTGCCGCGTCCCACCCAGGCCAGTGCGATCAGCTCCATGCGCTCATCCTCGGCGAGACCGCGGATGGCGTCGAACAACTCCTGTCCGGTCGAATCGCCGGCCTTGTCCTCCAGCACGTCGCTGTCGCCGTCATCGGTCGGGTTTGAGCCGGAATCGGGATCGCTGTCGCCTTCCTTCACATCAAATTCGCGTGCCTTCGTTATGATGAAAGCGACCTTGCGCAGGGAGATGCTTAGTGGCGGCGTATCGGTGTCGTCCGGCACATCGACCTGTGGCATGGCGGCGCTCCCTTGAGTTCCGTGAGGAAACGCCGCGTTCATCGCACCGTTCCCGATTGACCCATGGCACCCGATTGCCTATATCGGTTTCGGGCCACACCGCCCCAACGCGGTGCGAACATTCTGGAAGGAATGTCTGATGACCGGTAATATGCCGGCCGTGCGCCCTGCACGGCCTTTTTTTTCGTCCGGACCTTGTGCCAAGCGGCCAGGCTGGACTCCGGAAGCGCTGGAAGGCGCGTTGCTCGGACGGTCACACCGCTCCAAGCCCGGCAAAGCCAAGCTTAAAGACGCGATCGATCGCACCAAGGCGCTGCTCGGAATCCCTGCGGATTACCGCGTCGGCATCGTGCCTGCGTCCGATACGGGCGCGGTCGAGATGGCGATGTGGTCCCTGCTGGGTCCGTTGCCAGTTGATTGCTTCGCCTGGGAAAGCTTCGGCGAGGACTGGGTCACCGACACGGTGAAACAGCTGAAGATCAAGGACAGCCGCACGCTGAAGGCCGACTACGGCGAGCTGCCCGATCTGACGCAATACAATCCCAGGCACGACACGATCTTCACGTGGAACGGCACGACATCCGGCGTGCGCGTGCCCGATGCCGACTGGATTCCCGATGAGCGCCACGGCCTGACGATCTGCGATGCGACCAGCGCCGCGTTCGCGATGGACCTGCCGTGGAAGAAGCTCGATGTCGTCACCTTCTCCTGGCAGAAGGTGCTGGGCGGTGAAGCGGCGCACGGC
>DASZCC010000123.1:0-3758 GCA_035943485.1 Rhizomicrobium sp. | reverse complement strand
CCAACGCCGCACCGGCACCACTCGTCCGCCGCTTTGCAGAGGTGACGCGCCGCTTCCGCGAGCTTCTCACGCTGCATGCGCGTCTGCTGACGCGCATGCGCAACGCGACCGAAGGCATGATCAAGGCGATCGCCGAAGAAGTCGAACGCCAGACTCAGCCGATCCGCACCTACAACCCGGTGACCGCGCCGTATGGGCGCCGGCCGCAAGCGATGGTGTATAATAAAGTCGTCTGAGGACGGGCATTCTTATCTCTCCCGCTATCGCGGGCGAGGTAGGTGTCACCTAAGCCGTCAGTCCGAGCGATGACGCGGTCGTTGTCGTCGACGTGCTCGACGAGGTGCCCTGCAGCATGCTCAGCGCAAGACTGTAATTCGCCAGCTGTGCCGTCGTGTAGGCCGACGCGGTGCCCGTCGTGTTGCCAGGTGTGGCTGCGGGTGCCGGCGGCGTGTTGGTCGTCTGATAGGCCGCCTGGATCTGGCCGAGCACGCCGAGCAGACTCGAGCGGGCCAGGTCGGCACCCATCTTCGTCGAGATGTCGTAGGTCGGGTCGAGACCAAGACCGAAAGACTGCGTGGTCGAGGTCGAAGAAGTCGATGTCGTCGGCGTCTTTGCGTTGGTGGCCGCCGAAGTCAGCGTTCCCGGCGTGATGCCAAGACGCGACAGCGCATCGGAATCGGCCGGTCCGGAGACCAGCTTGATCGTGTTGCCCGGATTGACCTGGATCTTCAGGCCTTCGGCCGAGCCGCTGTAGTTCACGCTGGCCTTGCCGATCGCGCCAAGCTCGCCGTTGATCTTGTCTGAGAGGCTTTGCAGCGTCTCGCCCTGGTCAATCGTGATCGTCGCGGTGCGCGCGGCGACGCCCTGGACCTGTATCTGGAACGTGTTGCCGGCGCGCAGCGTCGTTTCCTGCGTCAGGTCGACAGACTGGTCGAGCGTGATCTTGCCGCGCGGCAGGCCGAGCGCATCGAGCACGCTCGAGCCCTGCGGATCGATCGCGATGCCGCTGCCGGTCGACTGGCCGTCGAGGCCGCCATACTGGTTCGTCCAGTTGACGGCGCCCGTCGCCGACATCGACGTGACGAACATGTTGTTCTGGTTGCCGGCGATGGTGCGCGTCTGGCCCGCGAAGGTGCCGGTCGTCGTGCCGGTGAGATAGACGGTGCCGTCGGAGCCCACCGTGACCGCGCCGCCCGTATCGCTGGCGCCTGTCCCGACATACGAAACGAAATTGGATGTCGCAGACGCGCCCTGATCGGTCATGCCGAACACGAAGGCATCGGTGCCACCGCTCGACGCATGCGCGACCGGCGCCTGACCGCCGGCGGTGAGATTGCCGTTGCTGGTCGTGCCTGACACGTAGAGCTGATTGCCGTTGACCGTCAGGCCGCTGATCGAACCGCCGGCCTGGATCGCGCCCATGTCCTGCTGCCAGACCGGCGCCTGTGTCGTGTCGCCGTTGGCGTATTTGGAGACGATCGCCTCGCCGTTCTGCACGCTTGCGACATAGAGACTGCCGTCGGATGCCGTCGCCAGCGCGGAGACCTGGTCATTACCGGTCGTGCCGTACTGGTTCTCGTAGACGAGCTTGCCCTTGTTGCTGATCTCCGCGACGTAGGCGTCAGCGCCGCCGACTTTCGTCTGGCCTGCTCCGATCGAGCCCTGTGTCTGGCCGCCGATGAAGACGTTGCCGGACGCATCGACCGTGACGGCGTTCGCCTGGTTGTTGTTCAGGGTCTGGATCTGCTGCGTCCAGGCCTGAGAGCCGTCGGTGTTGTAGCTGGTGACGAAGCTGTCGGTGTTGCCGTCGGCGACCGCGGTCGGCGTGAGGTCAGACGTCGTCGAACCCGCTACGACGACGCCGCCCTTCGGGTTGAGCGCCATCGAGTAGCCATTGGCCTCACCCGCGCTGCCCAGCAGGTTGCTCCACAGCACATTGCCGGCGGAGTCGTATTTCGTCAGGTAGACGTCCTGCGTGCCCTGATTAATCTGGTTGGTGAAGTTCCCCGTCGCTTCGCCCAGCACATAGACATTGCCATTGCCGTCGACGACCGTCTGCAGCGCATTGGTCGTGCCGCTGGTCGATTGCTGATCGACGTTGAAGCTGGATGTCGGCGAACCTGTGCTGGTGCTGGAAACGTTCGACAGCTTGATGAGACGTCCGGCCTGGTCGGCGGCTGTCGTGCTTGTCGTTGCATCGGCCGAGTCCGATGACAGCCCCGTGGTCGCGACGGCCGAACCCGTGCTGCCGGCGAGATAGAGCGAAGGCGTTGCCGATGCCGACGAGAAGCTCACCTGCTCCACGCCACCCGGTGATACCTGAAGGCCATAGGTCGCGGTTGTCGGATCGGTAAGCGAGCCGCCCGTCAGCACCTTCTGCAGACGCGTCGTGAATCCGGCAGCGGACAGCTGCTGGTTCGCGTAGGAGACGATATTCGTCAACGTCAGCGGGCCTTGCACCTGCGAGAGATCAATCGCGACATTGGTCGTCGTGCCGCCTTTGGTGATGCCGATGTTGAAGCTGTCGCTCGCGCTCAGGCCGGGCACCGGACTGTCGACGGTTTTCGCGGTGGCAAGCGTCTTCGTGCCGTAAGTGTAGTTGGCGAACTGGATCTGCGCCGTGCTCGTTGCCGTGTCGGTCGGCGTCGCGGCCTGCAGGGTCAGATTGTTGAACGTCGTGTTCGAGATGTACTGCTGAACCTGCTGCAGGCCCATCTGCAGGCGCTGATTGTAACCGGCGAGCTGCCCCGCGGTTGCGGTCGTGCTCTGTCCCATCTTGGCGAGCGTCGCCAGCGAGTAGACGGCGTTGTAGAGCGTGAAGAGCTTCTGATTGTCCTGCTCGGTCTTCTGGTCGGTCGTCGTCGCGGCACTCAGCGGCACGTTGCTGCTGTCGATGAAGTTCGTCGTCGTCAGGATCTTCGCGTTGGTCGCATTGGTGTCCTGCGAGAGATTCATCCACGGCAGTACGTCGCCTGCGGTTGCATTCGATGACGACGAACCGGTCGAACTCGCGCTCGCATTCGAAGCCGCAGCTGCAGCCGCGGACTGATTGCTGATCAGCGCCGCCGAGCTGGTCAGCTGCGACTGGTAGATGCTGAGAAGCAGGCTGGAATCGAGACCGACGGACAAGGACAAGCCTTTGAGCAGAAACGCCGAATTTTGCACAGGCGGCCGTTAATGCAGGCCTAAGAGCGCGTGGTTAATCAGGTCTTAATAACCTGCGCGCGATGGTCGCGTGCATGAGCGCGCACGCGATTCCCGCCTATGAGCGCGGCCTGGCCCTGTCGGGCGAGGGCCGCCATGTGGAAGCCATCGAACAGTTCGAAGCCGCGCTGAACGTCCAGCCCGACGACACTAGGGTACTTTTCGCCCTCGGTAGCACCGCCCAGGCACTTGGCCTTGCCGGCCCCGCCGCCGAATTTTACCGGCGCGTTCTGGCCAGGGAACCCGCCAGGCTCGAGGCGATCGTCAATCTGGCTAACCTGTTGCGATCACAGGGACAATTCCAGGCCGCCCTTTCCATTCTTGCTCCCGCCCTCGTCCGCCATGCCGATGCGCCAGAACTCTGGCTGACCATCGGTTCGACCTGGCGCGAGATGGGAGAGTCCGCACAGGCTGAGGCGCATTACCGCGAGGCGCTCGCCCGCGCGCCGGACTTCGCACCGGCGCTTTCCAATCTCGCCGACCTGCTTACCGACAAGGGCGACACTGCCGAAGCGCTGGTGCTCTACGACCGCGCGCTGGCGGCCGAGCCTCAC
>DASZCC010000122.1:0-6386 GCA_035943485.1 Rhizomicrobium sp. | reverse complement strand
CACCGAACTGTTCGGCCATGCGCTGAAACTCCGCGAGCGCCTGCGGATTTGAGCGCTGGTGCCGCTCGGCAAAGATGAATTCGTTCTTCAGCGAATGTTCGAGCCCGACGAACTCCGTCACGCGCACCTTGTAGCCATGCGCCTCGAGATAAAGTCCGCGCATCACGTTGGTCAGATGCGCGCCAAATTCGCGCCGCTGGATCGGATGGCGCCAGAGCTGCTGCAGCGGCCCTTTCACATCATCGAGCGCCGCCGCGAGCTCTGCCTGACAGCACGGCACCAGCGCGACAAACTTCGCATCATGCTTCAGCGCGAACAGGATCGCCTCGTCGGTTGCCGTGTCGCAGGCGTGTAGCGCGGTGACGACATCAGCCTTGCCGCCGGGCAGCACGGCTTCTGCGATCGTGCCTTCGACAAACCGCATGCGATCGAAGCCGCTTTCGTCCGCGATGCGCTTCGAGGTTGCGACGAGATCGGCACGCGCCTCGACGGCATAGACGACACCGCGCGTCTGCTTGGCGAAGAACAGGTCGTAGAGGATGAAGCCCAGATAGGATTTACCGGCGCCCAGGTCGGCCAGCACCGGCGCGTCCCGTTCTGCGAAGGCCCAGTCCAGCGCCGGCTTGATGAGTTGTGCCAGGTGCTGCACCTGCTTGAGCTTGCGCCGTGAATCCGCATTCAGCGCGCCGTCGCGGGTGAGGATGTGCAGGGCCTGTAGGAGCGGCGCCGACTGGCCCGGCCAGATCTCGGCCAGCGGCTGGGCCTTTGCGCTTTTGCGTGTCATGCCGCCATTCTAGAGCATGACCCACGCGATCCGCGACGATTTCATCTTCATCCCGCTGGGCGGCGGACGGCGGCTGGCGGCACGGCTGTTCCGGCCGCAAGGCACTGGCCGCTTCCCCGCGATCCTCGACTTCTCCCCCTATCGCTGCTTCGACCTGTTTCGCAGCCCGACCGAGATGACGCTGCCGACGTGGGCTGCCGCCGGCTATGCGACGCTGGCAATCGACATCGCGGGCGCAGGCGGCTCAACGGACGTGCTACGCGACGAATACCTGCCCAGCGAGATCGATGACGCCTTCGCCGCCATTGCGTGGTGTGCCGGGCAGGACTGGTGCGACGGCAATGTCGGACTGTCCGGACTTTCCTGGGCGGCGTTCACCGCGCTGCGTGTCGCCGCACGCAAGCCGTCCGCGCTGAAAGCGTTGGTGCTGGGTGGCGTATCGGAGGATGGCTGGCGCACCGACATCCACTATCTCGGCGGCGTGCCCTACACCGCGCAGATCGACTGGGCCGGCGTGATGCTGATGTTCAATGCACTCCCGCCCGATCCGCTGCAGGCCGGAGAGACATGGCGCGCGCAATGGCTGGAGCGGCTTCAAGTGAACGAGCCTTGGATCATTCCGTGGCTCGCGCATCCCACGCAAGACGCCTACTGGACCAACAAGGCCGCGCCCACGGATGGTGAGCTGCCGCTGCTGCTCTACTCCGGATTCGCGGACAAGTACGCGACATCGGTTCTGCGCATCGCTGAAAACTGGAAGGGGCCGGTGCGCACCGTTATCGGTCCGTGGGAGCACACCATGCCCCATGTAGCTACGCGCGAACCGCGCATCGGCTTTTCGCAACTGGCGCTCGACTGGTGGGACAGGCATCTCAAAGGCATCGACGCGCCCGACATCGCGCCGGTGACGGTATGGACGGGCGAACGCTGGTGCGCGGTCGCTGAGACCCGGCCGCTTTTGCTTGCGCTCAACGGTGCAACACTGGTCGATGCACCGGATGATCGCTGGCATCGGTTGCCCGATCGCTCCGCATTGCCCGTTAAGCTGCGAAGCGATCTCTATGAAGACGCGCCGGCGGCATTCGATGTGACCGGCCTTCTGACGGCAGCGTCGGACGCGATGACGAAAGATCGCGAGATCGGTCCGTTGTCGCGCCTGCGCTGCGAGGTTCGCGGTACCGGCCATCTGATCGCGCGTCTCCTCGATCGCGCGCCGGACGGGACAGCGACCCGTATGACCACAGGTGCTTTGAGTGTGACAGCAGCTGGAACGATCACCCTGCCGTTTCAGGCCTCAGCATGGACGCTCAAGGCCGGACACCAGCTGGTCCTTGCCCTGTCCGCCGATGGCTGGCCGACCTTCTGGCCAAGGCAGTCGACGCTCGAACTGCGCGATGTGCGGCTTGAGCTGCCACTGATCTCCGGTCCCGACACGACGTTTCCGGCACCTGTCGTCCCTCCCGGGCCTGTCATGGGCAAGCCCCGCTGGCTGAAAGCGGAGCCGGTGGGACTTTCTGCCGACCCCGACGCCGCCATGCACGAGACCACCACGGCCTATCATCTCGAACCGACAGGTACCGATTACGGCATTGCCGCCCGGTTTGAGGCCAGGCGCCTGCCCGGGGACCGGGCCTGGGCTGCCAAGTCGTACCGCGTCGCGTTCGAGCGGCCCGGCTGGTCGATCCGGATCGATACAAGGCTGGAGGTTCGCTCCACCCCCGACGCATACGAGGTTTCATGGGCTGTGGCCGCTGCCGAAGAGGGCCGCGAAGTCCACAAAAGCGAGCGGAAAACCACGGTTAAGCGGAATTCCGGCTAGGCCGGTGGACCAAAGGCGGGCGCACCGCTATATGGCGCGGCTCCATGGCTACCCCGCTCTCCAAAATCCGCAATTTCTCGATCGTGGCGCATATCGACCACGGCAAGTCGACGCTCGCCGACCGGCTGATCCAGTTCACCGGGGGCTTGAGCAATCGCGAGATGAAGGACCAGGTGCTGGACTCGATGGATATCGAGCGCGAGCGCGGCATCACCATCAAGGCCCAGACCGTCCGGCTCCAGTACAAGGCGGCCGACGGCGAGACCTATACCCTGAACCTCATGGACACGCCGGGCCACGTCGACTTCGCCTACGAGGTGAGCCGATGCCTGGCCGCCTGCGAAGGCGCGCTGCTGGTGGTCGATGCCAGCCAGGGCGTGGAAGCGCAGACGCTGGCGAACGTCTATCAGGCGATGGACGCCAATCTCGAGATCGTGCCCGTCCTCAATAAGATCGACTTGCCCGCTGCCGAGCCTGATCGCGTGCGCCGACAGATCGAGGACGTGATCGGCATCGATGCATCCGACGCTGTGCCTATCTCGGCCAAGACCGGCCTGAACATCGATCAGGTGCTGGAAGCCATCGTCACGCGTCTGCCTGCGCCGAAGGGCGAGATCGATGCGCCGCTGAAGGCGCTACTGGTCGACAGCTGGTATGACGCCTATCTCGGCGTCGTCGTTCTTGTTCGCATCATCGATGGCGAACTGAAGAAGGGCCAGAAGATTCGCATGATGGCGGCCGATGCCGTCTATCAAGTTGAACAGGTCGGTGTGTTCACGCCCAAGAAGGTCCAGGTCGAAAGCCTGCGTCCCGGCGAGATCGGATTTCTCACCGCGCAGATCAAACAGGTGGCCGATACCCAGGTGGGTGACACCATCACCGACGAGAAGCGCGGCACCGCGTCAGCCCTCCCCGGTTTCAAGCCGGCGCAGCAGGTCGTGTTTTGCGGCCTGTTCCCGGTCGACGCGGCGCAGTTCGAAGATCTGCGTGCGGGTTTGGGGCGGCTGCATCTGAACGATGCGAGCTTCACTTACGAGATGGAAACGTCGGCGGCGCTGGGCTTCGGCTTTCGCTGCGGATTTCTTGGACTGCTGCATCTGGAGATCGTGCAGGAGCGTCTGGAGCGCGAGTTCAATCTCGACCTGATCGCGACGGCGCCGAGCGTGATCTATCGCATCTACATGACCGACGGCACCATGATCGAGCTGCACAATCCGTCCGACATGCCGGACGTGATGAAGATCGATCGCATCGAGGAACCGTGGATCAAGGCAACGATCCTTGTGCCCGACGAGCATCTGGGCTCGGTGCTGAAGCTCTGCGAAGACCGCCGCGGCCGCCAAGTGGAGCTGACCTATGCCGGTGCGCGCGCCATGGTCGTCTACATGCTGCCGCTGAACGAAGTGGTGTTCGATTTCTACGACCGTTTGAAGTCGGTAAGCCGCGGTTATGCCAGCTTCGACTATCACATCGATGGTTACGAGGAAGGCGATCTCGTGAAGATGTCGATCCTCGTCAATGGCGATCCGGTCGACGCGCTGTCGATGATCGTGAACCGCCAGCGTTCCGAAGGCCGCGGCCGCGCGATGTGCGAGAAGCTGAAAGAGCTTATCCCGCGCCATATGTTCGTGATCCCGATCCAGGCGGCTATCGGCGGCAAGATCATCGCACGTGAAACGCTCTCGGCTTTGCGCAAGGACGTGACGGCGAAATGCTATGGCGGCGACATCAGCCGCAAGCGCAAGCTCCTCGACAAGCAGAAAGAGGGCAAGAAGAAGATGCGCCAGTTCGGCAAGGTGGACATTCCGCAGGAAGCGTTCATCGCCGCGCTGAAAATGGACCAGGACTGAAGGAGCGCTGCATGAGCGAGCTTGATCTTCTCAATCTTGCCCGTGCATCCTCTGATAGCGTCTCATCCGAGTTCGGCCAGATCATCACCATCACATTCGCGATGGTCGTGGGAATCTTCTACTTTCTGAACGAAGCGAAGATCGGTCTAAAAATACTTTCCTACGTTGTCTACTCAATCGGGATGTTCCTCTATTTCGGAATGATGATCGGCCACAGCAATTCACTCCTGGCGGTTGTGACAGCGCTCAGTGCAATTCCGGAGGCCAAGCGTTCTCTGCCGACGGTCACGCTACTTGCGTTCCGGGACAACTGGATCACCCTGGTGATCAACATCCTGATCAACGCGGGCTTCTGGGTTCTCTGGCTGAGTGTCGGCTACCTCCTGTTCTTCTGGCGCAAGTTCGACCATATGAAGGCTTCGTGAAACCGATCGCCACCTGGCTGCCCCTGGCGCGGTCCTATCCGCCGTGTTCGCCGCCGTGACGAGGGCGTGGCACTTCTGACGTAGATCAGCCTTAATTTGAGAGTGGATTGGCGCCTCACGGGAGGGTGCATGTCTGCTCAGGATGCGGCGCGGCCGCTTGCTGCCGAATTTGATCCGGCTCGGGACGCCTTACGCGCCACACGGCTTGTCGCCGGGCTGCTGCAGGGCCTGGTTCTCTACCTCCTCTATCTGGCGGCCGACAATCGCAACTGGCCGGCCAGCGATCCGTACTGGATGGCGCCGCTGGTGATGGTGTCGATCTTCGTGCCGCTATTGTTCATGCAGGGCGTCGGCACGATGCGCACGCGCACCCTCGCGATCTGGTGCGGCGTGGTGGCGGTGACGCTTGCCCTGCTCGCCTGGTTCGATGTCTGGCGCCAATGGGACCCGGCCAAGGCAGGCTTCGATTCCAGCATGACCTTCGCCTTCGTGTTCTTCACATCGGCAGGATTGTTCATCGGCCAGTCGCTGGTCGCTGCCGGCGACAGCGAGCGCCGGCGCGTTGCCTCCTATCACGCCTATTTCGACGCGGCCTGGAAGCTGGGCGTTCAGCTCGCACTTGCCGCGGTTTTCGTCGGCGTGTTCTGGGGTGTGCTGTGGCTGGGCGCGACACTGTTCGAGCTCATACGTCTCAGCTTCGTCGAGACGCTGATCGAGAAGTCGTGGTTCGCCATTCCAGCGACGACCCTTGCGACAGCCGCCGCGATCCATCTGACCGATGTGCGGTCGCGGCTGGTTGCGGGCATCCGCACCGTCGCACTCACCCTGCTCTCCTGGCTGCTGCCCCTCATGGTCGTGATCGGCGGCGGCTTTGTCCTGAGCCTGCCCTTTACCGGACTTGCACCGCTGTTTGACACCAGGTCCGCAACCGCGATCCTCCTGACATCCGCAGGCGTGCTGGTTGTGCTGATAAATGCCGCGTTTCAGGACGGCGACCCGGCCATAACGCGCCCTCGGACACTGCGTTTTGCGGAGTTCGCCGCAGCACTGATTCTGGTGCCCATCGTTGCCATCGCGGCCTACGCGCTGTGGCTGCGTGTGGCGCAATATGGCTGGACGGTTGAACGTGTGGCAACCGCGGCAACTATCCTTGTCGCGGCCTTTTACGCCTGCGGCTACGCGTTTGCGGCGCTCTCATCGCTGCGCGGCGGGCCGTGGATGGTCTGGATCGAATGGACCAACATCGTCACGGCGGTGGTGATCGTCGGCCTGCTTCTGCTGCTGTTCACGCCGATTGCGGATCCGGCGCGGCTTGCAGTGAATAGCCAGGTCGCGCGGTTGCAATCCGGTTCGCTCGATCCGCACCTGTTTGATTTTGACTATCTCAGAAGCGAAGGCGGACGTTACGGGCGCGATGCGCTGAATGTGTTGGCGTCAGGCGGCAACAAGAAAATCGCGACCATGGCGAAAGATGAGCTGAACGGGACCTTCACCCTGACGCCACAGCC
>DASZCC010000121.1:0-12884 GCA_035943485.1 Rhizomicrobium sp. | reverse complement strand
TGGTGAGGCGGTTCGCGAGCAGGTCGTTGCCCGGGAAGATCGAGTGCGGCACGTCGCGGAACTGGATCACGATCTCGGAACGCCGGTGCGGCAGGCGCTTGCCGGTGCGCAGGTAGAACGGCACGCCGGCCCAGCGCCAGTTGTCGATATTGGCGGCGAGCGCGACGAATGTTTCCGTCTCGCTTGGGTGTCCGCCGGACTCCGCGGCATAGCCGGGCACGGCGCGGCCTTCGGAGATTCCGGCGCCGTATTGACCGCGCACCGTCTTCTTCGCGATCTCGCGACCCTCGATCGGACGCAGCGAGCGCAGCACCTTCACCTTCTCGTTGCGCACGGAGTCCGGATCAAGACTGGCCGGCGGCTCCATCGCGACAAGGCAGAGAAGCTGGAGCAGGTGATTCTGCACCATGTCGCGGATCGCGCCATATTCGTCGTAGTACGACCAGCGCTCTTCGACACCCACGGTTTCCGCGATGGTGATCTGCACCTGCTCGATGCTGACCTTGTTCCACAGCGGCTCGAAGAAGGTGTTCGCGAAGCGCAGGGCGAGCAGGTTCTGCACCGCTTCCTTGCCGAGATAGTGATCTATCCGGAAGATGCGGTCCTCGCTGAAGGCTTGCGCGAGATCGGCGTTGATGGCGCGGCAGCTCGCAAGATCGCGTCCGATCGGCTTTTCTACGATTACACGGCTCTGCGGATAGGCGAGCCCGGCCTGTTTCAGGTTCTGGCAGATCGCGCCATAGAATGTCGGCGAGGTGGAGAGGTAGTAGAGAATCTTCGTGGCGCCTGTCGTCGCCGCCGCGAGATTGGCGAACGACGCAGCATCATTCGCGTCGACCGCGGCATGGTGCAGTTTGGCTTTCAGCGCCTGCCAATGGGCTTCGTTGTAATCCTTGCCGGCGCGCGTCTTGACCGCGTCCTGCACGCGGGCCGCGAACGCGTCGTCCGCCATCGTCGCGCGCGAGCAGCCGATGATGCGCAGATCCGCCGGCAGCAGACCCTCGCTGTCGAGAAAGTAGAGCGACGGGAACAGCATCCGCATGGCGAGATCGCCGGTGGCGCCGAAGATCACGACTACGCGGCTGGTGTCCATCACGTGATCCGTGCGCCGTCGATCCAGGTTTCGCGGACTGCCAGCGCCTCATCGACGAGCACGAAGCTGGCGCGTTGGCCAGGCCGGATCATTCCGACCTCATCCTGCAACCCCAGAAACGTCGCAGGGTTCCGTGACGCCATGTTGACGGCTGTTGCGAGGTCGAGCCCCATCATCTCCATCGCGTTGCGGACGGCAGCCGCCATGTCGAGATCGGAGCCCGCCAGCGTGCCGTCCGGTGCGACGCAGACTCCGTCTTTCACGGTGATCACCCGGCCTTGCAGCGCGAACTGTTTGTTGGCGGCGCCTACGCTCGGCATCGCATCGGTGACCAGCATCAGACGATCGGCACGGCGGCATTTCAGCGCGATACGCAGGACGGCCGGATCGACATGGCGGCCATCGGCGATGATGCCGCAGAAGCTCTCGCTGTCGTCGAGCGCTGCTCCGACTGCGCCAGGCTCGCGCGCGCGCAATGGCGACATCGCGTTGAACAGATGTGTGAACCCGGTGACGCCGTGGGAGAGTGCCGCACGGATTTCGGCATAGGTGCCGTCGGTGTGACCGGCCGACACGATGACACCGCTCTTGGCGAGCGCTTCCACTATCGTCAGTGCGGTGCGTTCGGGCGCAATCGTGACCATTGTCTTGCCGCGGCGCACGGAGGTCAGGAGCTCGAACGCCTCGTCATCGAGCGCCCGGAATTTCGACGCATCGTGGATGCCCTTGCGCGCCGGATTGAGGAACGGGCCTTCGATGTGGATGCCGAGGATGCCCGGTACGCCGGCGTCGATTGCCGCTTCGACTGCCGCAATGGCGGCGCGGATCTGCCCAAAGTCGCCACTGATCAGCGTAGGCAGGAAGCCTGTGGTGCCGAACTTCGCGTGCGCCTTTGCGATGGTGCGAAGGCTGTCGACGGTCGGCGCATCGCCGAACAGCACACCGCCACCGCCATTCACCTGCGTATCGATGTAGCCCGGCAGGAGCAGGCCATCGTGGAGGTCGTCATGCGCCGTGGCGTCGGAAGGCACGTCGCCGGGCCGCACGATGGCCTTGATGTGCTTGCCGTCGAGCAGCACCGCGCATCTCTCGACGGTGCCGTGGTCGGTAAGCACCCGGCCATTTGTCAGCGCGGTCAGCATATCAAATGGTCTCGGTGATCTTGTTCAGGTTGGGCGGCCGGTCCGGATTGAAGCCGCGCGCCAGCGACAGCGCGTTGATCATCCGGTATACGCTCTGCGCCATTGCGATGGGTTCGAGCGCGGGATGTGTTTTCACGACCGGTAGGGTCACGGCGCCCGGCGCGGAAAATCCTGCGACGAACAGTTGCGCCTTCGCCGCGACGATCTTGGTCGCGAGCTCCGTCATACCGGCGCGCGTCTCGTCATCCTGCGAGAGGATCAGCACCGGAAAGCCCTCCTTCACCAGCGCCATCGGGCCATGGTGGACTTCGGCCGAACTGAACGCCTCGGCATGCAGGCCGCACGTCTCCTTGAACTTGAGCGCGGCTTCCTGTGCCGCGCCAAATCCCAGGCCGCGGCCGATCGTGTAGAGATCGCGTGCCGGCGAGAGAGCGGCAACCGCCGCACTCCAGTCGCAGTTCCAGGATTTCCGCATCGTCTCGGGCAAGGTATCCAGGGCGTCTGCGAGCACGCTGTCGCCGCTCCACGCTGCAATCAGCTGCGCTACCGCAGCGGTTGAGGCGAGATATGTTTTGGTCGCCGCAACGCTCTTTTCCGCACCGGCATGGAGCGGCACGACTTCATCGGCCAGACCGGCGAGCGGACTTGTCGCGTCGTTGACCATCGCGATCACGAAAGCGCCGCCGCTACGCGCCTTCTCGACGCTCGCCAGCAGATCGGGACTCTTGCCGGATTGCGAGATCGCCAGAAAGGCGGTGTGCCGGAAGTCCGGCTGCACGTGATAGACCGAGCCAATCGACAGGCCGATGGAAGAGGTGAGGGTGCCTGTGCGCGTCTCGATCAGATATTTCGCATAGGTCGCGGCGTGATCGGAGCTGCCGCGCGCGCCGGTGACGATCGAATGCGGCTTCAGCTTGCGCAGATGTTCGGCGATGCGCGCGATTGTCACGCGGTTTGCGGCAAGTCCGCGGGCCACTATCTCAGGTGCCTCCGCAGCCTCGCGGAACATCTGCGTCTCGATCACTTGTCCTGCTCCGAGGCGTTCAGCTCGGCCACGAAGTCGTAGGTGTCGCCGCGATAGAAGGATTGCGAGAACTCGACAGCGCGTCCGTCTGGCAGGAAGCCGCGACGCTCCACAAGAAGACCGGCGTCACGCTCATGTGCGTTCAGCAGAGAAGCCTGTTCAGCGGTGAACAGGACGGCGCGCAGGCGCTGCAGCGCGCGTGTCGGGCGATAGCCCGTTTTCTCCAGCGCCATGTACAGCGACGATTCGACGGCCTCGATCGACGGCAGGCAGAAAGCCTGCACGGTGCAGACTTCCAGCGCCATCGGCGCTCCGTCGGCAAAGCGCAGGCGATGAAAGCGATAGACCGGTGTGCCGGGGCTTAATCCCATGGTCAGCGACTCTTCGGGCGTCACTGTGCCCTGGCTCTTGCGCAGCCAGGTGCTGGTCGGGACGCGCCCGCGCGCGATCATGTCCTCGGTGAACGAGGTGAGCTTGGAGAAGTTCTTTTCGACGCGGCTGGACACGAATGTGCCCGAGCCCTGCCTGCGGTTCAGCAGACCTTCGGCCACCAGACCGTCGATTGCCTTGCGCACGGTGATGCGGGAAACCGCGAATTCCTCGGCAAGGTCGCGTTCGGGCGGCAGGGCGTCGTCGGGCGCGAGCAGCTTGCTCTCGATGGCATGGCGCAGGCCACGCTGAAGCTGTTGATAGAGCGGAAGGCTCGCCCCCTCATCGAGTACTCCGATTATCTCGAGAAGCGGCGACAATTCCCCTCCTAAGCCTCCCCCAGAGGCAGCCACCCGGCCTTTTGAGGGGCACGGGGACATAGAACCAATATAGTACCACATATTACTAAACCGTCGTCAACTCCAAACAATGTAACAAAGTTAGTCTTGACACCCCATGCCCAATCGAGAAATGGTTCTACATTGGACTTGGATTGGTGCCCTATTATCGGGCGGTTATGACAGCACCAAGACAAGTCAGCGAAAGCGGGCGGCGCTTTCGCCAAGGGGAATCTTTAGGAGGGTTGCATGAGATTTCGGGGGCTTCTGGCCTGTTCGGTCAGCGCGATCGCGCTGGCATCGGCAGCATCGACACCAGCTTTCGCGGACGACCAGATCGAAACCGTTGTTGTGACGGGCATCCGCGCATCGATGGATCGCGCGATCAACATCAAGCGTGATTCGACGTCGATCGTGGACGCGGTGTCCGCCGAAGACATCGGCAAGTTCTCCGACAAGAACGTCGCCGACGCGCTGCAGCGCGTGCCGGGCATGAACACGGTGTCGGCGGCATCGGGCGAAGGCGGCTTCGACGAGAACGACCGCGTGTCGGCTCGCGGCACCGGTCCCAGCCTGACGCAGACACTCGTCGATGGTCACGCGGTTGCGTCCGGCGACTGGTTCATCCTCGACCAGTATCAGACGATCGGCCGCAGTGTGAGCTACACGCTCCTGCCGTCGGAAATCGTCGATACCGCGAAGGTCTACAAGTCCCAGCAGGCCGATCTCGTCGAAGGCGGCGTCGCCGCGCTCGTCGATATCAAGACGCGCAATCCGCTCGACTTCAAGGACAACCTCACCATCGAAGGCGAGGCTCAGGCGGCATATACAACGCTGCGCGGCAATGCCACGCCGCAGATCAATGCACTCCTCAACTGGAAAAACGATGCCGGCACTTTCGGCGTCATGGTCCAAGGTTTCTATGAAGAGCGCGACATCCGCCGGGACGGCCAGGAATTCCTCGGCTATTCAACGGTTCAGCCCTGGGTTTGCACCGCGCCGACCCCTGCTGTCCCAACCGGCTCGTGCTCCGGCAATCTTGCAGCTGCCTCCCACCCGGATCTGATCGGAAAGGCCTACCCGACGCTCATCGGCTCGGCCCTGTTCGAGCAGGATCGTATTCGTGAAGGTGGCAACGTCACTGCCGAGTGGCGCCCGACGGAAGAGTTCGACGTCAAGCTGTCGGGCTTCTACTCGCACTTGTCGGCGAGCAACATCAACCAGAACAACATGTTCTGGGGCACGAACGAATTCAACACCATGAACAACGTGCCCACGAGCTACACGATCAAGGGCAAGACGATCACCAGTGCGGTGTTCCCGGCGTTCGCACCGGCCTACACATTGCCTGACGGCATCACTGTGGTTGCTGCGCGTCCGACGGCGCCCTTCGTCACCGACTTCATCCAGCGTCCGGGCGGCGGCGCCGAGACCTACTACATCGACGGCGACGTGAAGTGGAATCCCACCGCAACCCTCGTGGTCACCGCTCAGGGCGGCTACAGCCATGGCGTCGGCAAGACCGATCCGCAGGTGGCGTGGGAAGGCGAGATCGGCCTCGGCACCGGCAATGCCGGCGGCTACACGATCACGGGCAACGGCGTCGGTGTCGTGAGCATCCCGGGTGTCGATACGTCCAATCCGGCCAATCTGATCAACGACTGGGCGTGGACGGCAGTCTCCACGGCCGTCGACACCGAGTGGTACGGCAAGGTCGATGCGGAACAGCAGGTGCAGTTCGGTCCGATCAACTCGATCAAGGCCGGCCTGCGCTATGCCGTGCACACGCGCCGCAACGACCTCTTTAATGGCGGTGTCTCCTATGCCGGTTCGATCGGCAGCGACGTGTCCACGCAGAACTATCCGAGCGACTTTGCCGACGCCTTCAAGGTGCCGGGCATGCTCACCAACCTGCCGCAAGGCAACACCAAGCTGATCGAAGAGCTTCTGTTCAACCACACGAGCTGGCGCCCCTATCCGCAGACGCCGGCCGCGATCTCCAATCCTGCCAATGGCCGCTTCGACTGGCCGGGCAGCATGAACATGAAGGAAAACGATTTCGCCGGTTATGTGATGGCGAATGTCGGCGGCGATCACTGGAGAGGCAATTTCGGCGTCCGTATCGTCAGTACGCGTGAGGACATTGATCTTTATGTCAACGACCCGACCGGCCTGCCCAGCGATTTCGGCCGTTACGGTATCAACAACATCACGCACAGCTATGTGGACCCGCTTCCCAGCATGAACTTCAGCGCCGACATAACGGACGACATGGTCGTGCGCTTTGCGGCCGCGGAAACCATGGCGCGCCCGGACTACAGCGCGCTGGGCGGCGCGGTGGCACTCACCGATACCAATCTCACGGGCCAAGGCGGCAACCCGAACCTGAAGCCCGTGAAGTCGGCGAACTACGACCTCGCCTATGAATGGTATTACGGCGAAGGTTCGCTGTTCACGGCGACGGCGTTCTACATGGATCTCTCGTCCTACGTGTCCTACGGCACGAGCACGGCCAGTTATGTGAACATGACGCTGACGGGCCGCAATCCGACGCCGATCTATTCGACCTACACCATCACGTCGCCGTTCAACTCGAGCGGCCACAACGAAGGCATCGAGTTGAGCCTGCAGCAGCCGATCTGGGGCGGCTTCGGCGCAATCGCGAACTACACCTTCGCCGATGGCGAGGACAATGCCGGCGGTCCGCTCGTGGGTGGTTCAAGGCACACGGCGAACCTCATCGGCTACTACGAAAACGACTGGATGAGCGCACGCCTGTCCTACAACTACCGCTCCAAGATGCTGGTTGGTCTCGACCGCAGCTCGAACGAGAACCAGAATGCCTACAGCACGCTGGACGCCTCGTTGCAGTTCACGGTGACGGACTGGGCCGCGATCACGATCGACGCGCTCAACCTGACGAACCAGACGCTGAAGTACTACGCCGCGGACCAGACCCAGCCGCGCGCGCTCTACAGCAACGGCACGCAGATCTATGGCGGCATCCGCGTGAAGTTCTGATCGCGTTTCTCCCTGGCCGGGGCATGCCCTTGTCCCGGCTTTTTCCTGCGGCAGTGCGCCTTTCCCGTCGCACTGTTAGAGTTGGGCGGAGAGCGAAAGTTCTCCGCCCATTTTTTTGGAAAGTCCTCATGCAGGCGTCCGTGCTGAAAGCGATGAGACGTGTGGCGGCGATGGCACTTGTGCCGCTGCTGCTGATCGGCGCGACGAAGGCCGAGGCGCCCCCGCACCTGTCGCTGGTGCCCTATCCGGCGCATCTTGTTGCAGGTGACGGCCAGTTCGTCGTGACCGCAGCCACGCCGGTCTTGTTCGATGCGTCCGACAGCGGCGCCGCGCGCGCGGCAAGCTATCTCATTGCGGAGCTCCGGCAGGCGCGCGGCCTGACGCTCACGTCGCCGGGCGCCGGTCCGGCGATTGTGTTCAAGCGCGATCCTGCCGTGACGGCGAAGGATGGCTATCACCTCTCGGTCACGCCGCAGGGCGTCACCGTGTCGGCGAGCGATCCGGGTGGCTTCTTCTATGGCGCCGTCACGCTCTGGCAGTTGATGACGCAGACGCCGGGCCAGACACAAAGCATTACGCTCCCTGCGATTACAATCGACGACGCGCCACGTTTCGCATGGCGCGGACTGATGCTCGACTCGGTGCGTCACTTTCAGACGGTGGCCTTCATCAAGACGCTGATCGACGGCATGGCGCGCGAAAAGCTCAACGTCCTGCAATGGCACCTGACCGACGATCAGGGCTGGCGGCTCGAGATCAAACGCTATCCGCGTCTCACCAGCGTCGGCGCATGGCGCGTTCCGGCCGGGGAAGCGCCGCGGCACGACATCGACCCCGCGACCGGCAAGCCGCGCCTGTATGGCGGCTTCTACACGCAGGACGAGGTGCGCGATCTCGTGGCCTATGCGGCGGCACGCAATATCACCATCGTGCCGGAGATCGAGATGCCCGGCCATGCGCAGGCGGCGATCGTGGCCTATCCCTGGCTGGGCTCCGTGCCGCATCCGCCGACCGCGGTGTCCAGCGACTGGGGCGTGTTTCCCTACTTATATAATGTCGACGATCGGACCTTCCGCTTCATCGAAGACGTGTTGACCGAGACAATGGCGCTGTTTCCGTCCACCTATATCCACGTCGGCGGCGACGAGGCGGTGAAGGACCAGTGGAAGGCCTCTCCCGTCATCCAGGCACGGATGCGGGCCCTCGGCATCACGAACGAGAATGCGCTGCAGAGCTGGTTCATCCAGCGCATCGAGAAATTCCTGAACGACCACGGCCGCAAGCTCATCGGCTGGGACGAGATCCTGCAGGGCGGCGTGGCGCAGAACGCGACCATTACCTCATGGCGCGGCATCGACGGCGGCGTCGTCGCGGCGCTGCTGGGGCATGACGCCGTGATGTCGCCGGATCCGACTCTCTATCTCGACAACCGCCAGGCGGAAGGACCGGACGAACCATCCGGCCGCGGCCGTATCGAGACGCTGGGCGACCTCTATGCCTTCGATCCCATGCCGCCGGCGCTGCATGATGATCAGCGCAAGCACATCATCGGCCTGCAGGGGAATATCTGGACCGAGCATATCCGCGAGCAGGACAATGTTGGTTATGCCGCTTTCCCGCGCGCCGCCGCACTGGCCGAGCTGGCTTGGTCGCCGGCAGGCTCACATGACTGGCCGGATTTCCGCGCACGCATGCAGGGCGAACTCGCGCGCTATGCCGCGATGGGATTGCCGCATTCCGATCACCTGCTCGACGCCGGCGACCATGCCGCGCCGCCGCCAGCTTCTCCGCTGATCCGCGACAGCCACGAGCTCGATCTCTGCAACCGGGCGATTCAGCTGTCGATCGAGGGGCCGGCACCGCTGCATGGCAAGCGGCCGGTGTTCCTCCACGACGTGCTCAATCCCTGCTGGGTCTGGCACAAGGTGGACCTGACCGGCATCGCGGCGATCGACGCGGAAGCCGGCCAGTTGCCGTTCAACTTCCAGATCGGCGACGACGTGAAGAACGTCGTGATGCGCCCGACTGCGACGCCGGATGGCGAGCTGGAGGTTCATCTCGACACCTGCGATGGCGCCAGGATCGCGAGCATCCCGATGCCGCATCCCGGCTGGGACACCGCGCTCAGCATGGTGCATGGTACTTTGGGGGCACAGACGGGGGTGCATGATCTGTGCTTTGTCTTCACGCGTTCGAAGCTTGATCCATACTGGGCGCTGCACACCGTCCGTCTTGTTCCGGGGCATTGAGGGAGCGCATGTCGAATCTCACGCTGGTCTCGCCGATCAAGGGCTGGGTTTCGGCGCTTGAAGAAGTGCCGGACCCGGTGTTCGCCGAGCGCATCCTTGGCGACGGTCTCGCGATCGACCCAACCGGTGCAACGGTACACGCGCCCTGTGACGGCCAGATCATGTCTGTCGCGCGCCATGCCGTGACGCTGCGCGCCGCCAACGGCGCCGAGATCCTGATCCATGTCGGGCTCGAAACGGTGGCGCTGCAGGGGCAAGGCTTCGTCACGCACGCGCGCGAGGGCAGCAGGGTCCACACCGGCGACGCGCTGATCACCTTCGATCTCGACTTCCTCGCATCGCGCGCCAAGAGCCTGATCTCGCCTGTCGTCGTCACCAATGGCGATGCGTTCTCGATCGTCCGCCGCAGCGCCGATCATGAAATCGGGCTGGGTGAATTCCTGATGGAGCTGAAGCCGCGCGCCGAGCAGGCCGAAGTTGCGGGTGCGGGCGCTGAAGTCTCGCGCGATGTCGTGGTCCGGCTGGCGCATGGCCTGCACGCGCGTCCGGCTGCTGTCGTCTCCAACGCCGCCAAGCGGTTCGACGCTTCGGTAGAAATTACGGCGCGCGGACGCACGATAAATGCCAAGAGCATCGCGGCGCTGATGTCGCTGGGCATTCGCAAGGACGAGACCATCACCATCGTGGCGCGGGGCAGCGACGCCGCAATTGCCGCCGCCACGCTCGCCGATCTGATCGATCACGGCATCGTCGAAGCGCCAGAGGTGCCGGCGCCTGTCGCGATCGTCGCCGATGCCGCGCCTGTCCCGCATGGCGCGTTGCGTGGTGTGACCGGCGCGCCCGGACTGGCCATTGGTCGCGCGGTGCAATTCAAGGCATCCGAATTCACTGTCGTGGAGGCAGGGCAGGGTATCGCGCGCGAAACCGCGGCGCTCGACGCGGCGCTGTCCACGGTGCGCGCCCGGCTGGAGACATTGATCGCGTCCGGCAATCGCCAGCGCCGCGAGATACTGGGCGCGCATCTGGCGTTGCTCGACGATCCTGAACTCACACAGTCGTCACGCGCCGCGATCGAGTCCGGCAAGAGCGCGGCCTTCGCCTGGCGTCAGGCGATCCGCGCCACCGCCGATGCCTTCCGCGCCATCGACGATGCGCGTATGCGCGAGCGCGTCGGCGACATGGTCGATCTGGAGCGTCAGGTGCTGGGCGCACTGCATGGCGAGGCGGCGCCGGACACGAAGCACATCCCGGCTGACGCCATCCTGATCGCGGATGAACTGCTGCCGTCCGAACTCGCCGGTCTCGGCACGATCGCGGGGTTCTGCACGGCGGAAGGCGGACCGACTTCGCATGTCGCAATCCTCGCCGCCGGCATGAACGTGCCGGCATTGGTGAGTGCGGGCCCCGGCGTGCTCGACATCGCCGACGGCACGACGCTGTTCCTCGATAGCGATGCTGGTCTGCTCTACGTCGATCCCGATGCTGCGACGCTCGACAAGGCCTGCGCCGCCATCACGGCGCGCGCGGCACAGGAAGGCGTAGCCCTTTCACGCGCCCGTGAAGACTGTCGCACCGCAGACGGCACGCGCATCGAAGTATTCGCCAATCTCGGTGCAGGCGCGGACGAAGCGGCGGCCGCTGTCGCAGCTGGCGCCGAAGGATGCGGCTTGCTGCGCACCGAATTCCTGTTCCTGGATCGCGAGACGCCGCCGTCGGAAGATGAGCAGGCGGCCGCCTATCAGGCGATCGCCAACGCGCTCGATGGTCGCCCCTTCAAAATCCGCACCTTCGACATCGGCGGCGACAAGCCGGTGGCCTATCTACCAATGCCGGCGGAGGAGAACCCCGCACTCGGCCTGCGCGGTGTGCGTGCCGGATTGTGGAGGAGCGACCTGCTGAAGGCACAGCTCGCCGCGATCCTGCGGCTCACGGCACCGGTCCGCATCATGCTGCCGATGATCACCTCGGTGTCGGAGCTCGTCGCCGTGCGCGCCATGCTCGACGAGCTCTGCACCGCGCGACGCATCACCAAGCGCCCGCAACTAGGCGTGATGGTGGAGACGCCGGCATCCGCAGTGCTGTCATCGCAACTCGCGCGCGAGGCGGAGTTCTTCTCCATCGGCACCAACGATCTGACGCAGTACACACTCGCAATGGATCGCGGCAACGCGCAGCTAGCGCCGCAGATCGATGCGTTCCACCCCGCAGTGCTGGCGATGGTGGCGCAGGCTGCGCGTGGCGGCGCCAAACACGGGCGCTCGATCGCGGTGTGCGGCGGACTTGCCGGCGATCCCCTCGCTGCCGGATTGCTGATCGGCCTAGGCGTGCGCGAACTCTCGATGCCCGCGTCCGCCATCGCGCGCGTGAAGGAAACGGTGCGCGGGCTGACGCTCGATGCGTGCCGCGCCGCGGCGGCCGAAGCACTGCAACAGGATTCGCCGCAAGCTGTCCGGGCGATTGCCGCCAGGATTGGGAGGACCGCATGACGACCCTCGCCGAACGACTCCAGCCGCTTGGCCGCGCGCTGATGCTGCCGATCGCGGTGCTGCCTGCCGCTGGTCTGCTGCTGCGCCTCGGTCAGCCTGATCTGCTGAACATCGCGTTCATCGCCTCGGCCGGCGATGCGATCTTCTCCAACCTTGGTCTGCTGTTCGCGATCGGTGTCGCTGTCGGACTGGCGCGCGAGAACCATGGTGCAGCAGGGCTCGCAGGTGCTGTTGGATTTCTTGTCGCGACCAAGGGTGCACAGGTTCTGATTGCGGTGCCGCCTTCGACCTTCGCGGGATTGCCCGAAGCTGCACAAGGCCTTGCCGCCGATGCTTACAAGGCCGCCGCGATCGCGAAGCTCAGCGTGCCGGCCGGCATCGTCTCGGGCCTGCTCGCGGGCTGGCTCTATAATAGGTATCGCGACATCAGGCTGCCTGAATTCCTCGCCTTCTTCGGCGGGCGGCGCTTCATTCCGATCGCAAGTGGCGCGGCGGGCGTGATCGTCGCTGCGATCATCGGCTTTGGCTATCAGTCGATTTCCGCCGGCATGGATGCGCTCAGCCATGCGGTGCTCGGCGCCGGCGAGTGGGGGCTGTTCGCGTATGGCCTTCTGAACCGGCTGCTGATCGTCACCGGGCTGCATCACATCATCAACAACATCGCGTGGTTCATCCTGGGCGACTTCCACGGCACGACCGGCGACCTCAAGCGCTTCTTCGCCGGCGATCCGTCGGCCGGAAAATTCATGAGCGGGTTCTTCCCGGTGATGATGTTCGGCCTGCCGGCGGCGTGTCTTGCGATGTACCAGGCGGCGCTGCCGTCACGGCGCGCCGAAGTAGGCGGTCTGCTGCTGTCGATGGCGCTGACGGCGTTCCTCACCGGTGTGACCGAGCCGATCGAGTTCAGCTTTATGTTCTTGGCGCCGGTGCTCTACGCGATCCACGCCGTGCTCACCGGCCTGTCGATGGTGATCATGGATGCGCTGGGCATCCGGCTGGGCTTCGGATTCTCGGCCGGCCTGTTCGACTATGTGATCAATTTCGGCAAGGCGACGCGGCCGCTGTGGTTGGTCCCGGTCGGTGCGGTCTATTTCGCGCTCTA
>DASZCC010000120.1:0-2931 GCA_035943485.1 Rhizomicrobium sp. | reverse complement strand
TTTCCGCAATGCGGCTTCTCCGCGGCGGTGGTGCAGATCCTTTCCAATCTCGGCGTGAAGTTCAAAGCGATTGATGTGCTGAAGGATCCGGAGATCCGCCAGGGCATCAAGGAATACTCGAACTGGCCGACGATCCCGCAGCTTTATGTGAAGGGCGAATTCGTCGGCGGCGCGGACATCATCCGCGAGATGTACGAGAACGACGAGCTCGGCGCCTATTTCGCCGAGAAGGGCATCGCGCTCGAGAACGCCTAGGCGTATCCCGACGACTTCATCACATCTTCCAGAGGCCGGCGTGGCGAAAGCACCGCCGGCTTTTCTGCGAAACCCAGGCGGAAGACAAAGGTCGGCTGCCATCCCTGCGCGTTGGCAAGCGTGACGAGGTCGCGCTGATAGGTGTCAGCGCGGCCAAGCTGTGCATTGCGATCAACACACTCGACTGGCTGGTTCAGCGGCTGGCACGCAAATCCCGCCGCCGTCGCCGCCAGATGGAAGCGCTGCCAGGCGCGGCCGGCATTGATCGCCTGCACGCGATCGAGACGATTCTTGACCAGGATCATCCCCATCACCGGCGCATGCACCTGCGTGTCGCGCGTGTTGGTGAGCCAGTACTGATCCTGCGACGCCGCGCTCTGGTCAGGAAGAAGCTTCGCCAGCATCACGGTTGATGGCGGCAGGCCCGCAGCATCGACCGTCACACCATCGCGATGTGCATCCACCTCGCGCCGCCCGGTCCTGATCCAGCGCGCGCTGTCGGCAGACATCTGCGGATCGGCGATGATGCGCTCGGTCGCTTGCACGATCAGCGCCGCCAGTTCCTCGCGCGCGCCCGTGTCCGCCAAAAGCACGAGCTTCACGTCCGGATCATCGACCACACCCGCGATACCGCGAAGCCCTTCGGGCTGGATCGCATGATCAAGATAGGCGCCGCGATTGGTGTGGCGCTTCGGGATCGCTTCCCACAGCTCGTCGCGTCCGGCCGTGCCGGTGTCCATCAGGATATGCGCGACAGCAATCGGCGTGTTCGGCGGCGAAACATCGAGCCTGCCCGCGACCGGATGCACGTACGGCACATAGCCATACACGCCGGCGGCGCGCGCCAGATTCTCGATCGCGGCGCCGAGACCCAGATGCATCTCGCGCCGGAACGGATCGAAGCTGCCGAGATTGCGGGCGCGATCGGCGTAGACGGTGATGCGGTCATTGTCGACCTCGAACAGCCAGGGCTGTGTGTCATGCGGATTGGCGGCGAGGATCGCGGCGTGCAGCGGCCGCGCGATGCCATCGACCACACTGCCCTGCCAGCTTTGCCACGGCGCATAGGCATCGCCGCCCGGCCCTGCGAACACACCGCGATCCCAGATGCGATAGCCGACACCGGCCACCAGCGCCGCGCCCGCACCGCCTGCGATCATCGCCCTGCGCGAAACCATCAGCCTCTCCCCGTCTCCACCCGATCATAGGCTGCGCGGCAAGAGCGACCAAAGTGCGGCGGACTCAGCGCTTGAAGTGACGCTTCCACACCGGCGCCACGGCCTCGCGCTCCGACAGGGCGGAGGCGATCGCGGTCAGCTTCGGAATGTGCTTCTCCGCCGGCCAGTCGCGGCCGAGGCTGCCGCGCCAGCGCGTGAACATGGCGGCATAGATGTCGAGGATCGAGAAGCCGCTCGACAGGAACCACGGCCCGTCGGCGAAGCGCTCGATGATCGCAAGGCGTTCGCGCAGACGCGCCTGCGCCTTCGCACGCAACGCCTCGGTGCCTTCGCTCGCGAAGCGTTCTGGATAGTCGGATATCTCCACCATCGGATAGACCTCCGACGCCATGAAGGCGAGCCAGCGATAGGCCTGTGCCCGCGCCGCGCCGGCCTGTGGCGGCAGCAGACGCGCGTTGGGGAAATGATCGGCGATGGTCAGCAGGATACCGGCCGACTCAGTGATGATCTCACCTTCGGGCAGACGCAGCGCCGGGATCTTGCCGCTCGGATTGATGGCGAGGAATTCGGGCTTCTTCTGCTCGTTCTTCTCCAGCGAGACAGCATGGAATTCGTAAGGCGCGCCGGCCTCGGCCAGCACCGCCTCGGCCGAGAATGCGCCCGAGCCCAGATCGCCGAAAACTCTGTAGGTCATCAATCCTCCCGGTTCACCCTGCACATAGGCACCAGAACCAAAAGCAAAAGGGCCACGGCATGAACCGCGGCCCTTGCATAACGTCTATGCGCGCAACTTAACGCGAATAGAATTCGACGATCAGATGCGGCTGCATCTGCGAGGCGTAAGGCACATCGGCCAGCTTCGGCGTGCGCAGCAGCTTCGCGGTCATCTTGTCGTGGTCGGCGGACACATAGTCGGGCGTGTCACGTTCGGCGCTCTTCACCGCTTCCAGCACCAGCGCCATTTCCTTGGCCTTGGGCGACAGCTCGATCGCGTCCTTGTCCGTCACCTGATACGACGAGATCGTCACGCGGCGGCCATTGACCTTCACATGGCCATGGCTGACGAGCTGACGGGCGGCGAACGGCGTCGGTACGAACTTGGCGCGATAGACGACGGCGTCGAGACGGCGCTCCAGCAGGCCGATCATGTTCTCGCCGGTGTCGCCCGGACGGCGCGAGGCTTCCTGGTAGTACTTGCGGAACTGACGCTCCGTGATGTTGCCGTAATAGCCCTTGAGCTTCTGCTTGGCCTGCAGCTGCGTGCCATAGTCCGACAGCTTCTTGGCGCGGCGCTGGCCGTGCTGGCCGGGGCCATAGGAGCGCTTGTTCACGGGGCTCTTCGGGCGGCCCCAGATGCTTTCGCCCATGCGGCGGTCGATCTTGTACTTGGCGTTTGCGCGCTT
Organism: Rhizomicrobium sp.; assembly: GCA_035943485.1. Classification (GTDB taxonomy): domain Bacteria; phylum Pseudomonadota; class Alphaproteobacteria; order Micropepsales; family Micropepsaceae; genus Rhizomicrobium. The sequence goes on along the minus strand of DASZCC010000120.1, from coordinate 95 downwards.
GCTCATCCGGCTCGGCTACTTTCGTCTGTTGTCACGGACCCCTGTCCGCGAAGGCGGCGGACTATAGCCAGCGAAGTCGCGCTGTCAACAGCACG
>DASZCC010000119.1:0-6685 GCA_035943485.1 Rhizomicrobium sp. | reverse complement strand
CGACTGCTGCTGTCAGCACTGCGACGTCGACAGGCAGGACGGACTCGCAAGCTGCGAGCATCTCGCGCGCTGTTGTGACTTTCAGAAGCTTCACGCCAGCCGGCGCGGCGAGTTCAACCGGGCCTGAGACAAGCGTCGTCTCTGCACCGGCATCTGCCAGTGCGCGAGCGATCGCGTAGCCCTGCTTGCCGGACGAACGGTTGGCGATGAAGCGTACGGGGTCGAGCGGTTCCTGCGTCGGGCCTGCGGTGACAAGGGCTTTCACACCGGCGAGCGCTCCTGTTGCAGAGAACGCACGCTCGATCGCGTCGGCGATCTCCTGCGGCTCGGCCATGCGTCCGGGGCCGTACTCGCCGCATGCCATCTCGCCATCGTTAGGGCCGACGAACAACGTGCCCTGGGCTGCCAGCGTGCGAAGGTTCTTCTGCGTCGAGGGATGGTTCCACATCCGCACATTCATCGCCGGCGCCATCAGCACGGCCTTGTCGGTCGCAAGCAGCGCGGTGGAGGCCAGATCGTTCGCCAGGCCATTCGCCAGCTTTGCGATCAGGTCGGCTGTTGCGGGCGCAACGACAACGAGATCGGCCGAGCGCGAAAGCTCGATATGGCCCATCGCGGCTTCGTCGGTGAGGTTGAACAGGTCCCGATAAACCTTGTCCTTGGTCAGTGACCCTACGGAAAGCGGCGTGACGAATTCCGTGGCCGCATGGGTGAGAATGGCGCGAACGCTGGCGCCGCGCTTTTGCAGCGCCCGGATCAGCTCAAGAGACTTGTAGGCAGCGATACCGCCGCCGATGATGAGCAAAACACTCTTGCCGCGCATGCAGGAGATTCCTCAGGTCGGGCTGAAATTATACCAGCATTTGCCGGGAAATATAATGAATAACGGCTCCGGAGTGTAGTTCGGTGCCACAGGGAGCAAAGCCATGAATGTACAAGTGAAATCCGCCGAACTGCCGCCGTTCAAGCCGCTTCCGATGAAGGCGCCAGACGTGGAATTCGTCCGGAAGGACGACGGGACGCTCTACATCAGCCAGCGTCATGGCCTCGGCCAGATGCATCCGTCCATCGCCCATCTGTTCGAGATGCGCGCCAAACAGCATCCGGAGCGCAACTTCATCGCCGAGCGCACGCCGCTTCCCGGTGGCGGCACGGGCGACTGGCGGTTCATCACCTATGGCGAGGCGCGCACGCGCGCGCGGGCGATCGCGCAGGCACTGCTGTCGCGCGGCATGAATGCCGAGACGCCGCTGATGATCCTGTCGGGCAATTCGATCACGCATGCCACGATGATGCTGGGCGCGCTGCTGGCCGGCGTGCCAGTCGCGCCAGTCTCCGTCGCCTACTCGCTAATGTCGGGTGATCACTCCAAGCTCAAGCATGTCTTCGCAACGGCCACGCCGAAGATGATCTTCGCCGAGCAGGGGCCGATCTATGCGCGCGCGCTGGCAGCGCTTCCGCTTGACGGCGTCGAAGTCGTCACCGTCATGCCGATCGAAGGCCGCAAGACAACTGCGTATGACGATCTGATCCGTACCAATGCGAGTCCCGACGTCGCGAAGGCGATGGAGACGATCCATCACGGCACCACTGCGAAATATCTGTTTACCTCAGGTTCGACCGGCATGCCCAAGGGCGTGATCCAGACGCATGGCATGATGTGCGCGGTGATCGCAGGCCAGGAAGCGTTGCGCTCCGAACCGGCCAATCCGGACGAGATTCCGCAATCGCTCGAATGGATGCCGTGGAATCACATCTCGGCCGGCAATATAGGTTTCAACAACGCGATGAACGCGGGCGGCACGATCTATCTCGACGCCGGCAAGCCGCTGCCCGGCATGTTCGACGAAACGATACGAAATCTGCGGGACATAAAGCCGCTCGGCATTGGCACAGCGCCGATCGCGTTTGGCTGGCTGTGCGACGCGATGGAGCGCGACGCGGGCCTGCGCGATCACATCTTCTCAAGTTTACGCATGGCGGGTTATGGCGGAGCCACGCTGAGCCAGGACATCTATGAACGGTTCCAGGCGCTGTCGATCGCCGCGACCGGCAACCGCATCCCGCTGACGACGATGTATGGCGCGACAGAAACGCAGGGCATAACGGTGGTGCACTGGATCACCGAACGCGTCGGCCTTGTCGGGCTCCCGCTTCCCGGCATCACGCTCAAGCTCGTACCCAACGGCAATAAACTGGAAGTCCGCGTGAAGGGCCCGACGGTGACGCCGGGCTACTACAAGCGGGACGATCTCACCAAGGCGGCGTTCGACGAGGAGGGGTACTACTCTCTCGGCGATGCCGCCAAGCTGATCGACGAGAACGATCCTTCGCAAGGTCTCGTCTTCGACGGCCGCGTTACCGAGGACTTCAAGCTCGATAGCGGCACCTGGGTCTCGGCCGGCACGCTGCGGGCGCAAGCCGTCGCTGCAGCCTCGCCGCTGATCTTCGATTGCGTCGTGTGCGGTCAGGACAAGCCCTATGTGGCGATCCTCGCCTGGCCGGTGATGGCTGCGGTGCAGGCAGTGTCGGGCAAGACAGATCCAGCCGAGGTTGTGAAGGACGCGAAGGTGCGCGATGCCATCCGCGCGAAGTTCGTCGCGTTCAACAAGATGCAGACCGGCTCGTCATCCCGCATCCGGCGCGTGATCCTCATGGCCGAGCCACCGTCGATCGACGGGCACGAGATCACCGACAAGGGTTACGTCAACCAGCGCGCGACGATGGATCGCCGCCGGGTGCTCGTGGACAAATTGTTCGTCGCCAACCCCGATCCCGACGTCATCGAGATTCCATGACGCCAACTCCGCTTGGAGTAATCCAGTATTGGCGCGACGAGGTCGGTGAAGCGCGCTGGTTCGACGACGACCCGACGCTCGATGCGCAGATCAGGGATCGCTTTCTGGCTCTCTGGCAGAATGCGCGCGATGGCAAGCTGGCCGACTGGGAGAAGTCGCCCGAAGGCGCGCTCGCGCTGGTGATTGTGCTGGACCAATTCCCTCGCAACATGTTTCGCGATCATGCGGATGCATTCTCGACCGATGGGCTTGCGCGCGCGGCCGCTTCACGTGCGATCGAGTACAAGTTGGATTGGCGCGTTCCGACGTCGCTCCGCACCTTTTTCTATCTGCCGTTCATGCATGGCGAGGATATGGACAGCCAGAACCGCTCGGTCGAACTCATCGGCGATCGCGTAGGCACCGACAGCATCAATTATCCCTATGCGCTGCGCCATCGGGACGAGATCGCGCGTTTTGGCCGCTTTCCGCGGCGTAATACGGCCCTGGGTCGGTCCACGACACCCGCCGAAGCGGCATATCTCGCATCCGCTCATTAACCGTATGATCAGGACTGTCTGGTGCAATGGCACCATGCAGATGCTCGGCCCCGACGATCTTTACCGCCTGGCCGCCACGCTCGTCGAAGAGCATGGCCCGTCGGCGCTCGACTATGCCCGCCGCGCCGTGATCGCGCTGGAAGCCGACGGCGAGGTCGACCGCGCCCGTTTCTGGCTAACCATGTGCCTGTTTCTCGATGACCTCGTGGAATTTCGCCACGATGGCGAGACTGCGGTAACGCTCCACTAGCTTGCGTCCGCCCGCGCGTTCCGGCCACACTTGCTGGTCAACACACGGGACGCGCAATGCCCCTCGATCCGCAAGTCAAAGCGTTTCTCGATCAGATGAAGGCCCTCGGCGGGCCCAAGATGCAGGACGCCGGACCCGTCGCCGCGCGCGAAGCGTTTGCCGGGCTGATGCAGCTAGTCGGACCAAAGGATGTGCCGGTCGGCAAGACGTTGAACCGGACCATTCCGGGCGTTGGCGGTGTATCGGTTCCGATCCGTATTACGACGCCGGTTGCAGCAGGCGGGGAGCCTTTGCCTGCGCTGGTCTATTTTCACGGTGGCGGTTTCGTTATCGGCAGTGTCGAGACGCATGACGGCCTCTGCCGGCTGATGGCCAATGAGGGCGGCTTTCGCGTGATCTCGGTCGATTATCGCCTGGCGCCTGAGCACAAATTTCCCGCCGCGCTCGATGACGCGTTCTCAGCACTCTCGTGGATCGCAGAGAATGCGGCCGATATCGGCGTGGACGCGAACCGCATCGCTGTCGGCGGCGACTCTGCTGGTGGCGCGTTGGCAGCCGAGGTCGCCCAATTGGCCAAGGCGAAAGGTATTTCGATCGACGCGCAGCTGCTGCTCTTTCCCGTGACGCAAATCGGAGCAGAGACAAAATCGCTAAAGGAGTTCGCGGTCGGCTACTTCCTGGAGCGCGATACACTGGAGTGGTTCTACAAGTGCTATCTGCCGGAGGGTGCTGACAAATCCGATCCGCGCATTTCGCCGCTCCGCGCCAAGGATCTCTCAGGACTGCCGCCGGCCTATATCATCCTCGGTGGCTTCGACCCGCTGCGGGACGAGGGCATGGAATATGCCGACAAGCTGCGCGCGGCAGGCGTGAAGGTCACCGTCGCCGAATATGAGGGCATGGTGCATTGCTTCACCTATCTGCAATCGGTCCTGCCGCAGGCCCATGAGGCGCTCGCCAAGGCGTCCAAGGCCATTGCAGGCATGTTCACGAAATAGGAGACGCCGTTGTCGCTCGACGCCCACGTCAAGACGTTGCTCGATCAGTTTGCGCAGATGAAGCTGCCCAAGATGTGGGAGATCGGACCGCAGGCGGCGCGCGCCGCGATGCGTGCCGGCATTTTCCGTGGCGGCGATACCAAGATCGGCAAGGTCGAAGATCGCACCATTCCCGGTCCGGCAGGCACGATCCCCATTCGCGTCTACACGCCGCTCGCGACGACAAGCACGCTTCTGCCCGGTCTCGTGTTCTTCCATGGCGGCGGTTTCGTGATCGGCGATCTGGAAACGCACGACGATCTTTGCCGCGGGCTCTGCAATGACAGCGGCTGCCGGGTGGTGTCGATCGATTACCGGCTGGCGCCAGAGCATCCATTCCCGGCCGCAGTTGAGGACTGTTTCGCCGCAACGCAATGGGTAGCGGCGCATGCAGGCGCGCTGGGTATCGACGCGCAGAAGATCGCGGTCGGCGGCGACTCTGCCGGAGGCAATCTCGCGGCGGTCGTGGCGCAGCTGGCGAAGAAGGACGGACCGAAGATCGCGTTCCAGCTTCTCATCTATCCGGTGACCCAGCTCGGTGCCGCCGAGGAAACCCGCTCAATGCGCGAGAACGCGAAAGGATATTTCCTCGAGCGCGATGGCATGGACTGGTTCACGCGGTGCTATGCGCCTGACGCCGCGCACCGCAACGATCCGCGGCTTTCGCCGCTGCTGGCGAAGGATGCCAGTGGCCTGCCGCCCGCCTATGTGATCACCGCCGGTTTCGATCCGTTGCGTGACGAAGGCAAGGACTACGCCGACAAGCTCGATGCCGCGGGCGTGCCGGTCACCTATGTGAACTATCCGGGCATGGTCCACGGTTTCTTCAGTATGCGGAGCTTTATCCCAAAGGCGCGCGAGGCGGTGGCGGCTGCTGCCGCTGCGGTGCGCGAGGGCGTGGCGGCATAAACCCCACTCACATCGGCGGGATGAGTTTCCCCGGATTCATGATCCCCTTCGGGTCCACCGCCATCTTCACGGCGCGCAGCACGTCGATGCCAAGCGAACCTTTCTCGGCCGCCATCCAGGGCAGGTGATCCTCGCCGACGCCGTGATGGTGGCTGATTGTGCCGCCGTGGGAGACGATCGCGTCGGACGCGGCCTTCTTGATTGCCGTCCACTGTGCGATCTCGCCATCGAGGGCGCGCGGGAAGATGTAGGTGAAATACAGACTCGCGCCATCCGGATAGGCATGACTGACATGGCACATCACAACACCGTGTGCGCCGGCGCGCGGGGCGTTCTCGCGGATCGCTTTTTCCAACGCGTCACGCACCGCGACGTAGAGCGCATCCAGATTTGACCAGCTCGTCGCGGTCTCCAGCGTGTCGACACCCGCGCCACGGTCCATCATCGGGTCGCGAAGATAAGGACCGTGGAAGCGGCCGGCTTTCCAGCGCTCGCCTTGTCCGCTGCCGAGCTTCATCGGACGATACTTCTTGATGATCTCCTCGAAGGCATGACGCCCGGCGAAGACCGCCGTTTCATCACCTTCGAACCCGGCGATCAGCGCGCACGCCTTCTCGGAGAAGCCGCGGGAGTTGAGAAACATCTGCGCCAGCCGTCCGCCGATGCCGGGCCGTTTCCCAACCGAGCCGAAGGCACGGTAGAACCGCGTCTCGGCCGCGTCGGACAGGCGCAGCATCGTCACCGGAATCTCCGCCCGCATGGTCTCGCGGATGGCGGCGATGCCGCTGGCGAAGTCGTGGAACAGATAGCCGCGATATTCGCTCGCGGCCGGGCGCGCACGCAGACGCACCGTCGCCTCGGTCACGACGCCGAACACGCCTTCCGATCCCATGACGAGATCGAGCAGATGCGGTCCGGCCGATGAACCCGGAAAGCCTCCGGCCTTCAGCACGCCACGCGGTGTTACAAGCTTCGCGCCGACGAGCCAGTCCTCGGTGCGGCCATAGCGATCAGATGACTGGCCCGCGCCGCGATGGGCGATCCAGCCGCCCAGTGTCGAGAACTCGAAGGACTGCGGATAGTGGCCGAGTGTGAGATCCTGCGCCGACAGGGCGCTCTGCAGATCAGGACCGTAGATGCCCGCTTCGGCGG
>DASZCC010000118.1:0-2087 GCA_035943485.1 Rhizomicrobium sp. | reverse complement strand
TTTGCCAAGGGACGCATTAACACCCCCAGACAAACCGGGGATTTCAATGACCCTTCTGATCATCATCATTCTGCTTGTGCTGCTGCTAGGCGGCGGCGGATTTGGCTATAGCCGTTATGGCGCAGGCGGACTTGGCGGCGTGCTTGGCCTCGTCCTGATCATCATTCTTGTGCTGTGGCTGCTTGGAATGCTCGGCGGAACGCACGTCTAGCCGAGCGCCGACGCCAGCGACGCGTAGAGCGGATTGGCCGTGTCGAACACGTAATCCGCATCCTGCGTCGTCGCCGGTGCGTCGGACCCAGCCGCGCGCAACGCGGCAATCGCGTCCATCAGTTTCGGGCGCGGGCACAGGATCGAATATTCTCCGCCTGCATCTGTAGGACGTGAAAGCACCGAAGCATCGGCGGCCTTGGCGAGTGCGGCGAGTATTTTGTCGGCGTCCTTGTCCAATCGAACACGCAATATCTGAGACGTCTTCGCGCGCTCCCGCGCGCCGAGGCGATCGAGCAGACCTGCAGCCGCGACGCGCGCTTCCTGGGTCCAGTCTGCCGTCAGCGAAGCGGCCAGTTGCGCCTGGCTCTCCAGGATCGTCCCGTCCTCTAGGATCTTCAGCCCATTGGCATCGAGCGTGGCGCCCGTCGTGGTGATGTCGACGATGGCTTCCGCCGTGCCGGCCGCGGGTGCGCCCTCGGTCGCGCCGGCGCTTTCGACAATGCGGTAATCCGAGATACCCATATGCGCGAAGAAGGCCCGCGTAAGCTGAACATATTTCGTAGCGATGCGCAGACGGCGGCGATGCTTGTGCGCAAACGCGGCGCAGACGTCGTCGAGATCCACCATCGTCGAAACATCGATCCAGTATTGCGGCACCGCCACGACGACGTTCGCGAAACCGAAGCCGAGCGGCTTGATCAGATGAATGCGGCCGGCCAGCTCCGGCGCCTGCTCGCGCAGCAAATCCTCGCCAGTCACGCCGAGATGCAGGTCGCCCGAGATGAGCGACGACGCGATCTCCGACGCAGACAGCAGCATCACTTCGATATCGGGGAAGCCAGAGAGAGTCGCCCGATAACCCCGAGCACCGGCTGTCTGTTTCAGCGTCGCGCCGGCGTCGGCGAAGTAGGCATTCACCTGCTCCTGCAGGCGGCCTTTCGACGGCACGGCAAGCGTTAGCGCGGCCATCACGCCACTCCCGCGAAACGACGCGCAGCAAGCACGCGTTCGGTGCGCAAGGCGCAACCGATGGCCGGCGTCGCCTGCCTGGCGCCTAGCGCTTCCATCAGCGTGTCGTAGCGACCGCCGCCGGCGACCTGCACAGGGCCCTCTGCATCGTGCGACCATAGCTCGAACACGAAGCCGGTGTAGTACTCCATGTTGCGGCCGAAGCGTGCCGCGAAGGTCACGCGCGAGGGATCGACACCCAGCGAGCCCAGCGCCGCAAGACGCGCTTCCATCGCCGCCAGCGGCGCATCGAGCTTCACGCCGGCATTGCTTGTGAGGGTGCGGATCTCGGCCATAGCCGCCTGCGCCGTACCCGACACGTTCAACAGACTTGTGATGACTTTGGCGATCTTGGAATCAAGCCTAAGCGCGGCAGCGTCGGCCGCCTGCTCCATCAGCCGTTCGACGATCTCCTCGCGGGTCCGCGCGCCTTGCGGTGCATCGGCCACCATGTCCATCAGACCCTCGATCGCGGCATGCGATTCCGACTGCGACAGACCCCCGAGCGAACCCAGCAGGCGCTGCGTATCCGTCGATGCGCCATGCGTCAGGCGATTGAGCAACGCCTCGAAATAGCCAGCGCGCCAGAAGTGCCGCTTCAGGCGCGCACGCCATTGCGACGGCACGTCCAGCGCATCGACCAGCGCACCGAACAGGCCAAGGTCTCCGACCTTCATGTCGAAGTCCTTCAGGCCAACCACCTGCAGCGCCTGCACGGCCAGTGACATGATCTCGATCTCGGCCGCAGCACTATCCTCGAGGCCAAGAAGCTCCACGCCCGCCTGATAGAACTGCGTCGGGCGATGCGGCTCGTTGGGCTGATGACGGAAGGCCAGACCGTTGTAGCAGATGCGCGCCGGCAGCTT
>DASZCC010000117.1:0-2129 GCA_035943485.1 Rhizomicrobium sp. | reverse complement strand
CGTGCATGCGACCCAATTGGTGTCCGGCGCGAATGTTCTCAGGCTCAACAACGCTGCGGTCGATCTCCGGAAATCCGCCGGCGGTTACCAGGCATCGCTTGACGTCAGCGGCGGCTTTCACGCGTCACAGGCAAACGCGCCCTCCTTCCATGCCGTGATCGCCGCCCGCGATATTGTTTTGTCATTGGGACCGGCCGCCGCTTCGGCGACGGTGCACTACACGGCGCCGCAAATGACGGTGATGGGAGCCCAGGCACACGACACCGATGTGAACATCGCGCTACGCAACCTGACTGGGGCGCGTGCCGACATGCGCGGCACAATCGCAACCAATCTCGCACCGGAAAGCGTCGAGCCGCTTCTGGTCGCACTGCCGCCCTCGCTCGCGCATCCACTCGCTGCGGCGACACGCACGCTGAAGCTGGACATCGACGCCACCATCACGCGGGCGGCAAACAGCATCATGGTGCGATTGAATGCACCGGCCGTGGTGACGGGTGACGCAGGGGCGTCATTGCGTGTGGGGTCCCTCAACATGCGCGGCGCGCCGGACTCTGGTGTCGGCACCATCGATGCGGTGCTTGATGGTCCGAAGCTGCCCTACCTGTCGCTGGCATCTACCCGGTTTGGCTGGTCTGGCACGCATATGGAAGCCGATGGCACGCTAACGGCGCGGCTATCCTATGACCGTTTCCGCGGCGTTGATCTGACGGCCAGCGGGAACGCGGAAATCGACAAGGGGATATTCCGCGTGGTGCTGGCACACTGTGCGCCGCTGCGTCTGGCGGCGTATCAGGCGGGCCGCGCGCCGCTGGCGACGAATATTGGCGGCACAATCTGTCCGATGTCGGGTGAGCCTATCGTTGTGACGGGCAACGGCGACTGGCGCGTCGCGGGCACGACCCCGGGCCTGGCCGCGACCGTCCCCGCCGCGGGCGCTCACATCACCAACGCCAAAGGCCGCGTTACGTTGTTCGCGCATGAAGGAGCCCTCCCCTCCGGCGAAGTGCAGCTTGAACGCGCCGAAGTGAGCGATGCGACTGGCAAGCGGTTCAAGCCGCTGTCGATCGCAGGGCCAGCCACACTCGACGCCGGCCACATCAGGGCGCACATGAATGTCGTGCAGGGCCATGTCGCGATCGGCACGGTGGATGTCACGCACGCGATCGACACCAGCGCGGGGACTGCCACGATCCATGTCCCACACCTGGTTTTTGCGCCGGAGGGCCTGCAGCCGCTGTCGCTGTCGCCGCTGCTGTCGGCCGTGACGCGCGTGAAGGGCAACGCGTCGTTCGAAGGTGCGCTGGCCTGGACGGCGCGCGGCACAACGAGTCACGGACGGCTGGTGCTTGACCAGCTAGACCTGCGCACGCCTCTCGGCATGGCGCATGGCGTGACAAGCACGATCACCCTCTCCTCGCTGCTTCCGCTCGCGACCGCACCGTCGCAGCACATCCAGGTCACGCGGGTCGACTGGACCATGCCGCTCTCCGGAGTCGACGCGACATTCGCGCTGGCCGGCAACCGGGTGCAGATCGCAGCGCTGCGAACGAACGTGGCGAGCGGAACGGTGACGCTGGATCCGTTCGCGCTCGATCTCACCGGCGCGCACGGTATCGCGGTGACGGCACATCTCACATCGATTGATCTTGCAGAGCTGGTCGCTGTGTCTAACCTCGGCAAGGATGTGGCGCTCGTCGGACGCATCTCGGGCACGGTGCCCGTCGCGTCGACCGCCGACGGCATCCGCATCGCCAACGGACATATCCGCGCCGACGGACCGGGACGCCTCATGATCAAGCGCACGCTGTGGACCAAAGGCGACACGACACCAGTGAATGCGGTGCAGGACTTCGCCTATCAGGCGCTGGAGAACCTGGCCTATGACAGCATGACTGCCGACCTCAACAGCATCGCCAATGGCCGCCTGGGCATCGTGTTCCACATCAAGGGCAGGAACGACCCGCCCACGCTGCAGGAAGCGCGCATCAACCTGTTCGACCTGATCAACGGCACCGCATTCACCAAGCCGATCCCGCTTCCCAGCAACACGCCGATCGATTTGACCCTCGACAGCACACTTAATTTTGACGAACTTCTGAGGTCCTATAGCGCCGTATGGACCACGG
>DASZCC010000116.1:0-2444 GCA_035943485.1 Rhizomicrobium sp. | reverse complement strand
ACGTCGAGCGGCTCGCGCCGACGACAGGCAACGCGCAGCTTAACAATTACCATCGCGCTGCCGGGATCCATTACGAGCCGTGCAAGTTCGCAGTATCGGGTTTCTCTCCGCTCGCTTCAGAGATTGTCGCGCCGTTGCGTGCTGCGGAGTGTCCGGTACAAATCGAGGCGCGATTGTGCACGCGACATTTCGGCCAAGAGGACGACAGCCTCTCGATTTTCGAAGTGCAACGGCTTCGCGTTCATGCCGACGACCGTATCGTTGAAGGTAAGAGGCGCATCAACATCGATGCCTGGTCGCCGCTGTTCTATGTTTTTCGTCATTATTTCGGAAAAGGCGAGCGGCTGGGGAAAAGTTTCCGCGCACGCTATTGATCGGCTTGCAAAGCCGCGCGCGAGGCACGATGTTCAGCCCATATGAACACGACCAATCGTTCCCCGCGCCCCGACACGGCATCCCGCGTGACGGCGGTGCTTGGCCCGACCAATACGGGCAAGACCTATTTCGCGATCGAGCGGATGCTCGCGCATCGCTCAGGCATGATCGGACTTCCGCTGCGTCTGCTGGCGCGCGAGGTCTATGACAAGATCGTCAGGCTGAAGGGCGAGCAATCGGTCGCGCTCATCACGGGCGAGGAGAAGATCGTTCCGCGCGACGCGCGCTACTATGTCTGCACCGTCGAGGCGATGCCTCTGGATATCGGTGTCGCGTGCCTGGTGATCGACGAGATCCAGCTCTCGGCCGATCCCGGGCGCGGCCATGTCTTCACCGACCGGCTCCTTCATGCGCGCGGCGAGGAGGAAACGATCTTCCTCGGCGCCGACACGATGCGCGGCTCGATCCAGCGCTTCGTTCCGCGCAGCTACTTCATGGCGCGCTCGCGCTTCTCCGATCTCGCATACACCGGCCCCAAAAAGCTGACCCGGTTGCCGCGCCGCTCGGCCATCGTCGGCTTCTCGGCGGAGGATGTGTACGGCATCGCAGAACTCGTCCGCCGTCAGCGTGGTGGCGCGGCGGTGGTGCTGGGCGCGCTAAGCCCGCGCTCGCGCAATGCGCAGGTCGAGCTCTATCAGAATGGCGATGTCGACTTCCTGGTCGCAACGGACGCGATCGGCATGGGCATCAACATGGACGTCGATCATGTCGCCTTCGCCGCACTCGACAAGTTCGACGGGTCGCAGATGCGTCCGCTCCGGCCGGACGAAGTCGGCCAGATCGCGGGACGCGCCGGCCGGCATATGAACGACGGCACGTTCGGAACGACAGGCGAAGCCGAACCGCTGGACGACGAACTCGTCAGCCGGGTGGAAGGCCACCGCTACGATCCGGTGCGCGTGCTTCAGTGGCGCAATTCCTCGCTGGATTTCGCCAGCACCGAACGACTGATCGCCAGTCTCGACGAACCGCCGCCGCAGCGCGGTCTGGCCAAGGCGCGTCCGGCTTCCGACTTTACCGCGCTGCGATTGCTGTCGGGCTACGAAGACGTGCAGGCGCTCGCCACGTCGCGCACCGCCGTGCATCGCCTGTGGGACGCATGTCAGCTGCCGGACTTCCGCAAGATTTCAGATGACCATGTTCGACTGGTGCAAAGCATCTTCCTCTATCGCATGAGCGATGAAGGTGTCCTGCCTGATGACTGGCTGGCGCGGCAGATCGAGCGGCTGGATGTGACCGAAGGTGATGTCGCCACACTCTCCGGCCGTCTCGCCCAGATCCGCACCTGGACCTACGCGGCGCATCGCCCGGACTGGACGAAGGACAGCGTGCACTGGCAGGGCGTGACGCGCGCAGTCGAGGACCGCCTATCTGACGCGCTTCATGAACGACTGACGCAACGTTTCGTCGACCGCCGCACATCGGTGCTGATGAAGCGCCTGCGCGAAGACGAAGAGATCAATCTCACCCTCGACGATTCCGGTGGCGTCGCCATTGGCGGCGAAACGGTTGGCAAGCTCGAGGGCTTCCGCTTCGAGGCCGATGCGCGCGCCGAGGGCATTCATGGCCGAACATTGCGCGCCGCCGCGACGCGAGCGCTGGAAGGCGAGTTCGCCGCGCGCGCCCGACGTCTCAGTGAATCTGACGACAAGGCGATCCAGCTGAGCGAGCATGGCAAGCTGTGGTGGGACGGCGCGGTCGTCGGTCAGCTCTCGCCCGGTGCGGGACCACTCTCGCCGGTCGTCGTGGTGATGGCGGACGAACAGCTTCGTGGTGATCTGCGCGCGGACGTTCAGACGAGACTCGAGAAGCTCGTGCGCGAACGCATCACGACACGGCTGCAGCCTCTGCTCGCGCTTTGCGAAGGCGTGGAGGCGAAGGCCGGCACGGATGATGCCCTCCCCGCGCCGGCGCGGGGCATTGCGCATCAGTTGCTGGAGAATTTCGGCTCGCTCGATCGCGCCGCCGTGCCGCTGCCGGCGAACATCGGTTCGCTTGTCCGCGCACTG
>DASZCC010000115.1:0-3112 GCA_035943485.1 Rhizomicrobium sp. | reverse complement strand
ATCTGCAAGGCGATCGGGCCAGAGCTGAAGAAGCGCGGCCTGATCTTCACCGGCATCGACGTGATCGGCGACTACCTCACCGAGATCAACGTGACCTCACCGACCGGCATTCACGAAGTGAAACGCTTCGGCGGACCGGATATCGCTGCGCTGATCTGGGATGCGATTGAGAAGAGGAAGAAGTAGCAACGCGGCTGTGGCGTTCTACCCCGCCAGCCCGAACCGGCTCTTGTAGCGCGCGTCCATGCCCGATAGCGGGAAGTAGATGAACACGTCGATCGTGCTGAACTGGAGGTCGACGACTGCGCCGTCGCCGATGCAGCCGCCGGCGCGGAGGTAGCCCTTCAACAAGGGCGGCAGCGAACGCAGGCCTTCCTTGGGGTCGATGTCGGCTTTCGCCATGCGGTTCATCGGCACGTAGAGTTCGGGGCGCGCCTTCACTTCCATGCCGTGCGGGATCGTGTGGAAGTGGTGCATGTAGGACAGCGGCAGGGCGAGCGCGTCCGGATCAGTGCCGGGGAACGAGGCGCAGCCAAACATCAGGTCGATCGAGAAGCGCGCAACATAGGTCAGCAGGCCCTTCCACAGGAGCTGCACCGTCGTCGTGCGGTTGCGATAGGATTTGAGGACGCAGGAGCGCCCGAGTTCCAGCAGCCGCTCGCCCTTGTGACCGGCGAGCATGCGCGACATATCGAATTCATTGGCGGTGTAGAAGCCGCCGGCCCGCGCCGCATCGACATCGCGCGTCAGGCGATAGGTTCCGACGACCAGCGGCTGGCCGTCATCGCCATGCGCGTTGCGGTCGACGACAAGAAGGTGGTCGCAGACGTCGTCGTATTTGTCGAAGTCGCGGCGCTCCACGCGCATCTGCACCGACGGCACCGCGTCCATCTCTTCATAGAAAACGTGATAGCGGAGGCGCTGCGCCTGCTCGACTTCGGCCTCGGTCTCGGCAAGCCGCACTTCCAGCGCACCGGCTGTGGCAAGTACCGGCCACTGAACAAGTCTGCCCTCGAGAGGGCCAGCCTCGTGAATATTGACCAAAAGGGCGTTCCCTTGAGAAGGCGCCGGCTCCGCCAGCTGGCCTCTCCCCACAGCTATATAGGATATTTTACGCGACGCGGAAGACGGCGGCAAATTAAAGCGCGTGCAACCGGTTAGAAGCCTCGACCCTTTTGGCGAGTATTTGCGCCAGGATGATGAACAGAAGCACGCCGGGAAGGCCGATCGCACCGCAGGTAATAAAGAATTCGGCATACGCGTGAAGCAGGGTGGTCTGCGTGTTCAGGTATTCGACGATCACGCCCGAAAAACCCTTCAGCAGCTTGCCCAGCAGCGCATAGGTCGAGGCCAGAAGTGCGTATTGGGTCGCTGTATAGCCAAGGCTCGTGAGGCTCGACATGTAGGACACCAGTGCCACGCCCGCGAAACTCGTGGCAAAGCTGTCCAGCGTCATGATCGCGACAAAGGTCGGCAGGTGAGATTGGGAATAAGACAGAATTGCGAACGCCGCGATGGCGATCGCCTGCAACACGCCGCCTGCAATCAGCGTGCGCATGTTCCCGAACCGCAGCGCGCACAAGCCGCCGATGAAGATCCCTGCAAGCGATGCGAGAACGCTAACCGTGCCGCGCACGCCAGCCACGACATCCTTGGTCAGTCCGATGTCGTGATAAAACGGATTGACCATCGGTCCCATCATGAAGTCCGGCACGCGATAGAAACTGATCGCCAGCAGCATGAGCAGTGCGATCCAGCCATGCGTCTTGAAGAACGCGATGAACGGTCCGGCGATGGCGTCGAAGATGCCGCGCGGGCTCCACAAGGGGAGCTCCGACAATTTCTCCTGCATCACCGCATCGGCGCGCGCTGGTTCTGTGACGGCCAGTGTCGCCGCAAGGCCGATGCCCATGGCCACGCCATAGATCGCGTAGGAGATCGGCCAGCTGGTGTACTCAGCGATCACCAGGATCAGCGCGTCGGTGGCGACGATCGCGATGCGATAACCGAACTGATAGGTCGAGGTGAGCAGGCGCAGCTCTTCGTTGTCCGCCGCGGATTCGATTCGCCAGGCGTCGATCACGGTGTCCTGCGTCGCCGCGCCAAACGCTGCGAGCAACGCGCAGGCGCCGAGCGTCGCCAGTCCATGATGCGTGCCGGCGATGGCCATCGCGCACAGCGCGACGCCGACCACGACCTGCGACAGTGCCATCCAGCTGCGTCGCAGGCCGAGCCAACCGAGAAGCGGCGCACGCAGGCGATCGACGAACGGCGCCCACAGGAACTTCATCGAGTAGGTGACGCTGACCCAGGAGAGAAACCCGATGGCGCTCAGCGTGGTGCCTTCGTCACGCAGCCAGTAGCCGAACGTGTTGCCGACCAGCAGGAACGGGAGGCCCGACGAGAATCCCAGAGCCAGCATCAGCAGGTTCTTGGGCTTCAGATAGAGGCTGAAACTGCGGCGGCCAGCCGTCATTCAGCGGCCGAAAGGGCCGGCTCGATGGTGGGGAAGATTGCGATGAACATCTTGTCCAGCTGTGCAGGATCGATCGGCTTGGTCAGAAAACCATCCATGCCAGCATCTTTGCAAGCCCACTTGCCGGTTTCGAGCGCATCCGCCGTCAGGGCGACGATCGGCGTGCGCCGTCCGCCGGTGTGTGTCTCCTGCAGACGGATCGCCTTGGTGGCCTCGATGCCGTCCATATCCGGCATGTGGATGTCGGTGAGCAGGATGTCGTAGCTGCCGGCCTGCATGGCCGCGACAGCTGCCTTGCCCGACGTGACTTCGCTCACCTTGTGGCCGCGGCGGCGCAGCAATTCGCGCGTCAGCAGCGTGTTGATCGGATTGTCCTCGGCCAGAAGGATGTTGAGGCTGCCGTTGAATTCCGGCGTGGACGCAGGTTGCGGAGCCGGCGCGGTTTGGGTTGCAGCGGCGCCGTTCTGCAGAACCTGGTTGACCAGCGTGCCCTGACGGACCGGCTTGATGAGATAGCCGGCATAATCCGCGGTGCGGGTGTTCGCGAATTTGGCGCGCGCGCCCGGCGTGATGAGGACAAAGGACGGTACGTGCGAATCGGGCGGACAGACCGGGACCGGCGTGTCGCCCGTGCCG
>DASZCC010000114.1:0-1777 GCA_035943485.1 Rhizomicrobium sp. | reverse complement strand
GCCAGAGCGTGCCCGTCGGAGTCGGCCAGCCGACACTGCGTCTCGATGGCCTCACAATCGGTGGTACCGCTCAGGCTGCTTGAGCATGCTCATCTTCAAAATCGTTCACGCGGAGGAATGGCGCGCGGCGGAGGCGGCCGGGGTCTATTCCGGGTCGGCGAAGGACAAGGAAGATGGCTTCCTGCACTTCTCCAGCGAGGAGCAGCTCGATGGGACGGTCGCCAAATATTATGCTGGCCAGCGTGGCCTGGTGTTGGTTGCCGTCGATCCCGAGACGCTCGGCGCGGTGCTAAAGTATGAGCCTTCGCGCGGCGGCGAACTGTTTCCGCATCTCTATGGCACTCTGCCGCTCGACGTCGTCTTGTGGACGCGGCCTTTTCAGCCGTGACGCAGTTTGAGCGCCAGGATCAGGCCTGAAAGGACGAGGCCCGTGCCGTTGGCGGCGATCAGCGGCACGTCGTGCAGTCTGAGCCCGTAGACGAACCAGAGGAACGTTCCGGTAGTGAGCACCGACGACCAGGCAAGCGAGACATCGCTGGTCGAGCGCGAGCGCCATGTCTTCACCAGTTGCGGCACCAGCGCGAAGGTGGTGCAGAACGCGGCTGCAAAGCCGATGATGGATGTAACCGACACGGCGTCTCCTAGAATTTTGCCACATACAAAAGCCCGGCTAGGTCGATCGCAGCATGCGCAATGATCAGCGGGCACAGCCTGCCCCGCCGTGCGTACCAGACTCCAAATATCAGGCCGAGTGGAATGATCGCGATCACGCCCAGCGCACCTTGATACAGATGATAGGCCAGCCGCACGCCGACGCTCATATTGATGGCGGTCCACTCGCCGTGTTTGTCCTTGAGCGCGGTGATGATGTAACCGGCGACAAACAGTTCTTCGTAGAGCGCATTGACAAAGGGCGTCACGATCGCAGCTGCAGGCGAGATGCCATTTGTCACAACAGAGACGCGCGCCGCGTCACGTGCCGCATCCGGCGCCGACGCTGCGAACATGATCCAGATGATGGCGTAAGCGGCGTACGCCGCTATCGCGAGTCCGACGCCATAAAGCACGTCCATCCAAGATGGACGCAGGCCGACCCGTGCGATCGTCCAGCCGCGCGCCCAAAGGAACGGCACCAGGATCGCCATGATCGAGACCTCGATGGCAGAAAGCGCAAATAGCGAGTTGCTGCTGTGATGCGTCTTGGCGAACAGCTCATGGCTCGACGCAATGACGATGCTGCTGACGATGAAATAGCCAAACGCGACGCCCACGACGATCGCGAACTCCGCCCAGGCGGGAATACGGCGCAGGAAACCCATGGAAAATCCGAGAGACGAGGTGTCCTTCAAGTCGGAACCATACGGCGCGTCAAGGGTGGTGGACGAAGCCCCTCACATTCGCGACCATTCGCCCATGAATCAGGCGGACTTCATCGAAGCGTCACTCACTAACCCAAACAATCGCGCCATTCTCGAACGTCTCCCCCATCTCGGCGTGCCGGATGCATGGCTGGTCTCTGGCGCACTGTTTCAGACGGTGTGGAACGAGCTCACGGGCCGCGCGCCGACCCACGGCATCCGGGACTACGACATTTTCTATTTCGATCCCGACACGTCATGGGACGCAGAAGATGCCGTGATACGCCGCGCGAAGGCGCTATTCGGCGACATCGAGATCGAGGTACGCAATCAGGCGCGCGTGCATCTTTGGTACGAGGAGAAGTTCGCGGTGCCCTACCCGGCGCTGACGCGCGCCACCGACGGCATCGACCGCTTCC
>DASZCC010000113.1:0-2823 GCA_035943485.1 Rhizomicrobium sp. | reverse complement strand
CCTACGTCATCGCGGAACTGATGGGCATTCCGCTGGAGGATGGCCGTGAGCTCTACAAGCTGACCGAGGCGATCCACACGACGGCCGGCGGCTCGCCCGACGGCGAAAATGGCGCCGTCGCGGTGTTCCAGATGTTTGAATATGGCCGCAAGGTGATTGAAGAAAAGCGCGCGCGGCCGAAGAACGATCTGGCGACCAAGCTGCTGCAGGTGGAAGTCGACGGGCGGCGGCTGGACGACATCGAATTCCTGCTGTTCTTCCTGCTGCTGATCGATGCCGGCGGCGACACCACGCGCAACCTGCTTTCGGCAGGAATGCTGGCACTGCTGGATCATCCGGACCAGCACGCCTGGCTGATGGCCGGCCTGCCCGGCCGCCTGCCCTCGGCGCGCGAGGAACTGCTGCGCTGGACCAGCCCTGTCATCTACATGCGCCGCCGTGCGCTGCGGGACATCGCGCTGGGTGGCAAGGACGTGAAGGTGGGCGACAAGGTCGTGATGTATTTCGGATCGGCCAATCGCGATCCCGCCAAGTTCGATCACCCCGACACGCTCGACCTTGCGCGTACGCCGAATGAGCACATCGCGTTCGGGACTGGTCCGCATGGCTGTCTTGGCCAGCACATCGCGCGCATCGAGATCGACGCGATGCTGATGGAAGTTCTGACACGGATGAATGACTTCAAGCTGGGCGGCGCGCCGCGCTGGCTGCCGTCGAACTTCATCTCCGGCCCGCAGGTGATGCCGGTGACGTTTCGGGCGGGGGCGAAGTTGGGGTGATATCTGGGCGTCACAGTTCATACGTATGAGTCGAGCAGTCGCGTTCGGTTCTCATTGTGATCCAGAAAGCGACTAGACTTGGCGACCAGAGCGCATGCGCATCGCGCGAGAATGAAGCTCCTTACTTCGATCTTGACGACCTTCGGCTATGGTCTTCTCGGCACCGTGACCGTTCAGTCGCTTATCCAGCACAACGCCGTCACCTGGGGCTCTGTTGCTGGCGGCTTGGTGACGTTAGGATTGGCCCTGTATTTTGCGCCTGAAGGAGAGAAGTCATGACCAATCTTTTCGGCTTCGCTCTTCAGCCGTCGGATGTTCTCGCTCTCTGCGCGATTCCGTTCATGCTCTACGCGATCGTTCTGCACTTTCAGATCAAGCGTGACGGCGAACAACGCGCCCATCCGGCCGAGTAATCCCGCCCCGCCCCTTGAAGTCGTGTGACAACATTCCTATCTATGGTTTTGGACCATGGAGGAGTGAATGATGATGCTTTGGATGCAGGGACGAGACGCAAATAGACAGCGGTACCAATGGTTTGACGCCAAGGTACATATTGAACGTCCGTTTCTGTCGACTTGAGGATCACCGTGCCGGAGCCATCACTTCACTACGTCGCCGTCCGTTCGCTGCATGAGCAGCCGCTGGCGATTGCCGGCCGGCTCCGCGTGCCGCAGGACCGCAGCGACAAGCATCCGGCCGTCATACTCCTGCACGGTTCTTCGGGGCCGTCGCTGCGCGAAGGCGGCTATGCCGATGTGCTGAACGCCGCCGGCATCGTCACGCTCGAGATGGATCAGTGGTTGGCGCGCGGTCTTGGCGGCGGTGCCGCGGGACGGCCGAAGACGGTGATCGAGACGCTGCCCGATGTATATGGCGCGCGGGCCTTTCTCGCATCGCATGCGGCAGTCGATGCCGCGCGCATCGGCGTTGCGGGATTCTCCTTCGGCGGCGTGGCGACGATGCTGGCGGCGACGCGACGGCATAATTCGACGTTCCTGAAGGACGGCCATTTCCGCGCCTTCATGCCGGTCTATCCCGCAACCTGGACATGGAACCGCGTGCCGAATTTTGAGTTCGGCGATCTGGTCGATGCGCCGATACTGCTGATCACCGGCGAAAGCGATCAGTACGACAACGACCCGGAGACCTCACGCAAGCTGGTGTCCGGCCTGTCGCTCGACGACCGCGTGAAGATCACGCTGAAGGTGATGCCCGATAGCCATCACGGCTTCGACATGCCGGGCGCCGACATGGTGGTGAACGACCCGTTCGGCAATCAGGGCAAGGGCGGCGACGTGATCATGCGCTACAATCCGGAGACGACGCGCCAGGCACACACGCTTGCGGCGGAGTTCTTCAAGGCAAATCTGGGAGCACCGGCATGAAGCTGGCGACATTCACACTGGACGGCCGCGACCGCATCGGGCTCGTCAACGGCGAGACCATTGCCGACCTGTCCGATCTCGCGCCCGACATGGTGACGCTGATCGCGAACTGGTCGGCGTTGAAGGGCGGCATCGCATCGGCGCTGGTCAAGCCGATTCCGCTCGGCTCCGTGCATCTGCGCGCGCCGGTGCCGCGACCCCGCAAGGTCATGGCGATCGGCCTGAACTATGCCGACCACGTCGCCGAAAGCGGTGCCAAGACGCCCGAGCGGCAGATCTGGTTCGCCAAGATGGACAATGTGAACGGCCCGTTCGATCCGATTGAGAAGCCGCGCGCCTCCGACATGGTCGACTGGGAAGCGGAGCTTGTCGTGGTGATCGGCGCGCGCTGCCGTCATGTCGCAAAAGACAAGGCGCATGAAGTCGTGTTCGGCTACGCCTGCGGCAACGACATTAGTGTGCGCGACTTCCAGATGCACACGCCGCAATGGATCGTCGGCAAGTCATTCGACACGCACGCGCCGGTAGGACCGTGGATCACGACGGCGGACGAAGTGGGCGACCCGCACACGCTGGGCATCCGCTGCTTCGTCAATGGCGAGCGAAAGCAGAACTCGAACACCTCGAACCTGATTTTCAACGTCTATGATCAGATCGTG
>DASZCC010000112.1:0-16773 GCA_035943485.1 Rhizomicrobium sp. | reverse complement strand
GAAGCTTTCCTTGTACTCGGCGCGCAGTGCCATGACATGGCTCATATCGACCTCGTTAAAGGTCGTGAGCTGGGCGGCGGTGTTCTGCGATTCCTTGAGGCGCAGCGCGATGGTGCGGCGCAGGCGGCTCATCGTGACGCGCTCCTCGCGCGCCTCGTTCGGGCGCGGGCCGGCCGGAACCGGTACAGGGCGCGCAACTCGTTCGCTCGCGCGCGCTTCAAGTGCGGCGAGCATATCGCCCTTCAGCACGCGGCCGTCGCGGCCCGAGCCGTTGACGGAGTCGGGTGACAGGCCGGTCTCCTCCGAGATGCGGCGCACGGAAGGCATTACGGGTGCGGCCGCCACGGGTGCGGGCTTCGGCGCGGTTGGCGCGACGGGCGCCGGTGCAGCGGCTGCAACGGGAGCAGGGGCAGGCGCCGTCGCCGGCGCGGGCTTTGGCGGCGCAGCGGCTTGCGGATTCTTGGCGGGCGTGGCCGACGCCTTACCGGCTTTGCCTTCGGCGATCGCGCCCAGCAGCGCGCCGACCTGAACGGTGTCGCCTTCCTTCGCCGAGATCGACTCGATCGAACCATCAGCCGGTGCGGGCACTTCGACCGTGACCTTGTCGGTCTCGAGTTCGAGCAGGGGCTCGTCGCGCGCGACGGACTCGCCTTCTTTCTTGAACCAGCGAGAGACAGTGGCCTCGGTCACGGACTCGCCCATCGCGGGCACTTTGATTTCGACGGTCATCCTGATCTCTTTCGAGGGCGCGCACCGGGCATTGGCACGGCCTGACACTAAACCTCTCCCCCGGCGGGGGAGAGGGAATTTTTCGTTACAGTACCAAGGCAGCTTCCAAGAACGCCTTGAGTTCGGCGTTGTGCTGGCTCATCAGGCCCGCCGCCGTCGAGGCGTATTCCGGACGGCCGACATAGCGCGGACGGGACGAGCCACCCAGCTGAGAGACGGTCTGCTCAATGCGGGGCGCCACGAAATTCCAGGCGCCCTGGTTCATCGGCTCTTCCTGGCACCACACGATCTCGGCCTTGGGGAAGCGGTTCAGTTCAAGCGCCAGCACGCTCTCCGGGAACGGATAGAGCTGTTCGAGACGGAGGATCTGGACGCGGCCTTCATTCAGCTTGTCGCGCGCTTCCATCAGGTCGAAGTAGACCTTGCCGGTGCAGAGCACAACGCGCTTGATGTCCTTGTCCTCGGCCAGCTTGGTGGTCCATGCGCCTGACACGACCTCTGCCTGGTCGCGCAGCACGCGATGGAACGAGGCGCCCGGTCCGAAATCGGACAGGAACGACGTGCAGTGCTTGTTGCGCAGCAGCGACTTGGGCGTCATCACGATCAGCGGCTTGCGGAATGGGCGGTGCATCTGTCGGCGCAGGACGTGGAAGTAGTTCGCCGGCGTCGTCGGGCACACGACCTGGATGTTGTCCTGCGCGCAGAGCTGCAGGTAGCGCTCCAGACGCGCCGATGAGTGTTCCGGCCCCTGGCCTTCATAGCCATGCGGCAGAAGCATCACGAGGCCGCACATGCGAAGCCACTTCATTTCGCCCGACACGATGAACTGGTCGATGACGACCTGCGCACCGTTCGCGAAATCGCCGAACTGTGCTTCCCACAGGACAAGCGCTTTCGGCTCGGCAAGGCTGAAGCCGTATTCGAAGCCAAGCACTGCTTCCTCGGAGAGCAGCGAGTCCACGACCTCGAACTCGGCCTGGCCTTCGCCGACGTGGTTGAGGGGGATGTAGCGGTTCTCGTTTTCCTGATCGACCAGCACCGAATGACGCTGGCTGAAGGTGCCGCGGCCGGAATCCTGGCCCGACAGACGAACCGGCACGCCTTCATTCAGCAGTGTGCCGAAGGCGAGTGCCTCAGCCGTCGCCCAATCGAAACCTTCGCCGGTCTCGAACATCTTGGCCTTGGCTTCGAGCTGGCGCGCGATCGTGCGATGCAGATGGAAATTGGCAGGCGCGGTGTAGAGGCCCTTGCCGACGCTGCGCACGACATCGAGCGGCACCGCGGTCTCTCCGCGGCGATCGCCCTTGGGCGCCATCGCCATGCCGGCCCAGCGGCCGTCGAGCCAGTCGGCGCGGTTCGGGCGATGCGTCTTGGAGGCTTCGAATTCCTCGTCCAGCCGCTTGCTGAACGCCTCGATCATGCCCTGCACCTCGGCCTCGGTGACGACGCCCTCGGCAACGAGTTGCGCGGTGTAGAGCGTCAGCGTGCTCGGATGGTCCTTGATCGCGCGGTACATCAACGGCTGCGTAAACGCCGGCTCGTCGGTCTCGTTGTGACCGAAGCGGCGGTAGCAGAACATGTCGATGACGACATCCTTATGGAACAGCTGGCGGAATTCGGTCGCGATGCGCGAGACGTGCACCACGGCTTCCGGGTCGTCGCCATTCACATGGAAGATCGGCGCCTGCACCATCAGCGCCACATCGGACGGATAGGGCGAGGAGCGCGAATAGATCGGTGCCGTCGTGAAGCCGATCTGGTTGTTGACGATGAAATGGATCGTGCCGCCGGTGCGGAAACCCTTGGTGCCCGACATGGCAAAGCACTCGGCCACCACGCCCTGGCCGGCAAACGCCGCGTCGCCATGCAGCAGGAGCGGCATGACGCTGGTGCGGTTCTCGGTGTCGTCGAGCTGCGCCTGCTTGGCGCGCGCCTTGCCGAGCACGACGGAGTCCTCGGCCTCGAGGTGAGACGGGTTGGCGGTAAGCGAGAGATGCACCTTGTTGTTGTCGAACTCGCGGTCCGAAGATGCGCCAAGGTGATACTTCACGTCGCCTGAACCCTCGACTTCGCTCGGGTTGGCGCCGCCGCCCTGGAATTCGTGGAAGATCTGGCGATAGGGCTTGCCCATGACGTTGGCGAGCACGTTGAGGCGGCCGCGATGGGACATGCCCAGCACGATTTCCTTCACGCCCAGCTGCCCGCCGCGCTTGATGATCTGTTCCAGCGCCGGGACAGTGGCTTCGCCGCCGTCGAGACCGAAGCGCTTGGTGCCCAGGAAGCGGAGCGCGGCAAACTTCTCAAAGCCTTCGCCCTCGATCAGCTTGTTGAGGATCGCCTTCTTGCCTTCCGGCGTGAACACGATCTCCTTGTCCGGTCCTTCGATACGACGCTGGAGCCAGTCCTTCTGCTCCGGGTCGTTGATGTGCATAAACTCGTAGCCAATGCGGCCGGAATAGGTGCGCTTCAGGATGCTCGTCACCTGGCGCGGCGTCGACGTCTCAAGACCCATGACGCCGTCCATGAAGATCGGACGGTCCATGTCCTCTTCGTGGAAGCCGTAGAAGCTGGGTTCGAGCTGCGGATGCGGCTGCTTGGGCGCGAGGTTCAGCGGATCGAGATTGGCTTCGAGATGGCCGATGACGCGATAGGCGCGCACCAGCTGGATGGCGCGGATGGATTCCTGCGCCGCCTTGTGCAGATCGGCTTTGCTGACCTTGGCTTTCGACGCGTCGAGCTGGCCGGTCAGCGCGCTGACAAGTTCCCCTTCCTCATGCTGGGTTTTCTTGTCTCGGCGCCAGTGCGGCCCGCGGCCCACTTGCGCGGGATCGAGCTCGATCTGGCCAAGGCTCGCGAAGTAGTTACGCCAGCTTGGATCGACGGCGTCGGGATTTTCGAGATATTGGGCGTAGAGCGACTCCACGAAGGCGGCATTGGTGCCGAACAGGAAGGAGGTCGACTCCAGGAGTTCGTTCGAGTTCCTGTTGATTCGGTCTGCAGAAGATTGGCTTGTCATTTCAATAATTTAGGGCGGGGCTTCTTGGGTCCCACCCGGTCCAGTTTCGGCTATATGCCGGAAGGCGTGGCGTGTAGCGCCGTTGGAGCGTCAATTCAACGCTTTCTATCGTTAAATATGGGTTCAATGCGACCGGATTACGACGGCCCATGAGCACGAAACGGCTGACATCGCTGGACGCGCTCCGCGGCATAGCCGCCCTGTCGGTGGTGTTCTGGCACTGGCAACACTTCTTCGCGCTGAGCGGCACGTGGCAGACGGGTTGGCGACGCGAAATGCAGCCTTTTTATTGGGCACTTAAACCCCTCTACCTTCAGGGTTGGGCGGCCGTCGATCTGTTTTTTGTGCTGTCGGGCTTCGGTTTCTTCTGGCTCTACAGCGAGAAGATCGCCGCGCGCGGGATTGGTTCGGGCCGCTTCTGGCTGCTGCGGTTCTCCCGGCTCTATCCGCTTCACTTTGCGTTGCTGATTGTCTCCGCTGTGTTGCAGGCGATCTATTTCCGCGAGGTCGGCACGTTCTTCATCTATCAGGACAATGACGTCGGGCACTTCGTGGCGAACGTCTTCATGGTGCAGGCATGGTGGCCGCATGTGCCGCAGACGTTCGATGGCCCGGCCTGGTCGGTCTCGATCGAGGTTCTGCTTTACGTCGTTTTCTTCATCGCGTGCCGCACCGGGCTGCGCGCCGGATGGCCATCGCTTGCCATAGCTGCGCTGGGTATTCCGCTGCTGTGGTTCGACGAGCATATCGCGCGCGGCGTGATGGGGTTCTTCATGGGCGGCACGGCATTCGCGGCGTGGCGCGTGCTGCGTTCGCATGCCGCCGCGGTGACAATCACCCGCGCACTTGGTGTTCTTGCCGTGGCGCTGTGGGTGCTGCTCGCGGTGATGCTGTGGCGAGAGTCATCGCTGGTCGCGGGAGCCGAGACCAACTGGCACTTCCTGCTGGCGTTCGATCTCGCGCTCTGTCCGGTGACCGTGCTCGCGCTGGCGCTGCACGAGAGCACGTCGCGTCGGAGCTATGCGCGCGTCGCGTTCCTGGGCGACATCAGCTACGCGACGTATCTGCTCCACTTTCCGATGCAGCTGGCGCTGGTGTTGCTGGTGGTACGTTATGGCGTAGCGCCCACGTTCTTCATGCAAGGCTGGGTACTGATCGCTTTCTACGCGGTGCTAATCGCGGCCGGCGCGGCGGTGTTCTACGGGTTCGAGAAGCCGATGCAGGACTGGCTGCGCGGGCGGAAGACGGTGCCGGCGGTGGTGGTTTGAGCGGCAGCGTAATGCGCGTTCAAAAATTCCGTCATCACCGGGCTTGTCCCGGTGACCCATACGCTCCGTGATTCAGTTGTGCGTATGGGTGGCCGGGACAAGCCCGGCCATGACGATGAAAGCGGTAACGCGAAACTTACTTCCCGCTCAGCAACTCAACCAGAGTCGTCCCCAGCGCTGCGGGATTGAGCGACACGCGAATCCCCGCCGACTTCATCGCGTCGATCTTGCTGTCCGCGCCGCCCTTGCCGCCGGAGATGATCGCGCCAGCATGACCCATGCGGCGTCCCGGAGGCGCGGTGACGCCGGCGATGAAGCCGACCATCGGCTTCTTGGTCTTGTTGTGCTTGATAAAGTCGGCTGCGTCTTCTTCCGCCGTGCCGCCGATCTCGCCGATCATGATGATCGACTCGGTCTCCGGATCGCGCAGGAACATCTCCAGCACCTCGATGTGCTCGGTGCCCTTCACCGGATCGCCGCCGATGCCGACGCAGGACGACTGGCCGAGGCCGACCGCCGTCGTCTGCGCCACGGCTTCATAAGTCAGCGTGCCGGAACGCGACACGATGCCGACCTTGCCGCGGCGATGGATGTGGCCGGGCATGATGCCGATCTTGCATTCGCCGGGTGTGATCACGCCGGGGCAGTTCGGCCCGATGAGACGCGTCTTCGAACCCTGTAGCGCGCGCTTCACCTTGACCATGTCGAGCACCGGAATGCCCTCCGTGATGCAGACCGCCAGCGGGATCTCGGCGTCGATCGCTTCCAGGATCGCATCGGCCGCATACGGCGGCGGGACATAGATCGCGGTCGCGTCGCAGCCGGTCGCCTCGCGCGCCTCGCGCACCGTGTCGAACACAGGCAGGCCGAGATGCGTCGTGCCGCCCTTCCCGGGCGACGTGCCGCCGACCATCTTGGTGCCATAGGCGATGGCCTGCTCGGAATGGAAGGTGCCCTGGTTGCCGGTGAAGCCCTGGGTGATGACCTTGGTGTTCTTGTCGACGAGAATGGACATTGAGATGCCTTCTACCAGGTTGTTTGTTTGATCGGCGTCTGCCGGCGGATTTCTGTCGGCGTCACGGTGCGTTCCCTGTCTTGTGCAAGACAGATTGGCCGTTCACAAAATAGTCCGCTTGCTTGGTCACTGTCCGCTGCAACAGCCAAGTCCCGCCCGACTTTATCCATGTATCAGTCGAGAGTGCGATCAGCTCGACATTCCGGGTCGCGCCATCCGCAGCAGGCTTCGCTGTTTTCATGTCATAGCGCTGGTTGACCGTCGCAATATCATGATCGGCACTGACCGAAAGTATCGTGGTTTCGCTTGTCTTGTTGGGATCGATGGGCAGTGCTGCAACTTCATTGGACATTTGAGTACCGGTTGATGTCTGTCCGGAAACGTCCACGCTCGTGAAGTTGGGCGCGAGAAGAGCCGTAATCCCACTGGCGTCGCGTTTCGCCATCACCGCCTTCATCGTCGCATAACGTGCCTGGAACACGTCTTTGAGGCCGCCATCAGCGCCAAGGCACGTCGCTGGGGCGATGACCGACAGAAGCATCACCGCGCCAGCGAGATGTCTTTTGGCACGCATCACTTTCCGCCCTTCACCGCTTTGACGATCTTCTGCGCCGCATCGGCGAGGTCGCTGGCGGAGACGATGGGAAGACCGGATTCGGCGAGGATCTTCTTGCCGAGTTCGACATTGGTGCCTTCGAGGCGCACGACCAGCGGCACTTTCAGCGAGATCTCCTTCGCGGCGGCGACGATGCCTTCCGCGATGATGTCGCATTTCATGATGCCGCCGAAGATGTTGACCAAGATGCCTTTCACGTTCGGATCGGAGACGATGATCTTGAACGCCTGCGTGACCTTCTCCTTCGTTGCGCCGCCCCCGACGTCGAGGAAGTTGGCCGGCTCGGAGCCGAACAGCTTGATGATGTCCATCGTCGCCATCGCAAGGCCGGCGCCGTTGACCATGCAGCCGATCTCGCCGTCGAGCTTGATGTAGGACAGGTCGTATTTGCTGGCCTCGACTTCCGCCGGATCTTCTTCGTCCAGATCGCGCAGCGCCTGGATGTCCTTGTGGCGGTAGAGCGCGTTGTCGTCGAAATTGATCTTCGCGTCGAGGCAGACAACCTTGCCGTCCTTGGTCACGACCAGCGGATTGATTTCCAGGAGGCTCATGTCCTTGGCGATCACGGCGTCATAAAGCGACTTGATCACGCCGCCGATCTGCTTGGCCTGATCGCCCTTCAGCTTGAGCGCGGTTGCGATGTCGAGACCGACATAAGGCGAATAGCCGACGGCCGGTTCGATCTGGAAGGTCTGGATCTTGTCTGGCGTCTTGTGTGCGACTTCCTCGATGTCCATGCCGCCTTCGGTCGACGCGATGAACGCAACGCGCGACGTCGCGCGATCGACGAGGGCGGAGAGATACAGCTCACGCTCGATCGCCGAACCGTCTTCGATATAGAGGCGCTTCACGAGGCGGCCATGCGGACCGGTCTGATGCGTCACCAGCGTCATGCCGAGCATGCGCTTGGCTTCTTTCTCCACGTCCTCGATGGACTTGACGACTTTCACGCCACCGCCCTTGCCGCGGCCGCCGGCGTGGATCTGCGCCTTCACCACCCACACCGGTCCGCCCAGTTCTTTCGCGGCCGCGACGGCTTCCGCGACCGTAAACGCGACCTTGCCGCGCGGGACCGGTGCGCCGAAGCCCTTGAGGACCTCCTTGGCCTGATATTCATGGATGTTCATGGGGCAAACCCTGGCTGGAAATGTCGGAATGGGCGGCACAATACCAGCCGACCGACTCCGTGCAAGCCGTACGGATCGCCGCGCCTGTCAGGCCTGATCGAGTGCCGATTGGGTGACAGTTGCGGCAGTTTTGCGATGCCAGAACTGGTCGGTGCAGATCAGCGTGTAGGTCGCCAGCACCATCACCACGCCAACAGGAAGAAGCGTAAACTCCGCGATCCCGCGCACCATGAAGGGAATGATCCAGAGGATCGTCAGCACGGTCTTGCGCCATCGTGCGAAGCCAGTCCGGATACCGTCCGACGCGAGCAGGGCGATCGCTGGCGCTGCGATCATCAGGTCGTAGTCGAGGCTGTAGGGCGTCGCGAGGATGGTCGCGAGGCACAGCGCGGCGCCCTTGCGCGCCATGGAGGCGCTGCTGCGCCAGAGTGCAACAAGGCCAACAGCGACGCCGAGCGTGATTGCGATCTGCGCGGCATAGGCGAGGCTCACCGAACCGCCCCATAACCGGACAACCGCGAATACGCTCTGGATCTTGTTGAAGCCGGCGCCGCCCTGTTCGAGCACTACGACACGGGTGAAGTGCGACGAGGCGAGGAAGGCTGGCCACACTTCGGCGCCGAAGATGACAGTGACGGCGATCGTCAGCAACGCGACTGTGGCGGCGGCGGATGCAAAGACGCGCCAGCGGCCCGATGCGGCCAGCACGAGCGGAATGAGGATCGCGAATTGCGGCTTGTACGCGAGCAGTCCGAACATCACGCCGGCAAGGATCGGCCGCCTGTCGAGGAAGGCGAGACCAAAGGCGAGTAGCGCGGCCGTCAGGAAGCCATTGTGACCGTGGGTGAGATTGACGAACACGGCTGTAAAGCCGAGCGCAATGATCGGCCACAACTTGTCGGCCGCCAGCGCCGGAACAGGTCCGTTGCGCAGCAGCCGATGGAGCGCTGCGAAATAGAGGGCGAGCGTCGCAAGCTGCCAGAGGACGAGCGAAGCGAGATAGGGAAGCGTGGCGAGCGGCGCCGCCAGGAGCAGGAAGTAGGGCGGATAGTGCCAGCCATAGAACGGTGTCGCGTGTCCGAAGATCGCCTGCTCTGCGCGATACTGACCGGCTGGATCAAACGGCAGCGCAGCATGACCCTTCAGCGCGGCACGCCCTGCCGCGTAGACGTTCGAATAGTCGGTGCCTAACGGACGGCCCTTGTAGTCGAGCCCCCCATGCGACGTCACAAAGAGATAGACGATGGCAACTGCGAAACTGAACAGCATCGCCAGCGACCAGAGGCGCATGCGCTCGCGGGTCAGATAGGAGCCATCGCGCACTACGGAAACGATGCCGGACACGGTCTGCCGTCAGGATGAGGTCGTCCTCATCTTCGCCCGGCGCCGCTTAACGATTGCTTTAGGCAACTAACCTCGCCCGCGATAGCGGGAGAGGTTAGGAGACAGGATCAGTATCCCGAGTTCTCACCCACGCCGCCGTCCAGGCTCAAGCCTGCCGTGTCGGTGGACTCTGAAGCCGAGCGCGTCTCGCCCACGCAGACCTGGCCGCGGAAGGAGAAGAACAGATCGCCCGTGCCGTAGAGGCGCAGATTGGTGCGTTCGGTGCAGTCCTTGACCGGGACTGCGGGCGTGCATTTCAGCAGGCCGTTCTTGAACTGGCGCACCGCTTCATGCGGACCGCACATCAGGATCGCACCGTGATCGTAAGTGCCGGCCATGCCCTGGTCGGACTGCAGCACGTCGCCGATCGTGATCTTCAGATGGCTGCCGGGAATGCAGCGCGCGATCTCGCCTTCGTAGCTCTGATCGATCCAGGTATCGCGCGTCATGTGCGAGGCGGGGAATTCGTGACCCTCGGCCGTCACGCAGACTGCATGCAGCGCCTTGACGATTGTCGCTTCCTGCGTGTGGCACACGCCGCCGGCCGCAGCCGCCACGGACAGCGCGCCCGTGTTGCCATTGTTGTTGCCGTGCATGTCGTAGTTCACGATCGAATAGCTGCCGCTGTAGATGATCGTCTGCGCCGCCGCATTCGCATTGGCTGATGCGGTTGCTGTCGCGAAGGCCGAAGCCTCGGCGGACGAGAACGCGTTCACTTTGTTGATGATAATGTTCTTGTTGATATTGATGTTCTTGTTGATGTTGATGTTTTTGCTGAGATCGATGTTTTTGTTGATGTTGATGTTCTTGTTGATGTTGATCGGTTTGAAGATGTTGATCGGCTTATAGATATTGATGGGCTTGTAGATGTTCACCGTCGAGCCGTGACCGCCGCCGGGCGGGCAACCGGGCGCACCGCCGTGACCGCCATTGCCACCACCACCCATGTTGCCGGCCGTGGCCGGGGTGAGGGGCGCCAGAATCAGGGCGGCGCTCGCTAGCGCTGCGATGAGACCGTTGCGCGACATGGCTATGCTCCTTCAATCGACGAACAAGGCCTCCGCTGTGTGAAGTGCGGACAGACCCATATGACCGCGCGCTTCGCTTCACGAAACATGCCACGGCCTGCGCGGGATTCTGCACCTCTGCCGCCTCGAAACGGCACACATCCGAGAACGCGGTTAACGCTGAAGGGCCTGTGCGCTTGGTGAACGTTCTTAATGTTCATCACGCTGTTGATGAAAATTGTAATGAAGTGCGGCTTGCACGCGATCGGTCGTTGTACTGACCGGTAGCATCCGAAAATGACAGAGAGTGGCGGCCCAAACCTCCCACCGAGGCAAGCCACCGGCCGTGGCACGGCTTTCGCTCTCCTCAGTTCCCGAGTGCCAACCAGCGTTCCGAAACGGGAACGCCACAGGAAGACGGGATTGCAGCGGACATGAAGCACAAGAACAGCCATCTGCTGGTCGGATATTGGAGCCGTCTTCGCCAGGGCCGCGAAGTTCCAGATCAGACCGACGTCGATCCGCGCGCGATCAAGCGCATGCTCGCGAACGTTTTCATCCTCGATGTGGAAAATACCACGCGTCCGATCTATCGCCTTGCCGGAACGCAGATCTGCGAACGGTTCGGATTCGAGCTCAGGGGCACCGGTTTTCTTGCCCATTGGGAAGCGCAGTCGAGCGTCGCGCTCGCCTCGCTGCTTCGCCAGGCGCTGAAGCTGCGCCAGCCGGTGTGCCTGTCATCCATCGGTGCGACCGCCGAGTGCGGCATGGTCGAACTGGAGACCGTGCTGTGCCCGGTTTCATTTAATGGCGGCGAGCCCACACGGTTCGTCGGCGTGATCCAGGTCCTGAGCGACCAGTCGGCGCTCGCCGGCAAGCCCATCGCCTTCCAGCGTCTTGCCGCGTCCCAGCTCATCCGCGAAGACGAGCCACTGGCAACGTTCGATGACGTGCCGCCTTCGCCGCCCTCACTGCGTGATCATCCGCGCGCGCCGCATCTCCGGCTTGTCGTGTCGCAGACCAAACCGCTGACGACCGTCCATTTCTCCGACGAGCGCGCGCAGCGTCTTCTCGAAGTGTTCGGCAAGGGATTGGGGAAGCTGCGGCCGGCCTAAGGCTGCGGCGAGGGCGATACTGGTCCGGGCGCCTGGCGCTGTGCGTTCTGATCCTGGGTCACCGGATTGTCGACCGGATCCTTGTGCAGGATCGCGCGATCAAGCTGCAAGCCATTCTGCTGCCCCTGAAGATACGGGACTTCATACTTCTCGACCTTGTCGCGATAGGCTTCGTATGCGGCTTCATCCTCGGGCGTACGCTTGTCGCAACGCTCCGGCGGGAGATGCTGTGTTTCCTGGCACCACAGATCGAAGTTGATCGTCTTCACGTCCAGGCGCTGCGCGCTGGTCGCGTAGGGCCACAACGCGAGCGCCGCGGCCACAAGCAAAATCCGTTTCATCGAAATCATCGTCAGATCATACGCCCGTACCGAACGCTGCGGAAGGCGCGCCGGTTTCAGGCTTAAGACTCTGACGACAAAGTGTGACGTATTTGCCCCGATGACATCGGCGTTACCACGCTTGTGGTAAGGGTTTGTCCGTCACTCCGCCGCGCGTGCCGGCGCCGCGTCTTCAGCGACCCGGATATGCTCGGGTGGAAGTGGTGCGCGTCCCAGGATCATGTCGGATGCTTTTTCGGCGATCATGATCGTCGGGGCATTGGTGTTGCCGCTGACAAGTGTCGGCATGACGGACGCGTCAATCACGCGAAGGCCCTCTACGCCGTAAACTTTCAACTGGGCATCGACCACGGCTTCCGCATCGGTGCCCATCTTGGCACTGCCAACCGGGTGATAAATCGTCTCTGCGGTCTTTCTGACCCAGGCGTCGATCTGGTCGTCGGTGCGGACATGCGCGCCAGGCCACAGCTCGGGGCCGCGATAGGGATCGAACGCTTCCTGCGCGAAGATATCGCGGGCGATCTTCACGCCCTCGCGCATGGCGCGGCGGTCTTCCTCGGCCTCGAGATAGTTGGGCTGGATGACGGGCGCCACCAGCGGATCAGCGGATTTGATCGAGATATAGCCGCGGCTCTGCGGACGAAGCTGGCAAACATGCGCCATGAAGCCATGGCGATCGGCCCGCTTGCGGGTGTGGTCGGTCATCAACGCGGCGATGAAATGGTATTGCAGGTCGGGATGCTCGAGGTCCGGACGGCTCTTGAGGAAGGCGCCGCTCTCGAGCCCCTGACCGGTGGCGAGGCCCTTCTTGAACAGCATGTAGTTCAGCCCTGTCTTCATCGCCGACAGCGGATTGGCCTGGCTGTAGAGCGTGATCGGCTGGCTCGACTCATATTGTATCGACGCGTCGAGGTGATCCTGCAGGTTCTTGCCGACGCCTTTGAGGTCGACCACCACCGGGATGTCGAAACGCTTGAGCGTCTCTGGATCGCCGATACCTGAAAGCAGAAGCGTCTGCGGCGAGTTCACCGCGCCACCGGACAGCAGCACTTCGCGCGTGGCGAGCACCCGCACCGGCTGTTTCTTCTGGATGAACTCGACGCCGGTCACCTTCGTGCCGTCGAACAGGATGCGGCTGACATGCGCGTGGGATTCGACGGTCAGGTTCTTGCGGCCGAGGATCGGCGTCAGATAGCCCTTCGCCGCACTCCACCGTGCGCCTTCATGGATAGTGAGCTGGTACGGCCCGAAGCCTTCCTGCTGATAACCGTTGAAATCTGGCGTCTGCGGAAAGCCTGCCTCGCGGCCGGCTTCGCAGAAGGCGCGGAACAGCGGATTGGTCGAGCGGCCGCTCGACACGCGCAGCGGTCCTTCGCCGCCATGGAAGTCGTCGCCGCCATGCTCGTTGTACTCGGCCCGCTTGAAGTAAGGCAGCACGTCGGCGAACGACCAGCCCGGCAGTCCCATCTGGCGCCAGCCGTCATAGTCGCGCGCATGACCGCGGATGTAGATCATGCCGTTGATCGAGGATGAGCCGCCCCAGCCGCGTCCGCGCGGCCAATACAGGCTGCGGCCGTTGAGATGAAGCTGGCCTTCCGTTTGATAGTACCAGTTGAACGGGTTGGGCTTGCCGATAAGCGCGGGTATGCCCGCCGGCATGTGGATCATCATCGACTTGTCGCGGCCGCCCGCTTCGATCAGCAGGACCTCGATGTTCGGATCCGCCGAGAGACGATTGGCCAGCACGCAGCCGGCGCTGCCAGCGCCGATGATGACGTAGTCATAGGCTTTCATTGTCGTGTCCTTGGCGTTCTTCCCAAGTAGGGACTTTAGCCAAAGATGACGCCAGAGTCGCGATTATTGCGGCGGCTGTCGCCCGCGAATTTTTGACCAGTATTCCTCAAGGACATCTTCGTCGATCTCAACCGGCGTGGCGCTTTGCGGGTAGAGGCGGTCGCGCCCGTCCTTGCGCGGACCGGATATCCAATAGTGTTCACCAGACTCGGTGTCGAAGTGATTCCATTTGTAGCCGCTTTTCGACTTCGCAAACTTCCGCCCGCGGTATTCAACTGTTCGACCCGTCTTTGAGAACGTCACACGGCCAATGCGCGCAGGGCCGTTCAGCCCTTCGGCCTTGCTCTCGATATACATGATCCGTGTGAGTTTACGGCTCATGGCGGCGCTACGGCAGAAGAGTGACAACCGACCGCCGGTTCTTCGGCTCGCGCACACCATTGGGTGTCTGCACAGCAAGGTCGGCCTTGCCTACGCCCGAGACCTGGATCGCATCACGCCGCGCGCCCATGTCGACCAGCGTCTCCGCCACGACATTCGCGCGCTTGGACGACAGGCGCAGATTGTAGGCGTCCGAACCGACAGTGTCGGTGTGCCCGACAATCGTGATGTGCGACTGGCCGCCCGCGCGTGCAGTGGCGATCGCCTGCTGGAGAACGGTCAGCTGCTCGCCGGTCAGCGTCCAGGAGTTGAAATTAAAGTACACGGTATAGTTGGCGGATGTCGGAGCAGGCGGTGCGATCTGCGGCGGGTTGATGTCGCGTTCAAGTCGGGTAATCGCGGCCTCAAAGCCCGAGCGGCACTGGATCGCGGCGCCCTGCTGCGAGCCGACGGTCATGTTCAGCATCCAGCAGTCGAATTCTACCTGCGCGCGCGCGGCGTCATTCGGGAAGCGATCCTTGCCCACGCCCAGTGCGCGCAGGAGCCGATCGCGCGCACGTGCCGACTCGTCGTCGTAGCTCGGTTCAGGATCGACCTCGGTGCCTTTTGCGGCGATCAGCGCCTTGGTCGCGAAGGCTTCCGCGAGCGTCTGGAGCGTGCCGCCGCTGTCGCCGAAGATTCCGAGATCATCACTGTCGGGCGTGATGTTGAAGGACTTGGCGACCAGCGCGTAGTTTCTGAACAGGGCCTGTGTGAAAGGCGATCCCGTCGGTGTCGTGCTGTCCAGCAGATCGAGCGACGACGTGCTGGTGACACAACCTGCGAGCGCAAGAGCTGCGGCGGCCAGGGCCAGCGCACCGGTCAGACGATTGAAGAACCTCGAAACCTGCAACATCGGTCCCCCCGGACAGGTGGCGGCAAAGCGCGCCGGAACAATCAGCTTCCCCTATAGCCTGAGGACCGTCCCGCGTTAAGCCTCCCCCGGTCAGGGTTTGTGAATTTCATCAGCAGCTTGCGCTATCGGTAACCTCCTGTTGAGGGCTGCTGTGTGACGATGGGGGTCGAACGCCGGAGTCGGGCCGCAACGCCCGCGTGCAATATGAAGACTGCCGATCCTGTCGTGGCGAAAGCCCGCGCCGAACGCCGCCGCTTCCGGCGCGTGCGTGTCGATTGCCCCGCGCGTCTCTTCGTGCCGTCGGATGCGCGTGAAGCGCAGTGCAAGATTGTCGATCTCTCGCCTGGCGGCGCCTCGGTCGAGTGCACTGTGGTGCCCGAGGCCGGTACGCAGATCGTTCTCTATGTCGATGGCTTCGGCCGCTTCGAAGGCACGGTTGCGCGGCGCGAGGGCGAATGGTTCGGCGTCAAATTCGCCGGTACCCATCTCAAGCGCGAGCGCACCGCCGAACTTCTGACGCTCTACATGAACAAGTCGCTGGTCGACGAGTCGGAGATGCGCCGCCATGACCGCCAGCCGGCCAAGGGCTTTGCGCGCTTCACGCGCTTCGACGGCAGCATCACAAAATGCGAAGTGCTCGACCTGTCGACCAGCGGTGTCTCGCTCAAGACTGTGATCCGTCCGGCGATCGGCGAGTTCGTGCTGATCGGACATATGGCGGGCCGTGTCGCGCGTCATCATGCCGACGGTGTCGGCATCGAGTTCGTCGGCCTCGGCGGCGAAAAGCACACCACCGACCAGCTGCACTTCAGCATCTCGGCCGGCGCGCGCTAACGCGCCTTCAGCCAGTCGTGTGCGGCCTGCGGATTTGTCAGCCGCACATAACGCTTCGTTCGCGCGACAGCGAGCGCGTTGTCAATCGACGGCCGTTCCTTCTTGAAGAACACCCAGTTCAGGACGTGCGGCTGGAAGCGGTCGACACAGCCATCCGGCATCTCCGCGCGCCGGCGACGCACGAGCATCCGGCGAAGCACGCGTGCGGTGCAGACCCAGCGCGAGAAATCGAGATCGATCACAAGATCGGCGACGTTGAGCCGTTCGACGCGCTCGGGGTCTATCCACCCTTCGATGATCCAGCGCGGCCGCGCGATCCATTCGGAGTGCATTGCGTGAATGTCGGCATCGGGACGCATGCCCCAGTTCGCCATCCAGTCGAGTTGGTCGCCGTGGAGGATCGGCAATCCTGTCTTGCCCGCAAGCAGGCGCGCAAACGTGCTCTTGCCTGACGCACTGATTCCGATGATGGCGATGTGTTCAGGCGAAGAGATTGTCATCGCCGGGACAATAGGCGAGCGGCCCTGGTGTGCAACAGGTCAGGCGCGCTTCGCCGGCTCGGGGATATGGAGTGCCATGCGTGCCCGCACGCGATGGGCCTCGGTGATGTTCTTGGAGACCATCGAGATGGCGAGCGCCAGCACCGCGGCGTCGTCGGTGTAGCCAATGCCGGCCAGGAAATCAGGAATAATGTCGAACGGCATCACGAAATAGGCGAGCGCCGCGAACAGCGTCGCCTTTACCTTGGAGGGAGTGGCCGGATCGACGGCGCAGAAATAGGCTGCCGCCGCGTCCTCCGCGAATGGGATTCTGCCGGCGACCTTGCGCAGCTTCTTCCAGAAGTCGCGGTCGACGACTTTCTCGTTGCGCGCGATGGTGGCGGGCAACTGAATGGCGGTCGGATCGGGCAGGTCTGTGCTCATGGCGATGGTATATTGTAACGCAATGGCGGCAAAAAAGGGTGCGCAATGGAAATAGGCAAGAGAATCCTCGGCAATCAGCCTTTTCCGACGCTCATGGGCGTCGATGTGACCAGCGCCGAGAAGGAGATGGTACGCGCGCGGCTCGTGGTTCGGCCGGATCTCTGCACGGCCGGGCACATCATGCATGGCGGCGCGATCATGGCATTCGCCGACACGCTGGGTGCGATCGGCGCGGTGCTGAATATGCCGCGTGAGGCCAATACGACGACGATCGAGAGCAAGACGAACTTCCTCGCCGCCGCGAAGGAAGGCACGACCGTGACGGCGGA
>DASZCC010000111.1:0-3345 GCA_035943485.1 Rhizomicrobium sp. | reverse complement strand
GCATGATCGGGGCCTTCGCGGCGGATGAGTTCATAGACCGGCGCCGCCGCGCCACGGCCGCGGGCCTGCGCCCATTCCTGAAGCGTCGTCTTCGGATCGCGCATGTCGCTGCTGAGCGAAGCCGTCTCGCCGTCCCAGTAGCAATCGATGAACTGGCGGGCCGCTTCGAGCCCGCCGTCGAGATAGAGCGCTGCGATCACCGCTTCCGTAGTACCGGCAAGGATCGCTGCCTTGCGCCGTCCACCGGACTTGATCTCCGACTGCGCCAGCGTGAGCTGCTCACCAAGGCCTGCTGCCTCCGCAACGCGCGCGCAGGTCTCCTGACGCACGAGCG
The DNA here is from genome assembly GCA_035943485.1 of Rhizomicrobium sp. Lineage (GTDB taxonomy): Bacteria > Pseudomonadota > Alphaproteobacteria > Micropepsales > Micropepsaceae > Rhizomicrobium. The sequence goes on along the minus strand of DASZCC010000111.1, from coordinate 3,011 downwards.
CGTTGAGCTTCAGCGCCATGGCGCCTTCGGCGTCGTCGGGAAAACGCGCGTGGAGGTTCTCGGCGATCACGAGTCCCAGGACCCGGTCGCCCAGGAATTCGAGACGCTCATTGGAAACTCTTGCGTCGGCGCTGGAATGGGTGAGCGCGCGCCGTAGGAGGTCGCGATCGGCGAAGCGATGGCCAAGGCGTTCTTCAAGGTCAGGTGATGAGGGTGAACATGCGGCTGAACCGGATTGCGCCGGGCCAGGTCCAGGGTTCGTACCAAACGGCTGTGTCATCGATCGAGAAGAAGCGGAATTCGGCCTTGCCGACAAGGTTGGCAGCGGGAACGTAGCCCACATGGCCACGGCTGTCGTCCGAATTATCGCGGTTGTCGCCCATCATGAAGTAATGGCCGGGCGGCACGGTGTAGACCTGCGTCGTGTCGAAGGCGCTGTCATAGCGATCAAGCACCAGATACGAACGCCCGCCCGGAAGTGTCTCACGGTACTGATGCACGTGATTGACCATGCCGAACGGATCGGTCTCGATGAAATCCTGGACGCGCACTTTCGGGATGGGCTTGTCGTTCAGATAGAGCACGCCGTTGATCATCTGGACGCGATCACCCGGCAGACCGATGCAGCGCTTGATGTAGTCCTTGAGGTAGTCGGGCGAGCCCTTGTTCGGCATCTTGAACACGATGACGTCGCCACGCGCCGGCGTCTGCTCGAACACGCGGCCCTGCCCGTCGACCAGATCGCCGACCGGCCAACCGCTGAACGGCCAGGAGTGGCGGCTGTAGCCGTACGCAAACTTCTCGACGAACAGGAAGTCGCCGACCAGCAGCGTCGCCTGCATCGACTCCGAGGGGATGTTGAACGGCTGAAACAGGAAGGTGCGGATAACGAGCGCGATCAGCAGCGCGTAGACGACAGTCTTGAGTGTCTCGCCCCAGGAATCCGTGGGCTTCGCAGCCGGTTTGGCGGCGGCGTCTTTCGGGGCGTCGGACATTCCGGGCTCGTCAGTCATGGGACGGGCTCTTTAGAGGCAACGCAGGCTCCAAGGCAAGGATGGGTCGGCCGGCATGGTCAAGATTTCGCAACTGCCGAGATGATCACGATGGCTTGCGCGAGCGGAAAATCGTCGGTGATCGTAAGGTCTATCTGGGCGGTGTGGCCGGCGGGTGTCAGCTCATGAAGACGCTTTAATGCACCGCCGGTCAGTTTCATCGACGGCTTGCCGCCAGGCAGGTTGACCACGCCCATATCCCGCCAGAAGACCCCACGCCGCAGGCCGGTGCCGAGCGCCTTGGAACAGGCCTCCTTGGCGGCGAAGCGCTTGGCGTAGGACGCCGCGCGCTGCATTCGCTTGTCGGACTTCTCGCGCTCGAGGCTTGTGAAGATGCGGCCGACGAACCGCTCGCCGAACCGTTCGATAGACTTGTCGATGCGGCGGATATCGATGAGGTCGGAACCGATGCCGATGATCATGAAGCGGCCTTCCGGGGCACGAACGCGACCAGAAGCATGAAGAAGCCGCCCGCGACACACAACAGGCAGAAGATCGTAGCAAGCGTCCCGATGCCGCGCGTCTGAGCGAAGCCGACGGTCACGCGGGGATGAACTGCGGCCAGTGTCGGTGCCGGGTGATGCAGGTTCAGCACCAGCATGTAGTCATGGCCTGGCTTCGCATCGAACCCGGCGAAGGTGTGGAACAGCGGCGTGGCGTCAGCGGGATTGGCCGCACCGGCGATGTAGGTCCGGAATTCCTTGAGCCGTTGGGCGGCTGCCTTCGGATCAAGTGCTGCCTGGCGTTTGCGCCAGCCCTCGATGTCGGAACCGCCGCGCGCGATCGCCGTGCCGCGCTCGGTGATGGCCCAGGTCAGGTCCAGCTCAGGCGTGCGACCGGGGCACAGCGCCTCAAAGCCGTCATCGCCGGTAAGGCAGCCGAAGTTCTCCACGCCAGGCGTGCGATCGGTCTGCAGCCAGATATTGTAGTGACCTTCGAGTGCGACGCGGAACGGTGCGCGCAGCGCGGTGCCTGCACGATCAAGCCGCACGACCGTATCGAGCGGTCTGGTATTCGATGGCAGGTAATGCCACTCGACATAGCCGATGACTGCCAGTCCGGCCGCCACGAAGACTATGCCCAGGCCTCCCAACAAGCGCGGCGGTATACTCCGCCTACGGATGATAACGGCCGCGATCAGTCCGAGAGCAGCGGCGATGGCAAAGATCATTGCGCGGCGTGCGCCTCGGCTATCGCCTCGGTCATCAGTGCGCGCATCCGGCGGACGGATTGTTCGAGGCCAACAAAAATCGCCTCGCCAACCAGGAAGTGGCCGATGTTCAGCTCGCGGATCGCCGGGATGGCTGCGATCGGCTTGACGTTGTCATAGGTCAGGCCATGTCCGGCATGGACTTCCAGGCCGATGGAATTGCCGTATTCGGCAGCCGCGCGAAGCTTCTCCAGAATGCGCTCCTGCTCCGCCCCCTTTGCCTCGGCATAGGCGCCGGTGTGAAGTTCAACAACGGGCGCACCCAAAGCCTTGGACGCATCGAGCTGGGTCTTGTCCGGTTCGATGAACATTGAGACGCGAATCCGCGCTGCGCTGAGCTGGCGCACGATTGGCGCCAACCGGTTGTGCTGGCCGGCGGAGTCGATGCCGCCTTCAGTCGTCCGCTCCTCACGCTTCTCGGGAACGATACAGGCCGCGTGCGGCTTGGCCTTCAGCGCGATGCCAAGCATCTCGTCCGTCGGCGCCATTTCGAAGTTGAGGGGGATTTTCAGTTCCCGCGACAGCCGGTCGATGTCGGCGTCCGAGATATGCCGCCGGTCCTCGCGCAGATGCGCCGTGATGCCGTCCGCGCCTGCAGCCTCAGCCAGCTTGGCAGCGCGCACCGGATCGGGCCACGCAGTTCCGCGCGCTTCACGCACTGTCGCGACATGGTCGATGTTCACACCGAGGCGCAGGATCCTTCTCACGTCGCGTCTCCTTCGCGGCCCGCTTTTGGAAGCACCGGCAAG
>DASZCC010000110.1:0-4040 GCA_035943485.1 Rhizomicrobium sp. | reverse complement strand
GTGATGACCAAATTAACGAAATCTTTTCCGCGCGAAACCGGCAGTTGGTCAAAGAGACTGCCCGGAATGCGATGTTCAGACTTTCTTAGCCATGTAAGTGCAGAAAGTCAGCGGCAGGTGGTGAAGATCGCCGCGACAACTCTCAGAAAATCTTAAGACCAGCGACCTAGGATCGCACGCTGAACCCGCGCTTGGGCCGGGGTCGCGCAGAGGGTGGGACGTGGGCTTTGGACAGCAGCTCAGGGTGAGGCGCAGCGCGGACGTTCGCGTGCTCAACTCCCAGCTTGAGCTCATCGCCGCAGCGATGCGCACGACGCGCTTCACGTCGCCGATGTGGGCGCTCGCGCTGGCGTGGCTCGCTTCCGACAGTTTCGGCCCGCTCGGCCACCGCCCGTTCTCGCACACCATCCTGCTGCCCTGCATCGTCGCGATCGCGATGTTCCTCGCGTCGAACATCGTCTCCTACTACCAGACGACAACGGCCGGTCAGACCGATTACGAAGTCGTGCGCCCGTGGTTCTCGCGCATGACGCTGCTGCAGATATTCATCAGCGCCATCTGGGGTCTTGTGCCGTGGGTGCTGTGGGACACAGGCAACGAGGCGAACCACATCTTCCTCGCCGGCGCGACGATCGCGATGCTGGCGGGCCTGATCGTCAGCCGCGCGAGCCACATGGACATGTTCGTCGCGTGCCTTGCGCCGATCTCCGCCGTCGCGGCGTTCCGCTTCCTGTTCGGCGACAACCTGCTGGACATGGGCACGGCGTTCGTCATCCCGGCCTATGCGACGCAGCTGTTCTTCGAGGGCCGCCGTCTTGCCCGCCGTGTCGACGAGGATGCGCGGTTGCGCTTCCAGGTCGAAGACCTTGCCCGCGAGCTTGAAGAGACACGCGACGAGGCGCTGCGCAAACGCTTCGAGGCCGAGACGGCCAACGCCTCCAAGACCGCCTTCCTCGCCAACATGAGCCATGAGCTGCGCACGCCGCTCAACGCCATCCTCGGCTTCTCCGAGATCATCTCGCAGGAGTGCTTCGGGCCGGTGGGCTCGGCGCGCTATCGCGAATATGCCGGCGACATCCATTCGTCGGGCGCGCATCTGCTGTCGCTCATCAACGACCTGCTCGACGTCGCCAAGATCGAGGCGGGCAAGATGGAAATCGCGCCGCATCCGCTCGATGCCCATCGCGTGTTCGACATCGCGCTTAAGCTGATCGGCGCCAAGGCGCGCGAGCGGCAGCAGGACCTCGTCATCGACATTGCGCCGAACTGCCCGCCGCTCTATGCCGACGAGCGCGCGTTGAAGCAGATCCTCATCAACCTCGTGTCGAACGCCGTGAAGTTCACGCCGGAAGGCGGCCGTATCGTGGTGCATGCCGAGCCGGCGCGTTCCGGCGGTTTCCAGATTTCGGTCCAGGACAACGGCCCCGGCATCGCGCGCGAGAAGCTGGACAAGATCTTCACGCCGTTCAGCCAGGTCGATAACCGCTACGACCGCCAGGCGGGCGGCACCGGCCTCGGCCTCGCGCTGGTGCGTGGTCTCGCCGACCTGCATGGCGGTCGTGCCTGGCTCGAGAGCGAACCGGGCAAGGGCTGCACCGCCTATGTCGTGCTGCCGGCGACAGTGCCGGCGCGCAAGGAAGAAGAAGACGTGGCGGCTTAGGCCGGACACTTCTACAAAAATCAAACCTGTCATCCCGGACAAGCGATGCGACAACATCGCGCCGATCCGGGACCCATTCCCACGCTGCGCGATGGGTCCCGGATAGCTTCGCTGCGCGAGCCTTCCGGGATGACAAGCTTTCTCTACCCAAACAAAAAGGGCGCAGCTTTCGCCGCGCCCTTTCTGCATTTCAGTTCGATCCGATCAGACCGAGTAGTACATCTTGAACTCGACCGGATGCGGTGTGTGTTCGAAGGCGTAGACCTCGCCCATCTTCAGCTCGATGTAAGCGTCGATGAAGTCGTCGCTGAACACGTTGCCCTTCTTCAGGAACGCGCGATCCTTGTCGAGGTTCTCCAGCGCCTCGCGGAGCGATCCGCAGACGGTGGGGATTTCCTTCAGCTCTTCCGGCGGCAGGGCATAAAGGTCCTTGTCCATCGGGTCGCCCGGATGGATCTTGTTCTCGATGCCGTCGAGACCCGCCATCAACAGCGCCGCATAGGCGAGATACGGGTTGGAGCCCGCGTCGGGGAAACGCACCTCGATGCGCTTGCCGTTCGGCGAAGCGGAGAACGGGATGCGGCACGACGCCGAGCGGTTGCGCGACGAGTAGGCGAGCAGCACCGGCGCTTCAAAGCCCGGGATCAGGCGCTTGTACGAATTCGTCAGGGAGTTCGTGAACGCGTTGATCGCTTTGGCGTGCTTGATGACGCCGCCGATATAGTTGAGGCACATGTCCGACAGATCGGCATAGCCCGAGCCGGCGAACAGCGGCTTGCCGCCCTTCCAGATCGACTGATGCACATGCATGCCGGAGCCGTTGTCGCCATAGACAGGCTTGGGCATGAACGTCGCGGTCTTGCCATAGGCGGCCGCGACCTGGTGCACGACGTATTTGTAGATCTGCATGTAGTCGCCGCACTTGGTCAGCGTGTTGAACTTGAAGCCAAGCTCGTGCTGCGCGGTGGCGACTTCGTGATGGTGCTTCTCAGGCTGGATGCCCATGTCGCCCATGATGGCCAGCATCTCGCCACGCATGTCCTGCAGCGAGTCGACCGGCGGCACGGGGAAGTAGCCGCCCTTTACCGCGGGACGGTGGCCGAGGTTGCCGGACTCATACTCAGTGCCCGTGTTGTAGGCGCCTTCGACGCTGTCGATGTAGTAGAAGCCCTTGTTCATCTGGGTGTCGAAGCGCACGTCGTCGAACACGAAGAACTCGGCTTCCGGTCCGAAATACACCGTGTCGCCAACGCCGGACGAGTTCGTATAGGCCTCAGCCGCCTTGGCGATCGAGCGCGGGCAGCGGCCATAGCGCTGGCCGGTGGTCGGCTCGACCACGTCGCACACCAGGATGAGCGTCGTCTGTGCGAAGAAGGGATCGACCACCGCGGTGTCGAGGTCGGGCACCAGCGTCATGTCGGATTCATTGATCGCCTTCCAGCCCGCGATCGACGAGCCGTCGAACATCGTGCCGTTGGTGAGGAAGTCCTCGTCGACCAGCGAAAGGTCGAATGTGACGTGCTGCCACTTGCCGCGCGGATCGGTGAAACGAAGATCAACGAACTTGATCTCCTTGCTCTTGATCAGCGCCTGAATGCTTGCAGGACTGTTAGCCATGGTCTTCGGTCTTCCCCTTCAAGAAGTTGATGCTCAAACCCAACGTAGAATTTTCAGATTGCGTCGGTGCCCGTTTCGCCCGTGCGGATACGGATCACGTCCTCGACATTGAGGACGAAAATCTTTCCGTCGCCGATGCGTCCCGTCCGCGCAGCCTTCTGGATCGCTTCGACACACGGTTCCGTGCGGTCTTCCGGCACGACGATTTCGATCTTCACCTTCGGCAGGAAGTCCACGACGTATTCGGCGCCGCGATAGAGTTCGGTATGGCCTTTCTGCCGTCCGAAGCCCTTGGCCTCGGTCACGGTGATGCCCTGGACGCCGACTTCCTGCAGCGCCTCTTTCACCTCATCCAGCTTGAACGGTTTGATGATGGCCTCGATCTTTTTCATTCATATCTCCCCAGCGGCAACGCCGCGTCGTTAACGTTTTAGCAGGACTTGTGCCGGTTCTGCCGCCAAATTTAGTAAGCAGATTCAATTGGTTACGGAGGGTCAAAGTGGGCCCTCCAGATATATGCCTATAGACTGTGCAAAATGCCTAACGGGTAGGCGAGCAGAGCGGTTGTCAGGACGGGGCCGTCTTTGCACTGTCGGCCCATGAGCAACGACAGATTCAACCCGGTTTTCGCCGGCCTGCCGACGACGATTTTCACCGTCATGTCGGCGCTGGCCATCGAGCACAACGCCGTCAATCTCGGACAGGGCTTTCCGGACGAGGATGGTCCGCTTGCCCTGCGGGAGGTCGCGGCGCGCGCGCTGAT
>DASZCC010000109.1:0-5709 GCA_035943485.1 Rhizomicrobium sp. | reverse complement strand
CACGTCGAGCAGCAGCACGTCTTTTCGGTCGCCCGACTGAACCTGACCCTGGATCGCGGCGCCCACCGCGACGGCCTCGTCCGGGTTCACATCGCGACGCGGCTCCTTGCCGAAGACTTCCCTGACCTTGTCCTGCACCTTCGGCATGCGCGTCTGGCCACCGACGAGAATGACGTCGCCGATTTTCTCAACCGGTACGCCGGAGTCCTTGATGGCGAGGCGGCATGGTTCGATCGTGCGTTCGATCAGGTCTTCCACCAGCGCTTCGAGTTTCGCGCGGGTGAGCTTCAGGTTCAGGTGCTTCGGACCCGACGCGTCCGCCGTGATGTACGGCAGGTTGATTTCGGTCTGCTGGCTCGACGACAGTTCGATCTTCGCCTTTTCAGCCGACTCCTTCAGGCGTTGCAGCGCGAGCACGTCTTTTGACAGATCGACACCCTGTTCCTTTTTGAACTCACCGATGATGTAATCGATGATGCGCTGGTCGAAGTCTTCACCACCGAGGAACGTATCGCCGTTGGTCGACAGCACCTCGAACTGCTTCTCACCGTGCACCTCGGCGATCTCGATGATGGAAATGTCGAACGTGCCACCGCCGAGGTCGAACACGGCGATCTTGCAGTCGCGCCTTTCCTTCCTGTCGAGGCCAAAGGCGAGCGCCGCTGCGGTCGGTTCGTTGATGATCCGCTTCACTTCCAGGCCGGCGATGCGGCCGGCATCCTTGGTGGCCTGACGCTGGCTGTCGTTGAAGTACGCGGGAACCGTAATCACCGCTTCGGTGACCGGCTCGCCGAGATAGTCTTCAGCGGTTTTCTTCATCTTGCGCAGCACTTCCGCCGAGATTTGCGGCGGCGCCAGCTTCTCGCCGCGCACTTCGACCCACGCATCGCCGTTATCGGCTTTCATGATCCTGTACGGCATCAGACCGATGTCCTTCTGCACTTCCTTTTCCTCGAAGCGACGCCCGATCAGGCGCTTGACCGCGAACAGCGTATTCGCGGGATTGGTCACGGCCTGGCGCTTGGCGGGCGCGCCGACCAGTGTCTCGCCGCTGTCCATATAGGCGACAATCGACGGGGTGGTGCGCGCGCCCTCGGCGTTCTCGATCACCCTGACCTGGTTGCCTTCCATGATCGCCACGCACGAGTTCGTGGTGCCGAGGTCGATGCCGATGATCCTGCCCATGATGTCCAGTTGCATCGCTCTATCCGGTTCGGGAAATGCCCATGAATTCTGACACGTTGTGCAGTCTGCCGCATGCCACACGCTGGCGACCGACGCGATCCAGTCATCAGGAGGGCGCTTCACGCCGCGTCGCGTCGTCAAAATCCCGGATCAGCCGGGACGCTGCCGGCAACGCGCCCGGAACGAAGTAGTCGGCGGACTCGCCGGCCGCCCCGGCCGGGAGCCGCGGACCGCCCGTTGCGGGCTCGCCGCGCGCCTGCAGATACGCGATTTCGCGTTGCACAAAGCGCTCGAACGCGCGAAGCAGCGGGCGCACGAGTTCGCCAAACAGCGGCCGCGCGGCGTCGTCATGATTCGTCAGCGCGGCCTTGAACTGCCGCAGCCCTGCGCGGCGCTCCTTGCGACGCCAGCTGTCTGCGTGGCGTAAGGGGTCGAGGTGCCTTTCGAGTTGCCGCTCCAGTTCCACAAAGGACTGTTCGAGGGCTGGACCGCGCTCGGGCGACCCGTTCCGGCATGCGGGTGTGCCACCCGGCAGGCCAAGCCGGAGCGTGGCGCGATCCAGACTGCGACGGCGTCTCTCCACGGTCGCCCGCAGGCGCACGGGCTCCGCGGGGAAATGCGCCCGATGCTGGTGGAGGCGCCGGCTGGCAAGCTTGCCGACCAGGCCTTCCAGGTCAGGGTGAGCAAGCTTCGAAATGTTCCGGTAACTGATCGCCGTTTTCATAACGACCTCCATGTGTTCCCGTGGCCGCCTCATCGGCGGCAGCCCATACTCCTCAGCTTGGGCACCACACGCCGTGAATCGTGCACTTTCCGGCACGCTCCTGGTAGTGCGATACCCGCCGTACGCCCCTTGTATCGATGCGCCTGTCGTTCAGTGCCGGCCTGCCCACCTGTTTTTAAAAGCCTTGTTCGTGATGCCCCAGGACGACCGTGTCGACCGTGCCATCCCCTGGCCCGGTCCAGGCTGACAACACAGAATATAAAAAAAGCCGCGGAAAATTCAAGGGACCCGGAACTCATCGGGGGTTGCTCCAGGTCGCTGTTGCGTCCTCTTGAAATCTGCCGCCGCCTGCCCTAATTTATGTTTGGGCCGCCGCTGCGGGACACCTTGCGTAGCGCACGTTTGCATTTGTCTGTCAGCAGGGCAGGCGAACCGGCGCGTAAGTCCGTTCGCCCGCGGCGATACAGGGGAACGAGGATGAATCGCTTCCATTTGCACCGGGATTTGTTGCGGTCTCCCCGTCGGCTTCGGCGGGTTGCCACGGCGCTCCCCGGGGCTTTGCGACCAGCGGTGCGCCGGTACGTCCGGACACTCCCCCTGATATCAGGAGCGTCAAGGCTGTCGCGGCGGGCCCGGTCCTCACGGATGCGAAGGCGCTGAGCATGATGGTCTGTCAGACCGCCGGAGGACACCGGGCGCCTCCAGATGAGGGTGCGGCCAGTGCGTACAGGTTCGCGCCGGGGGGAGCGCATCAAAGGAGCATTGAATGGGCAGCGTGAAAACGGAAAAACGTCACGGCTACGATATTCACGTGAGGGCCGTGCTGGTCCACCATGGCCTGGATGTCGGGCACCGACATGAAGGATCAGCGGGACAACCGGATGAGGGCTACCTGCCGCTCGTACAGATTGTTCGCGACGGCGAAGTGTGCGCCGACTGGCACGTACCGCGGGAGTGTGACCGGCGGTGCAGTCGCGAAGAGGCGCAGGAGCGCGGCCTTGCGTATGCGCTGCGGCTCGTCGGGCCGCAATCGTCCAGCAACATGAGCGGCGCGCATGCCGGGGTTGTCTGATACCGCCGCAGACACTGGCATGCTCACTCCGAGCATAAATAACGACTTCCAAGATAGTTCCGGTCTGTGCTCTTATCCGCTGGTTGACCGTACTACAGCCCGCCGACCCTCCATCGAACGCAACCGTTCGTCCAGCCGCCCAAACACCGCGGCAGGCGACAGATCTGATTCGGCAAACGAGCGACCTTGCGCGCCGAGCAAGCCCAGCCGCTCGGAGTCGGCGACGAGCGCTTCGATCGCCGCCGTCAGCGCGTCGAGATCCTCTGGAGCCACGGTTACTCCCCGGGGTGCGACCACGTTGTAAAGCTCCGTACCCGGAGGGGCCATGGCGATCACCGCGCGTCCGCTCGCGAACATGCCAGTGAGTTTGGAGGGCATGACCAGATCCGCGGCTCCGCGGCGCTGCGGAAGAACATGCAGATCGGCAAGATTAAGCAACTCGTTCAGACGCGCCGCGGGCTGCAGCGGAATGAACCGGCAGTTGTCCAGCCGGTCGCAACGCTCCAGCAACTGCTCTCTGGCTGGACCGTTGCCGCAAAAAACAAACACAATGTCCTGACGCGCTGACAGGGCTTCTGCGGCGTCCGCCAGCACTTCAAGGCCCTGTTTAGCGCCCATCGTGCCGGAATAAAGCACCACCTTTGCATCATCAGGAATGTCGAGCTCGGCGCGATACCTGTTAGGTTGATGGAGCGGATAGATCGCGCTGACATCCACCCAATTTGGAAGGCTGAAAACATTGGAGGAGGGGACGCCTTTGATGACAATTCGCTCCGCCATCTTTGCGGAGATCGTTGACACAACGTCGAAGCGGCACAGCAGCGCCCGCTCGGCGGCTAGCGCGACACGGCCCGCTTGTGTTTTCTTGAGCATCCCAAGTTCAACCGCGGCATCTACCTCAAAATCCTGGATATGCAGCCACGAACGAGCACCCGTGAGGCGCGCGAGCGCAAGAGCAGCCGGTGCGTTGACCAGACTCGGCGCGATAGTCATGATTACATCGGCACGCCAAAACGCCTGCGTTGCAAGTGTCGGCAGCGAGGCGGCGGCGAATGAAACGAGATGGATCAAACGCTTAAGGCCGCTCGGGCGCCCCGGCACCCATAGCGGCGCACGCATGACGAGAACCTTGTTGATGGTTTCGCGCGAACCATGCCACCTCGAAAAGCCGGGGGCAATCTTCCACTGCGGATAGTATGGAGGTGCGCACACGACATGAACGTCGTGACCAAGCTGCTGCAGTGCCTCCGCCATCTCAGCTGTGTACTTGCCGACTCCCGTCAACTCCGGTGCATAGTTCAGGCCGTAGATTAGGATTCTCATTGCGCCACCGGAAGTTTTATTTTTCCCTCACGCACCAAACCGCCTGGCGCACTGCGTCCACATGCTCACGCCTGATTGTGTTGGCCGTCGTCAGCTCTTCCGAGCCATCTGCTCGAACGGTCGGGCCGCATGATGCGCAGCCTGCAGCGCAGAGGCGGTCTGCCGTTTGTCTGATCCTTCTCCCCATCGAGCGATCAGGACAACGACACGTCTCATCTTTGCTTTTATGGTCCGACGTGATTCAGATGATCCCACGCACCACATGAGGACGGTCCCGTATTCGTGGAGACTGGTATATGCGCTACCGGACATTTCAGCTGATCCGGTCGATGACGGCGGTGACAAAAGCACACCGGTGTCGCTACCTTGCTCAAGCCGCTATCTTTCGCGAAAATTGGGGCAATCGCCGGCCGTCTTTGGGGAAAGAGATGCAACATATAAGCGGCTCATGGTCTGAGACTCAAGGCGCAATTGACCGTCCTGCTGGTGGCCGGGTGCATTACCGAGTGCCGGTCAATTGCTGGAGCTTGCACGCCTGATCACGGTTTCAACCAGCTCACCCATGTCCACGGGAGCCACGAACCAGTCGTCCCATTGCCCTGAATCGGCATGATCGCCCCCGCTATACAAAGCAATAAGAAAAGGCGGCCCGGAGCGACCGGTTGAGGTGCGCAACGATTCGATCCGGGGGTCCGCCTCGCCCTCGCTAGACAAGTTCGACATCACCACGACCCGCGGGTGCACAGCCGCCGCGGCCCTCAGCGCCTCTGCTGCGTCGACCGTGCACATCACCGTCATGCCGCGAGACGTCAGCATGGACGCAAGCCGCGAGAGCCCCTTCGGTTCGCTATCGACAAGCAGCACGTCGACACGTGCTTCCGGCCGGTGGAGCGAATGGGAGGCATCGGCGCGACGGCGCGACGCATTCCACTTCTGTCGCAACAGGCGTTTCGTCGGCGTCGCGATGTAGGCGAGAACATGCGAGCTGACTATATGCCTCCAGATCCGGCCCAGTCTGAAATTAGCCATCCGGGCCTGCCGCTCGAGCATTTTTTTTCGACCCGGCAAGTGCAGAAGAGAACAGTGTCTGAACCACCGAAGGTCCCTGTGAGTATTTCCGGACCAATGGCGACCGACCAGCTGATACGACCCGACGTCGATGATCTGATATCCGTTGTCGGCCAGAAGGTTGAGCGCCGCAGAAATAAATGCTTCGTCGCCGTTGTGATTGAGCCTGTCCATTGCGAGTCTGTAACGTTCAAAGCACTCGCGCGCGCAAGGCACCAGCACCGTGATGAAGCTCGCTGAAACGAGCAGGCACTCGCCCCCAAACCACCGCGGGTTGTTCAGGCGCTTTCCCGCCACGACTTCGAGATCGCAAACGACGCGCGCCGCGCCATACGCG
>DASZCC010000108.1:0-3813 GCA_035943485.1 Rhizomicrobium sp. | reverse complement strand
CCAATGCCTCCGCTTCATAGGAAAGGCCGAGACTCAAAGAAGGCTCCGGCTCAACCGATCGATGACGGCGGGTACGGTGAGGCCTTCGGCGCGCGCCGGGAAGGTGAGCGCCATGCGATGCCGCAGGATCGGTTGTGCCAGCGCGGCGACGTCATCGGTCGAAGGCGCAAGACGCCCTTCAAGCAGCGCACGCGCACGTACCGCGAGCATGAATGCCTGGCTGGCGCGCGGACCGGGACCCCAAGCGATGGAATCCTTCAGCGTCGCGTCGCCTTCCTCGCCGGGCCGCGCCGCACGCACGAGGCGCAGGATGGACTCGACGACCTTCTCGCCGACCGGGATGTGACGCACGGTCTGCTGCGCGTCCATGAGATCGGCCGGTGTGCACACGGCCTTTGGCGGTGTCTCCTCGCCGAACGTGGTGGCGAGCAGCATCTGCCGCTCGGCATCCTTGGTCGGATAGTCGATGTCGATCTGGAGAAGAAAGCGATCGAGTTGTGCTTCCGGCAGCGGATAGGTGCCTTCCTGCTCCAGCGGATTCTGTGTCGCGAGCACATGGAACGGTTTCGGCAGATCGTAACGCACGCCGGCGACGGTGACGTGGCGCTCCTGCATCGCCTGCAGCAAGGCAGACTGCGTGCGCGGGCTGGCGCGGTTGATCTCGTCGGCCATCAGCAGTTGCGTGAACACCGGGCCCGATACGAAGCGGAACGCGCGCGCGCCACCGGCGCTTTCCTCCAGCACCTCGGTGCCGATGATGTCGGTCGGCATCAGATCGGGCGTGAACTGGATGCGCTTCCAGTCCATGCCAAGCACGATGCCCAGCGTCTCGACCAGCTTGGTCTTGGCGAGGCCTGGCACGCCGATCAGCAGGCCATGACCGCCGCCCAGCAGTGTCACCAGCACCTGCTCGATCACCGCATCCTGTCCGAAGATGGCCGCACCAACCGCCTTGCGCACGGCGGCGAGTGTCGCAGACGCGCGCTCGACGCGGGTTGCGGCATTGGACGGGTCAGCCACGATATCGTTCATAAAGAAGGGCCTGGGATGCTCGGTTGCCGGTCCATCGGGCGCGCCCTATCCTTTTGGAAGCGCCGGGACACTTTTATGTACCCCGGCGACAGAGGCACAACAAGGAAAAGCCCCTTGCGCCGCACGGCGTTGTGAAGATGGGGCTGGTCGCGGACAGATGAGTTCAAGCGGATTCCCGATGGGACTGGCGGCGCTGCAGCGTGATGCGGCGGCGGGCCGCAAGCTGCCGCCCGTGGAGAAATGGCATCCTGAGCACTGCGGCGACATCGATATCCGCATCGCGCGCGACGGCACCTGGTATCACGAGGGCACGCCGATCGGCCGCAAGGAACTGGTTCGCCTCTTTTCGACCATACTTCGCAAAGATCCAGATGGTTTCCATCTTGTCACCCCGGGCGAGAAGATGCGCATCAAGGTCGAGGATGCGCCCTTCATGGCTGTCCTGCTGGATGTGGCAGGCGAGGGCAGGGAACAAGTGCTGACCTTCACCACCAATGTCGGCGATGAGACGGTGGCCGGTGCCGACAATCCCATCCGTGTCGAGACCGATCCGGCAACCGACGAACCGGCTCCTTACGTTCATGTGCGCAAAGGTCTGGAAGCACGCATCGCGCGCGCGGTGTTTTACCAGATGGCCGACCTAACCGTGCCGGACGCACAGGGCGATCTCGGCGTGTGGAGTGGCGGACAGTACTTCCGCCTGGGCCGCGCCGTATGAATGAAGCCGAAGCGATAGTCCGGCGCATTGCAGAGGGCGGCGTCGAAGCGTTGCGTCCGCGCCTGCACACCGAACCGCCGCTTTTGCCGATCCATCCGACGATCGGCGAGTACGATCTCAATCCGGAGAACCGTCCGAAGGAACCGGTGCCGCTTATGCCGGCGGCGGTGCTGCTGCCGCTGATCCTGCGCAACGAACCGATGGTGCTGCTGACCGAGCGCACGAGCACGCTGTCGCGCCATGCCGGACAGGTCGCATTTCCCGGTGGCCGTGCTGAAGCTGGCGACATCTCGCTAGTGGAAACGGCGCTGCGCGAAACACAGGAAGAGACCGGCATCGCACCCTCGTTCGTGACGGTTGCAGGTTATCTCGACGCTTACGAGACGGGCACTGGCTTCGCCATCCTTCCCGTCGTCGGCCTGCTCGGCGACGGCTTCGCGCTGGTGCCCGACGCGGCGGAAGTGGCGAGCATATTCGAGGTGCCGCTAAACTTCCTGCTCGATCCCGCCAACCGCAAGAAAGAGTCGCGCGAATTTCGCGGCCGCACCCGCAGCTTCTTCTCTTATACTTATGACGGGCATTACATCTGGGGCGCCACGGCGGCGATGCTGATCAATTTTGCAGACCGGATGCAGACGCCATGACGCGGCAGATCATCGAGCGCCTGTTCCTGTTCGCGCTGCCATTCATCATCTATGGCGGCTATGTGCTGCTGGGGCGGATGCGGCCGCTTCCTTCGCCCGAGCGCCATCCGTGGAATATCCTTGCCATCATCGGCGTCGCGCTGTTCGCGGCCAGCTTCCTGGTCTGGGGGCTAACGGAAGGCGAGCCAACCACGGGCCAATATGTCCCGCCGCATGTGGTGAACGGCAAGGTCGTTCCGGGCTATGTTGAGCGCCAGGAGAAGTGAAATGCAGCTCGACCCCAAACGCCACGCCTGGATGAACGCGCCCGAATTGCGCGTCGTGATGGACGCGCTTGGCGGTCAGGCGCGAATCGTCGGTGGCGCGGTGCGCAACGGGTTGCTGGGCCGCGATGTCGACGACGTCGATCTTGCGACGCCGCTCGTGCCCGATGAAGTGAGCAAACGCCTCGCTGCCGCCGGCATTAACGCGGTACCGACCGGAATCGAGCATGGCACAGTCACGGCCGTCGCGAACGGCAAGCCGTATGAAGTCACGACGCTGCGCCGCGATGTCGAGACCGACGGCCGCCGCGCTGTCGTCGCCTTCACGACTGATTGGGCGGAAGACGCACAGCGTCGCGACTTCACGATCAACGCGCTTTACGCCGATCTCGACGGCAATATCCATGACACGGTCGGCGGCGTCGAAGATCTGAAAGCTGGCCGCGTGCGTTTCGTCGGCGATGCGACGGCGCGCATCCGCGAAGACTATCTGCGCATCCTGCGCCTATTCCGCTTCCACGCGTGGTATGGCAGGGGTGAGATCGACTCTGCTGCCTTGCATGCCGCAGCAGCCGAGAAAGCCGGACTGGCGAAACTCTCCGGCGAGCGGGTGCAGAAGGAAGTGCTTAAGCTTCTGGCGGCGAAAGACCCTGCGCCGGTGCTGCGCATCATGGCGGCGTCCGGAATTCTCACCGAGCTTCTGCCGGGCGATCTCGATATCGCGCGCCTTGAACGGTTGGCGGCGATCGACGCGAGTGCGTTCTTCACGCCTGACCCGGTGCTGCGTCTCGCCGCGCTGCTGCCGAACGATGTCACGGTCGCGCGTGATGTGGCGAAGCGCTGGCGGTTGTCTGGCGCTGATGCGCTGCGGCTGGAAGATCTTGCCGGCTCACGTGAGAAGATCGTCTCCTATCTGTCGGTGAAGGAGATGCGCAAGCTGCTCTATCGCCTCGGCATCCCGCGCCTGAAGGATCGCATCTTCCTGAAATGGGCGGCCGATCCGAAGGAGTCCAATGCCATCCAGTGGCGCATGATGCTGGCGGTGTCGGATGCCTGGGAGCGCCCCAAATTCCCGCTCTCGGGCCGCGAAGTGATGCTGGCCGGCGTGCCGGAAGGCCCGATGGTCGGCCGCATTCTGGAAGAGGTCGAGGACTGG
>DASZCC010000107.1:0-3115 GCA_035943485.1 Rhizomicrobium sp. | reverse complement strand
CAAGGCGGCGCGCTATGAGCTGCCGGTGGTGCTTGTGAACATCGGCGGCGTCGGCAACGTGACCTATATCGGCAAGGATCAGGTGCTTGCGTTCGACACCGGCCCAGGCAACGCGCCGATCGACGACTGGATGCTGCGCCATGCCAACCAGCATCTGGATGTGGGCGGCGATTTCGCGCGCACCGGACAAGTGAACGATGCCGTCCTGTCGCGCATGCTCGACAACAAGTTCTTTGCACTGATGCCGCCGAAATCGCTCGACAGGATGGATTTCGACACCGCCGCCGTCGAGGGACTCTCGCCTGCCGATGGCGCGGCGACGCTCACCGCGTTCACCGCCGCATCGATCGCGAAGGCACGTGAACATTTTGTAGACATACCCAATCTGTGGATCGTCTGCGGCGGCGGCCGTCTCAACCGTACGCTGATGGACAACCTGCGCGCGCGCGTGAACGCACCGGTGCTGACAGCTGAAGACGCGGGCTGGAATGGCGACTTTATCGAAGCAGAAGCCTTTGCTTACCTGGCTGCGCGCTCCCGCAAGGGTCTTCCCTTGAGCCTTCCCACAACCACCGGCGTTGCCCAGCCAATGCCGGGCGGACGCTTTCATCGCGCGCAGAAAGTGTAGCGGTTCCAATTCCTTACGGGCAGTTAAGCTACAGGAAAATTAAAATGTTGCCGGTGGTCGTTACGCTTTGAACAGGGGTTGCGGCCAAAACTCTTGGCGCGCGAAGGGGCGCTAAGAGGTTTTGTTGTCATGATGCCCAATCCGTTTAAACAACCTGCGGCTGGTGCCTCGGCACACCATCCGTCCATCAACCCGAACCTGCATGGCGGCGACAAGCCGTCGGAATACGAAAGCGCGCTTTGCGGCATGATGCGCGTGATGCTCGACATGATGATCGAAATCGGCGCGGATCGCCGGCAGCTGGTGAAAGAGATGAAATCGCTCAAAGACAGCGAACAGCTCGCCGGTCGCCATTCCGCCGCTGCGATCATCGAGATCACGATGCGTTCGGCTGGATTGAAATAAGGACGACGTGACACCCAGTCATCGCCGGGCTTGGGGCCGGCGATGGTGGGGTTAGGTTACCTGCCTTCGCGGGGCTTGCTCATCATATCTTTGACGTAGGCCTCGACGGTCTCGACGACCTCTGGCTCGTGCTTGTCGAAGAAGTGGTTCGCGCCGTCGATCTTCTCGTAGGTGATCTTGATGCCCTTCTGGGCCGTCAGGCGATCGACGAGTTTCTGCACATCCGGTTCCGGCACCACCTGATCCTTCGTGCCATGCACGATGAGGCCGGACGCCGGGCAGGGCGCGAGGAAGGCGAAGTCGTACATGCTGGCCGGCGGTGCGATGGAGACAAAGCCGGTGATCTCGGGCCGGCGCATCAAAAGCTGCATGCCGATCCAGGCGCCGAACGAGATTCCGCACACCCAGACATTCGACGGGTTCGGATAGAGCGTGTTCATCCAGTCGAGCACTGCTGCTGCATCCGACAATTCACCCGCACCGGAATCAAAGGTTCCCTGGCTGCGACCGACACCACGGAAGTTGAACCGCACGGTGGTGCAGCCGAGGCGGTGGAACATATGGAAAAGGTCGTAGACCAGCGGGTTGTTCATCGTGCCGCCGAACTGGGGGTGCGGATGCAGCACCAGCGCCATCGGGGCACCCGGGTTCTTCTGCCGCTGATAACGGACTTCGATGCGGCCGGCTGATCCGGGGAGGATAATGTCAGGCATTGGGGCCTTCCTTGCGCTTTGTTCTGACAGCGCTGTAGTCGGGATTATTGCCCCGCAATACACACATTAAAACTAGTGATTTCATTGATTTATTCGAATACCCGGTCTGCGTCACTCGTATTCTTGACCACCCTAGTCGGACATCTTATATCCGCCCCAGGAGATTCATCTGGCGCGGGCTGTTCTTACACCGACTAGGCCCCCGAAAAGCAAGGCAAAACGCGCCCCGACAAGGAGAATGGTCATGCGCCTCAGCACCAAAGGCCGTTATGCCGTGATGGCAATGGCCGATCTCGCCCAGCACGAGGCGACAAGCCGCCCGGTTTCGCTGGCCGATATCGCACAGCGGCAGGAAATTTCGCTCTCATATCTGGAACAGCTGTTCGCCAAGCTGCGCCGCGGCGGATTGGTCAAAAGCGTCCGCGGACCTGGCGGCGGTTATCGCCTGAGCCGCCCGTCCGGCGAACTCCGTATCTCCGACATCATCGTGGCCGTCGACGAGCCGATCAACGCGACACGCTGCAAACCCGGCAGCGCCAAAGGCTGCACGGGGCAGGGCGCGCGCTGCGTGACCCACGACCTGTGGGAAGAGCTTGGCCGTCAGATCCATGTGTTCCTGTCGGGTGTTTCGCTGGCCGACGTCGTCGAGAAGCGCGTTCTGGGTCGGGCCCAGCCTTGCGCCGCATCGACCACTGCACCCGCCGCCAACAGCAGCGAGCCGCGCGAAGCGGCCTGAAAGCAGTATGACGTATTGGGATCACAACGCGACGGCGCCACTCCGCCCGGCGGCCAAGGCCGCAGTGCTGAAGGCGCTTGAGCTGACCGGCAATCCGTTCTCGGTGCATGCCGCCGGCCGGGCCGCGCGCGCGATGGTGGAGACGGCACGCGAACAGGTTGCCGCGTTCGCCGGCGCCGACCCGCGCGAGGTGATCTTCACCAGTGGCGGGACTGAGGCGAACGCGCTTGCGCTTCGTGGCGCAGTTGCCGCGGCGCTGGAAGGCGGCGAGCGCATTACGCGCCTGCTGGTCGCGGCCACGGCGCATGACAGCGTTCTGTCGGTTGCCGCATCGCTTGCCGAAACCGTGCCGGGCCTGCGCCTCACCATCATCCCCGTGAATAGCAATGGCCGCATCGAGGCGGGCGAGTTCCGCGCGCTTCTGATGAACGGCAAAGGCCGCGCGCTGGTGTCGCTGATCCTGACCAACAACGAGACCGGTGTGATCGAGGATGTGGCGGCGCTGAACGCCATCCTGCGCACCGAAGGCGGCGAGGATTCGCTGCTGCACGTTGATGCAGTTTCCAATGGCTACAGCGAGATGCGCTTCTCGGCCTGGGGTGCGGATTATCTCTCGCTCGCCTCGCACAAGAT
>DASZCC010000106.1:0-3835 GCA_035943485.1 Rhizomicrobium sp. | reverse complement strand
AGCGCTCATTGCGAACGCTCTTCCAATGCCCATTCTCGTTGTGGGCGCGAATCTGGATATCAGATTTGTGAACCCTGCAGCCGAACAGTTCTTCGACACCGGGGCGGGATTGCTCACCCGCCAAAAGCTCACCGATATCGTCCCCTTCGGCAGCCCTCTCATTCAGCTGGTCGACCAGGCTCGCGATCGCGGCGCTTCAGTCAGTGAGCGCGATGTTGACCTGACGACGCCCAGGCTTGGTGAGCGCGTGGCAGACACCAACGTCACGCCACTCCCTGACCCTGAAGACGCCGTCGTCGTGGTGCTGCAAGAGCGCAGCCTTGCACACCGGATCGATCGACAGCTCCTTCATCGCGGCGCTGTGCGCTCCATGCATGGAATGGCGGCCGTCCTTGCCCATGAGATCAAAAATCCGCTCGCCGGCATTCGAGGCGCTGCTCAGCTCCTCGAAGAGACACCAGACATCGACAAGACGCTCACGCAACTTATCTGCGACGAGACGGACCGCATTCGCGCCCTGATCGACCGGATGGAGTCGTTCGGCGATACCCGTTCGGTCACGCGCACGCCGGTGAACATCCACGAGGTACTCGATCGTGTCCGCAAGGTCGCAGAAAACAGTTTCGCGCGGGGCGTGAACATCACGGAATCATTTGATCCGTCATTACCTTTTGTCCTCGGCGATCGCGATCAACTCATCCAGGTGTTCATGAACCTGGTGCGCAACGCCGCCGATGCCCTTCCTGAAGGGGGCGGCGAGATCACGCTCACGACGGGCTACCGCCCCGGCGTCCGCTTTGGCGCCGCGGTCGCCGGCCAGCGGCTAAGCCTGCCGCTTGAGGTCACCGTGCGTGACAACGGGTCCGGCGTGCCCGCAGACCTGATGCCTCACATCTTTGATCCCTTCGTCACGACGAAGGCGCGCGGATCGGGATTGGGTCTCGCGCTTGTAGCCAAGATTGTCGGCGATCACGGCGGCGTCATCGAATGTGATTCCATGCCGCGCCGCACGGTCTTCCGAATCCTTCTGCCGAAGGCGGCTGACTCTGACGAGAGAGGTTGAGGATGCCTTCTGGCACCATCCTGATAGCAGACGATGACTCGGCCATTCGCACCGTGCTTAACCAGGCGCTGGGCAGGGCAGGTTACGATGTCCGCACAACGGGGACAGCGGCTGGACTGTGGCGCTGGGTATCCGCCGGCGATGGCAGCCTCGTCATCACGGACGTAGTCCTGCCGGATGAAAACGGCTTCGACCTCATCCCTCGCATCAAGCGCATCAGACCTGAGCTTCCGATCGTTGTGATGAGCGCACAGAACACAATTCTCACCGCGATCACGGCAGCCGAGAGAGGCGCGTTCGACTATCTGCCGAAACCATTCGACCTCAAGGAACTGACGTCGCTTGTCCAGCGCGCGATGGCCAGCCCTGCGGGAAAGCGCGAAGCACCGAGCGAAACCCGCGGCGGCGACGATCGTCTTCCGCTCATCGGCCGTTCACCGGCCATGCAGGAAATCTACCGGGTTATTGCGCGGCTGACGCAGACCGATCTAACCGTGATGATCATGGGTGAGAGCGGCACCGGCAAAGAGTTGGTTGCCCGCGCGCTCCACGACTACGGCAAGCGGCGCCACGGTACATTCGTAGCAGTGAACATGGCGGCCATACCGAAGGAACTCGTCGAAAGCGAACTGTTCGGCCATGAACGCGGCGCCTTCACCGGAGCAACCAATCGCGGCATCGGACGATTTGAACAGGCCGAAGGCGGGACGCTGTTTCTTGACGAAATCGGCGACATGCCGTTGGAAGCGCAGACAAGGCTCCTTCGCGTGTTGCAGCAGGGCGAGTATACGACGGTCGGCGGCCGCACACCGATCAAGACCGACGTGCGCATCATCGCTGCGACAAACCGGGACCTTCGCCAGCTGATCCAGCAAGGGCTCTTTCGCGAAGATCTCTACTACCGTCTCAATGTCGTGCCGATGCGTCTGCCGCCACTTCGGGAACGAACCGAAGATGTCCCGGACCTCGTGCGCCACTTCCTGCACAAGGCAGAAAGCGAGGGCCTTCCGCCCAAGCACATCGACGCCGAAGCGCTCGATATGCTTCGGCACTATCGTTGGCCCGGAAACGTCCGCGAGCTGGAGAACCTGATACGCCGGCTTGCGGTGCTTCATTCTGGCGACACGATTCCATCTTCGGCGATCGCGGCCGAACTCAGAGAGCCATCGCGGATGGTTGAAGAGCAGGGCGACGAACCGACGTCTCTCAGCACTGCGGTCGAGCGCCATCTGACGAAGTACTTCCTCGCTCAGGGCGAGAAGTTGCCGCCGCCTGGCCTCTACGACCGCATCCTTCAGGAGATCGAGCGGCCGTTGCTTTCGATCTGCCTCGCAGCGACCCGGGGGAACCAGATTCGCGCGGCGCACCTCCTGGGACTGAACCGCAACACGCTCCGAAAGAAGATCCGTGACCTTGGGCTTGAGGTGATCCGCGGTATTCGGGTGGACTGAGCCGCACCCAGCCGACACATTCTTGCAACATGCTGTGGCTCAGCTACACTGTGACGGATTGTTGAACGCGGCTGCCCCCTTAGCGCGTTCACGCCCACCCATGGACCATTATGGCCTCGTCACAAGCCGCGCCATCGACTCGAAGCGCCAGTCCGTTGGACATGGCTAGGTCCGCCTCGCGGCCGTCGCTGCTCGCGTTTGGCGTAGGCATTCTGGCCGTGCTGTCCGGCGTGCTGACTTACGCGACAGTCACCGGCTTCGTTCCCGTCGATCTGACGCCAACCGTGCTGGTGACCCTGCTGGCGGTCAACGCGATCTTCAGCGTGGCGCTTGTTGGCTTGATTGCTTGGCGGCTTGTCCGGCTGTGGCGTGCGCGGAATGCCGGCATGGCGGGCGCTCGGCTGCACGTCCGCCTCGTGGCCATGTTCAGTTTGATTGCGGTGACGCCAGCGGTGTTCGTTGCGATCTTTGCTGCGGTCACGCTTAACCTCGGGATCGAGACCTGGTTTTCGGCGCGTGTCCAGACTGCTCTCGACAACGCCGTGAACGTCGCCCGCCAATATGTGATCGAGCAGGGACGTCACATCCTTCTCGACGCCGGTGAGATCGCAGACAGCATTCAGCATGACCGGGCGCTGTTCGATCCGGATAACCACAACCACGTCCGGCTTGGCCTGATGATCGAGAAGATCGCGATCATGACCAAGGACCGCGGACTTGCGGGATCGTTTCTGATCGACTCGAAAGGCAATGAGCTGGCGAAAAGTGCCCAGCTCACCTATTCGCTAGCATTGAAGCCAAGTGCCGGTGACATTGCAGACGCGCGGGCCGGCAGGATCGTCGTTGATGGCAATCCGGACACGGGCATCATTCATGCGCTGATCTATCTGCCGTTCTTGACGGACGCCTATCTGTTGGTTGTTCGACAGGTTGATCCCAAAGTGTTCGGCTACTTTCATCGGACCAAGGTCGCGGTCAGCGAATATCAGAGGCTGGAGCAGAATCGATCGGAGGTGCAGCTCATTTTTGCGGCGCTCTATGTGGTCGTGTCGCTTGTCGTCCTTCTCGCAGCCATCTGGCTGGGCCTCTGGGCCGCGAACCGGCTTGTCAGGCCGATTTCAAGCCTGATTGGCGCTGCAGAGCGTGTAACCGAAGGTGATCTGAAGGCCCAGGTGGAAGTCGAGCGCTTCGATGACGAAGTCGGAGCTTTGGGCGTCGCGTTCAATCGCATGATCTCCCAGCTGGATGCGCAGCGCACCGCGCTCGTCACCGTAAACCGGCAGAACGACGACCGGCGATTGTTTATGGAGACTGTGCTCGC
>DASZCC010000105.1:0-2270 GCA_035943485.1 Rhizomicrobium sp. | reverse complement strand
TAAAAAGATGCGCACGATAAACGCCGTCGCGGGCGATCTTCACAGCATACTCCTCGACCTGCACCGCCTGGCTGCGGGCGGCCATGCGAATATGCGTAAGCTGGGCATTGGCGCCGATGACGAACTCGACGCCGGTATTCGCGAAACCCTCTCCGGCCTGCGTCTCGTGCAGCGTAAGCGCCGCGCCGTCCTCTATGACGACCAGCGCACGCGCCGACCCGGCGCCCGAAAACTTGAACTTCAAAGCATCCGCGATCGCGTTGCCGCGCGGCACGCGAACAGCAAAACCTGTGCTGGCATGCGCGAAGGACGCCGACGCCATGACGTTCTGCGGCAATGTTCCAAAATGCGCTTTCACCCAGTCGGGAGCTTTGCGCTTCGACAGGTCGAACAACTCGACGCCCTCAGGAAGAGTTTCCACAGCCCAGACAGCCGCAGCGTCGTCATTAGCGGTGCCGATTGCGTTCTTCAGATCGGAGTACTTCCAATCCTCGATCCGGCGATGCGGCACGCCAAGCGCGCGGAAGCGGTTCTCCGCCTCGGCGCGGCGTTCATCGAGCCAGGTGTTGGCTGATGCATTCATGCCGCTTTGCCCACGATGTGTTCGTAGCCCTTGGCCTCGAGCTCATGCGCCAGTTCCTTGCCGCCCTCGGCCACGATGCGGCCCCTGGCCAGCACATGGATGCGGTCGGGCACGATGTAGTCGAGCAGGCGCTGGTAATGCGTGATCACGAGCATGGCGCGCTCCGGCGAGCGCAGCATGTTCACGCCTTCCGCCACCAGCTTCAGCGCATCGATGTCGAGGCCGGAATCGGTCTCATCCAGGATCGCCAGCTTCGGCTCGAACAGCGCCATCTGCACGATCTCCAGCCGCTTCTTCTCGCCGCCTGAGAAACCGACATTGAGCGCACGCTTCAGCATCTCCTCCGACACTTTCAGCGCGCCGGCCTTCTGGCGCACCAGCTTCAGGACGCTCATCGCGTCGAGGTCCTTCTCGCCCCGCGCGCGGCGCTGCGCATTCAGCGCGGTCTTGAGGAAGGTAAGCGTCGTGACGCCCGGAATCTCCACCGGATACTGCATCGCCAGGAACACGCCCTGCGCGGCGCGTTCTTCCGGCGCCATCGCGGCGAGGTCCTTGCCGTTGTAGTGGACGGTGCCCGACGTGATCTCATAGCCTGCGCGGCCGGCCAGCACATAGGACAGCGTCGACTTGCCGGAGCCGTTCGGCCCCATGATGGCATGCACCTCGCCGGCCTTGATCGAGAGTGTCAGGCCTTTCAGAATTTCCTTGCCGTCGACGGCAACGTGAAGGTCTTTGATCTCAAGCATTATCCGACTGAACCTTCCAAACTGATGCCGACGAGCTTCTGCGCTTCGACCGCGAATTCCATGGGGAGCTGCTGCAGGACTTCCTTGCAGAAGCCGTTGACGATCAGCGCCACCGCCTCTTCCTGCGGGATGCCGCGTTGCAGGCAGTAGAACAGCTGATCCTCCGCGATCTTCGACGTCGTCGCCTCATGCTCGATGCGCGCCGTCGAATTGCGGCTTTCGATGTACGGCACGGTATGCGCGCCACACTTGCCGCCGATCAGCAGCGAGTCGCATTGTGTGTAGTTGCGCGCGTTCGACGCCTTGGGATGCACGCTGACAAGGCCGCGATAGGTGTTCTGCGCCTTGCCCGCGCTGATGCCCTTGGAGATGATTCGCGAGCGCGTGTTCTTGCCCAGATGGATCATCTTGGTGCCGGTGTCGGCCTGCTGATAATTGTTGGCGATGGCGATGGAATAGAACTCGCCCACCGTGTCGTTCCCGCGCAGGATGCAGCTTGGATATTTCCAGGTGATCGCCGAGCCGGTCTCGACCTGCGTCCACGAAATCTTCGAACGGTCGCCACGGCAATCGCCGCGCTTGGTCACGAAGTTGTAGATGCCGCCCTTGCCCTCTTCGTCGCCGGGATACCAGTTCTGCACCGTCGAGTATTTGATCTCGGCGCCTTCGAGCGCCACGAGCTCGACCACGGCGGCGTGCAGCTGGTTCTCGTCGCGCTTGGGCGCGGTGCAACCTTCCAGATAGCTGACATAGCTGCCCTCGTCCGCAATGATCAAAGTGCGCTCGAACTGGCCGGTCTCCGACGCGTTGATGCGGAAATAGGTCGAAAGCTCCATCGGGCAGCGCACACCCTTGGGGACATAAACAAACGTGCCGTCGGAAAACACCGCCGAGTTCAACGTGGCGAAGAAATTGTCCGTCACCGGCACCACGGTGCCGAG
>DASZCC010000104.1:0-4987 GCA_035943485.1 Rhizomicrobium sp. | reverse complement strand
GTCCGACATGCTGCGCAAGCAGCTCCTGCGCCGCGCCGGCGCCGATGTTGTGACCCTGCGGCGCGCCGACCAGCGCGAACTGTTCCTGGTGCAAGGGCAACCGGAATGGATCGACCACACGATCGACCTGACCAAGACGACCTTCCTTGGCGATATGTGGAACGCGATGGACTGCCTGCTGCGCGGCGACGACCGGATGCTGCAAGTCCTGTCGCCGACGCGGATCAGCGGCGCGCAATCGGTCGGCATCGTGCTGGGCGAGGCGCCGATCCGCACCGCGCTCGTGAGCTACGCAGAGAGCGTGATCGTGACGGGGTTGGCGGTGTCGCTGCTCACCGCGCTGCTCGTGTTCATCAGCATCTTCTTCTTCATGGTGCGCCCGATGGAGCGGCTGACCCGCGCCATGGTGCTGTTTCGCGAGAACCCCGAAGATCCGTCGCGCATCGTGCAGGCGAGCGCGCGCGCCGACGAGATCGGCACGGCGGAACGCGAGCTCGCCGCGATGCAGAGCGACATCTACGGCTTTCTGCAGCAGAAGACACGGCTTGCTGCGCTGGGCGCCGCCGTCGCGCGCATCCAGCATGATCTGCGCAACATCCTGTCGAACGCACAGCTCGCATCGGACCGGCTGGCCGACATCGATGATCCGGTCGTGAAGCGCCTGACGCCGCGCCTTGTCGCGTCGCTCGATCGCGCGGTGTCGCTTGCCACCAACACGCTGCGCTATGGCCGCGCCGATGAACGGCCGCCGCAGCGCAAGCTCTGCTGCCTGTCGTCGATCATCGGCGAGGCCGGCGACGCCGCGATCGAGGCGCGCATCGCGCCGGTGCCGATCTCTTTCACCAACACGGTAGACCCCGCGATCGAGATCGACGCGGATTCCGAGCAGATCTACCGCGTCGTGCTCAATCTCATCCGCAATGCGGTGGAGGCGCTGGTCGAGCGTGGCACGCCCGGCCGCATCGGCGTGACGGCGGCGCGTACTGGCGCGCGTGTGCGCATCGACGTGACGGACAATGGTCCGGGAATTCCGGAGAACCTGCGCGCACGCCTGTTCCAGCCCTTCGCAACCGCGTCGCGTCCCGGCGGCTCTGGCCTTGGCCTTGCGATCGCGCGCGACATCGCACGCGCCCATGGCGGCGAAATCACGCTGGTGGAAAGCGGCGCGACTGGCACTGTGTTCCGCGTGGAGATACCGGACAGGGAGATGCTGCGATGACCTGGAATCCAACCGTCTATTTGGCCTTCGCCGACGAGCGCACCCGTCCGGCGGCCGAGCTTCTTGCCCGTGTGCCGAGCGAGAATCCGGCGCGCGTCGCCGATCTGGGTTGTGGGCCAGGCAATTCCACCGCACCGATGCGGGCGCGTTGGCCCGATGCCCATATCGACGGTGTCGACTCGTCCGCCGAGATGCTCGACAAGGCGCGCAAGTCGGGCGTGAAGGCGGACTGGGAACAGGCCGATCTCGCGACATGGAAGGCGGCCACGCCCTACGACGTTATATTTTCCAACGCGACGTATCAGTGGCTGCCAGACCACGAGGTGCTGCTGCCGCGTCTGATGGGATTCGTGAATGCCGGCGGTGTGTTCGCGTTCCAGGTGCCGAACAACATGCAGGCGCCGAGCCATGTGCTGATGCGCGAGACCGCGGCGGCCGGACCATGGGCGGCAAAGCTCGCGCATGTGCGTGAAGTCGCGGTGCAATCCGCCGATGCCTATTATGGCATCCTGAAACCGCATGCCGCATCGGTCGACATCTGGGAGACGGAATATCTCCATGTGCTGAAGGGCGAGGATGCCGTCTACCACTGGGTGAGCGGCACAGGCCTGCGCCCGTTCGTCGATGCGCTGGACGCCGGCGAACGCGAGCGCTTCATCGCCGACTACAAGGCACGTCTGAACAAGGCCTATCCGCCACGCGCGGACGGGACGACGCTGTTCCCGTTCCGGCGATTGTTCGCGGTGGCGCGGGCGAACCTCTCCTGCGAAGCGGGAGAGGTCGATTTGCACTTGCAAATCGGGTGAGGGCATCTCCACGCCAGTACCCCTCACCTAGCAAAATCTAACGCTTAGCTACGCTCACGCTCCGCTAAACGTAAGATTTTGCGTCCTCTCCCGCTCGCGGGAGAGGTTAGTCGCCGATCGCCACGCCGTCGCGCCGTGGGTCGGCGCCGCCGATATAGCCGCTTGGCACGCGCTCGATGATGTGCAGCCCGCTCTCCAACTCGTGCATCACCACGGTGTGCCCCATCGCCGTCAGCTGTGGCGACAGCGCTTCGAGTGGTGTGCCGGTCTCCAGCACCGTCGCGCCGTTCATGTTCAGCATGTGCGGCTGGGCCGCCGCCTGTTGCGGCGTGAGATGGGCGTCGATCATCGCGATCAGGGACTGCACCGTGTAGTCGATGATCGGCGGACCGCCGGGCGAACCGCTTGCGATTGCGAATTGTCCGTCGGGACCGAATGCGATCGTCGGCGACATCGCGCTCATCGGGCGCTTGCCGGGACCAGGTGCGTTGGCAACCGGCTTGCCGTCACGCTCAGGCTCGAACGAGAAATCAGTCAGCTCGTTGTTCAGGAAGAATCCACCAGCCATCACCTCGGAGCCGAACACGAACTCGACCGTCGTCGTCATCGAGATGACCATGCCGCTGTCGTCGACGATGGAGAAGTGCGACGTGCCGGGAAGCTGTGGCGTGCGTTGTGGCGCATAATCGGCGCGGCGCTGCGGTGGTGTGCCGGCGACGGCAGTGCCCATGTCCTTGGCTGGATCGATCAGCGCCGAGCGTTGCGCCAGATAGGCGGGATCGATCAGGCCGTTCACCGGCACGTTGATCACGTCGGGATCGCCGAGATATTTCATCCGGTCGGCGAAGGCGAGGCGGCTGGCCTGGGTGAACAGCTGCACGCCGGACACGGTCGTCAGATCGAGCGACGATGACGGGAAGCGCTCCAGCATCCCCAGCATCTGCACCACGGCGACGCCACCTGAACTCGGCGGGCCCATCGCGCAAAGGCGATAGCGGCGGTAGGTACCGCACACTGCCGGACGCTGCACCGCGTGATAGTTCGCGATGTCGGCGAGCGTCATGTTGCCGGGATTGACCGGCGCATGGTTCACCGCGGCGACGATCTGCTGCGCGATCTTGCCGGTATAGAACGCACGCACGCCCTTGCGCGCGATCAGCGTGAGCGTCGCGGCAAGCTCCGGGTTCTTCAGCGTCTCGCCTTCGTTCAGCGGCGTTCCGTCTGCATGCAGCAGATAGCGCTTGAGGTCCGGCATCTGCGTCATCTGCGGAAAGGCACGGATCGTGGCGGCGAGCTTGCGGCCGACCGGAAAGCCGTCGCGCGCCAGTTTGATCGCGGGCCCGAACAACTTCGCCCATGGCAGACGGCCGTACTTTTGATGCGCTAAATCGAGCATCGCGAGCACGCCCGGCACACCGGTGGAAAGTCCGCCGGGTATCGCGTCGAAGTGCTGACGCGGCTTGCCGCTTGCATCGAGGAACATCGTCGGCGTGGCCGAGGCCGGCGCGGTCTCGCGGCCGTCATAGCTCAGAACCTGCTTCGTCTTCGGATCATAGAGCATCATGAATGCGCCGCCGCCGATGCCGGATGACTCCGGCTCGACCAGAGACAGCACAAGCTGTGTCGCGATCGCTGCATCCACCGCCGAGCCACCTTCGCGCATCATCTCGCGGCCTGCTTCAGCGGCGAGCGGATTGGCCGCGGCGATCATATGGTGATGGGCGATCGTGTCAGCCGCGCGCGCCGGCAGCGCCCATGCCAGCAGCGTGACGGCATAAATGAGCAGGTGCTGCGGTCGATGCATGGGCTTTTCTCTTTCCGGAGGCGCGGGCAAACGGTAGCGTGCCCGCCATGGTACGCAAAGGCGCGCGAAACCTCATAACCGATGTGACGGGATTGCGTGTCGGTAATGCCGCAGACGCGAGCGCCATCACCGGAACCACAGTGCTTGTTGCGGAGAAGCCGATGTCGGCGGTTGTCGATATCCGCGGCGGCGCGCCCGGCACGCGCGAGACCGATCTGCTCGATCCGTTCAATCTTGTCGGGCAAGTCGATGCGATCGTGCTGTCCGGCGGCTCCGTATTCGGGCTCGAAGCGGCCTCGGGTGTTGTCAGCGGACTCACGGCAGCGGGTCGCGGCTTCCGCATGTCGCCATCGGCGCATCCGGTGCCGCTGGTGCCGGCCGCGATCCTGTTCGATCTCACCAATGGCGGCGACAAGAGCTGGGGCGAGAATCCGCCCTATCGCAATCTCGGCCGTGCGGCGTTCGATGCGGCGGCAGATTCGTTCGCGCTCGGCAATATTGGCGCGGGCCTCGGTGCGCGTGCGGGCGCATACAAGGGCGGACTGGGCAGCGCGTCGTCTGTGACCGATGATGGCTTCACGGTCGGCGCACTGGTGGCAGTGAATTCTCTTGGCTCGCCGGTGATCCCCGGCACGGATGTGCTGTGGCCGTTTCCGTTCGAGCAGGACGGCGAGTTCGGCGGTCGCAGACTGACGGCGCCGCATGCCAGCGATCTCGATCTCCCCGGCGACATGAAAGGCGCTCTGCCGGGACAGGCGACGACAATCGGCATCGTCGCGGTGGACGCCGATGTCACGCGCGTCGAGTTGCAGCGCATCGTGGTGATGGCGGCCGACGGCTTCGCCCGTGCACTGCGTCCAGTGCACACGCCGTTCGACGGCGATCTTCTGTTCGCGGTCGCGACCGGCGCACGCCCGATCGGCGAGCCGCGCCAGCGCAACGTCATGCGGCTGGGCAGCATCGCGGCCGACACGCTGTCACGTGCGATCGCGCGCGGTGTGTACGAGGCGAAGACGTTGGGCGCGATGCAGGGGTATGGGGAGACATTCAAAACTTAGTCGTCATGGCTGGGCTTGTCCCGGCCACCCATACGCACAACTGCATCACAGAGCGTATTGGTCGCCGGGACAAGCCCGGCGATGACGGGGATAGGATAAA